>JBCNPI010000085.1:0-19282 GCA_039593415.1 Rhizobium sp. | reverse complement strand
GCGACACCGGCGCGGACTGACAGAAGGACTATATCCATGGCTCAACAATTGCTCATGCCGAAGGCAACCGCCATCTGGCTTGTCGACAATACAGCCTTGTCATTCGACCAGATCGCGCAGTTCTGCAAGCTGCATCCGCTCGAAGTAAAGGCCATTGCCGATGGCGAAGCCGCACAGGGCATCAAGGGCCTCGATCCGATCTCCACCGGCCAGCTCACGCGCGACGAAATTGCCCGCGCCGAAGCCAACCCGAACCACAAGCTGAAGCTCTCGGAACCGAAGGTCCGCGTGCCGGAATCCAAGCGCCGCGGCCCGCGCTACACGCCAGTCTCGAAGCGCCAGGATCGCCCGAACGCTATCCTCTGGCTGGTGCGCAACCATCCGGAACTGAAGGATGCGCAGATTTCCCGCCTCGTCGGCACCACCAAATCGACCATCGAGCAGATTCGCGACCGCACGCACTGGAACGCGGCCAACCTGACGCCGATGGACCCGGTCACGCTCGGCCTCTGCAGCCAGATCGATCTCGACATGGAAGTCGAAAAGGCCGCCAAGGGACGTCCGCTGCCGACCGCTGCCGAACTCGGCGCAACGCTGCAGCCGGCTCAGGAAACCGAAAAACTCGGCTTCAGCTATGAGCGCGAAGAAGAGAAGGAAAAGGAAATCGATGCCGACGCCGTTTTCGCCAAGCTGAAGTCGCTGAAATCGACCAGCCGCGACGACGAGGACGACGACCAGTTCTAAGATTCGATCTTATCGAAGATTTGCGAAGCCCCGGTTCAGAGTGACCGGGGCTTTTTGTTTGCGGCCTATCGAGCCCCAAAAATCGCAGAACCGACGCGAACACTGGTGGCGCCGAAGGCGATGGCGGTTTCATAGTCGCTCGACATCCCCATGGAGAGCTTTTCCACGCCGGCTTGCTTTGCGAGTTTGGCCAGCAGAGCAAAATGCGGCCCTGGATTTTCTTCCGCCGGCGGAATGCACATCAGGCCTTCGATCGAAAGCTCGAGTTCCTTGCGGCAAAGATCGACAAAAGCGACTGTATCGTTAGGCGCAATCCCCGCCTTCTGCGGCTCGAGGCCGGTATTGACCTGCACATAGAGCCGCAAACTCTTGCCCTGCCGCTTCATTTCGTCGCCGATGGCGCGGGCAATCTTTTCCCGATCTATCGTCTCAATGACATCGAACAACGCCACGGCATCCGCAGCCTTGTTCGATTGCAACGGGCCGATCAGATGCAGTTCGATCCCGGGCGTTTCGGCTTTCAGCTCCGGCCACTTCCCCTGGCTTTCCTGCACGCGGTTTTCGCCGAACACGCGCTGGCCGGCTGAAATGGCCGGGCGGATCTGATCGGCATCGAAGGTCTTGGAAACGGCAACGAGCTGCACGGAGCCGGCCGTTCGGCCAGCCCGCCGCTCCGCTGCCGCTATATGGGAACGAACTTCGTTCAGGCGCTCTTGAAGTTCCATCTTTCCGCCTCGATATTTTCGCTTGCTTCTCAAACCTTGCAGTAATGAGGCAGGCGGGCTTTGCCAAGGGCGAATGCGCGGGAATCCGGCTTTGCTTTGCAAGATAAGGCACTTGCTGCAACTGCTAAACTTGACGCTTGGGTGGTTTCGTGGTGAAGGTCACGGCCTGACTCCCCATGATTTTCCGGAATACAAGAACAGATGACTAGCGAACGTTATAATCCGCGCGACGCCGAGCCCCGCTGGCAGGAAAAATGGAACGAAGAAAAGGTCTTCGTGACGGACAATGCCGATCCGCGTGAGAAATACTACGTTCTAGAAATGTTTCCCTATCCGTCGGGCCGTATCCATATGGGCCATGTGCGCAACTACGCCATGGGCGACGTCGTCGCCCGCTACAAGCGCGCCCGCGGCTACAATGTGCTGCATCCGATGGGCTGGGACGCCTTCGGCATGCCGGCGGAAAACGCCGCACGCGACAACAAGGTGCATCCGAAGGAATGGACCTACCAGAACATTGCCTCGATGCGCACCCAGCTGAAGGCCATGGGCCTGTCGCTGGACTGGAGCCGCGAATTCGCGACCTGTGACGTCGATTATTATCACCGCCAGCAAATGCTCTTCATCGACATGATGGAGAAGGGCCTGGTCTATCGCAAGAAGTCCAAGGTCAATTGGGACCCGGTCGACAACACCGTTCTCGCCAACGAGCAGGTCATCGACGGCCGTGGCTGGCGGTCCGGCGCGCTCGTCGAGCAGCGCGAGCTGACGCAATGGTTCTTCAAGATCACTGAATTCAGCCAGGATCTTCTGGACGCGCTGGATACGCTCGACCATTGGCCGGAAAAAGTGCGGCTGATGCAGAAGAACTGGATCGGGCGGTCCGAAGGCCTGACCGTCCGCTGGGAAATCGTCCCGGAAACCGCTCCTAACAGCGATCGCGAGATCACCGTTTATACGACCCGTCCCGATACGCTGTTCGGCGCTTCATTCCTGGCGATCTCGGCCGACCATCCTCTAGCCAAGGAAGCGGCTGCCAAGGAGCCGACCATCGAAGCCTTCTGCGAGGAGTGCCGCCGCGCCGGCACCTCGCTGGCTGCGCTCGAAACGGCCGAGAAGAAGGGCATGGACACCGGCATCCGGGTCCGGCATCCCTTCGACCCGTCCTGGGAGCTGCCCGTCTACATCGCCAACTTCGTCTTGATGGACTATGGCACGGGCGCCATCTTCGGCTGCCCGTCGGGTGACCAGCGCGATCTGGATTTCGCCCGTAAATACGGCCTGCCCGTCGTTCCCGTCGTCATGCCCGCCGATGGCGACGCGGCAAGCTTCAGCGTCGGTGACACCGCCTATGACGGCGATGGCATCATGATCAACTCTCGTTTCCTCGACGGCATGAGCACGGAGGAAGCCTTTCAGACGGTTGCTACAAAGCTCTCCGAGACGAGCCTCGGCAATGCGCCGCAGGCCGAGCGCAAGGTGAATTTCCGCTTGCGCGACTGGGGTATTTCCCGTCAGCGCTATTGGGGCTGCCCGATCCCGGTCATCCATTGCGACGATTGCGGCGTACTGCCGGTGCCGAAAAAGGATCTGCCTGTCAGGCTGCCTGATGACGTGACCTTCGACCAGCCCGGCAACCCGCTCGACCGCCACGCCACCTGGCGCCATGTCGCCTGTCCGCAATGCGGCAAGGATGCGCGCCGGGAAACCGATACGATGGATACCTTCGTCGATTCGAGCTGGTATTTCGCCCGTTTCACAGCCCCTTGGGAAAATCAGCCGACGGATCAGAAGGCCGCGAACCATTGGCTGCCCGTCGATCAGTATATTGGCGGTATCGAACACGCGATCCTGCATCTGCTCTATTCGCGCTTCTTCACCCGCGCCATGCGCGAAACCGGCCATCTTGACGTGAAGGAGCCCTTCAAGGGCCTGTTCACGCAAGGAATGGTCGTGCACGAGACCTACAGCCGCGGCAATGGCCTGACGCGTGAATGGGTATCGCCGGCCGATATCCGCATCGAGGAAGTGGACGGCCAGCGACGCGCCGCGCTGCTGTCGACCGGTGAGGAAATCACCATTGGCTCCATCGAGAAGATGTCGAAATCGAAGAAGAATGTCGTCGATCCCGATGACATCATCGCCTCCTACGGCGCCGATACCGCACGCTTCTTCGTGCTTTCCGATTCGCCGCCCGATCGTGATGTCATCTGGTCGGAAGCCGGTGTCGAAGGCGCCCATCGCTTCACCCAGCGCATGTGGCGCCTCGTCTCCGAAGCGGCCGACGCTTTGAAGACGGTCGAATCGGCTCCGGCCAAGGAAGGCGAAGCCCTGGCGATTTCGCAGATCGCCCACCGCACACTGAAAGCTGTTCAGGGTGATTACGATAAACTTGCCTTCAACAAGGCCGTGGCGCGCATCTACGAATTCGTCAATGCGCTTGGGGCACCGTTGGGCAAGGTCGCGGCCGGTCAAGCCGAGGCTTCTTACCGCTCGGCCGTCCGCGAAGCGGTCGAAATCCTGATTGCGCTGGTTGCGCCGATCACGCCGCATCTGGCCGAAGAATGCTCGGCAGCACTCGGCAATAGCAACATGATCGCCACCAGCCCATGGCCGACCTATGACGAAGCCCTCGTCATCGAAAACGAGATCATCTATCCCGTCCAGATCAATGGCAAGAAGCGCGCCGAATTGACAATCGCGCGCGATGCAGATCAGAATGCAGTGCAACAGGCCGTGCTCGCCCTGGATGCTGTCAAAAGCGCATTGAATGATCAGGCGCCAAAAAAGATCATCGTCGTTCCACAGAGGATCGTGAACATTGTCGTCTGATAGTCTTTTCAAGTTCGCCCGCATCGCCGGCGTTGCGTCTCTGGTGGCGGTTGCCGGCCTTCTGTCCGCTTGCCAGGTCAAGCCGCTCTATGCCGTCAGCACGGGCGTTACGCAGAAGCTTTCGGAAGTCTCCTTCTCCGACGTCGGCACACGCGTCAGCCAGGAGGTCCGTAATCAATTGATCTTCATCGCCGGGCGCGGCGCCGGAGAGACGAAGACTCCGAAGTACAATGTGGACCTAAGTGTTTCATCCGGTACCGGCGGCGTCCTTTATCTGCCGTCTTCCGACACGTCAGGCGCGGGCCGAACCACGGTAACGGCATCATTCACGCTGAGGGAGATCAGCACCGGCAGGGTAATCAAATCCGGCAGCCGTGCGGTGACTTCGCTCGTCGACTTCCCGAGCCAGGAATTCGCCAAACAGCGAGCAATCCGTGATTCGGAAGACCGGGCCGCCCGCGAAGTGGCCGAAATGGTGGCCGCCGACATCGCGGCCGCGCTCAGCCGCTGACCAAGGGCGCGGCATGGCGGAAATCAAGTCCCACGAATTCGACGGATTCCTCCAAAATGCCGCGCGGAACTATCGCATATTCGTGATCTACGGTCCCGATCGCGGCTTGGTTTCCGAGCGTGCCGCTCAGATAGCCGGCAGGACCGGCGTTGATCTCAACGACGCCTTTTCCCTCATCAAGCTCGATGTCGGCGACCTGCAGAATGAGGCCGGGCGCCTGCTCGACGAAGTCAATGCCATCGGCCTGTTCGGGGGAGAAAAGCTCGTCTGGATTCGCGGTGCCGCAAACGAGAAGGTGCTGGTCGATTCGCTGCAGATCATTGCGAACAATCCTCCCGATGCCAGCTTTGTCATCATCGAGGCGGGGGATCTCAAGAAGGGTTCAGGCCTGCGCAAGGTAGCCGAAGCGGCACGCGCTGTGGCTACCATTCCCTGCTATGCCGACGATGCCAGAGCTCTTAACGGCCTGATAGATACCGAACTGGCAAATGAAGGGCTGCGCATCTCGCCGGCTGCCCGCCAGGCATTGCTCGAACTTCTGGGTGGCGACCGCATCGCATCCCGCAACGAAGTGCGCAAGCTGGCGCTTTACTGCAGAGGCGAGGGCACGATTGAGGAAAACCATGTCATGGAGATCATCGGTGATGCCAGCGCCATCTCCGCCGATGACGCCGTAGACGCCATTCTGAAAGGTGATTCGGAAGCCTTTCTTCATGCCATGCAGAAGATCGCGTCGTCCAAAACCCCGATGTTTCTCGTGCTCCAGGGCTGCCTCAGGCAATTTCAGATGCTCGATACGATGCGAGCGGAAATGGACGAGAAGCGGATCGCCCCGGCACAAGTTATGCAGACGCTCGGGCGCCATCTGCATTTCAGGCGCAAGCCGGTCATAGAGCAGGCTCTCAAAACCTGGTCCGGCGCTGCGATCGCGCGCGAGATGAACAGGCTGCAATCCGCCATTCTCCAGACCCGCCAGCGGGCGAGCCTTGAAGACACAATCGCGACGCAGACCCTGCTTGCAACCACGTTGCAGTCGGCCCGCAAAGGCTGATGTTTCACGGCAAGCGGCTGCCGGTGCGCAGCCTCCGAGGCTGATTCCAGATTAAACCTTTGTTTTCGTTATGATATAGAGCTCAGCGCCGCTCCAGAAGCCGGCAGATCTCCTCGAGCTGCTCCAACGTCTTGTAGCTGATCTTCACCTGACCGCCATTGCCGCGGTGATTGATCGAAACGTCCAATCCAAGCGTATCGGACAGCGTGCGCTCCAGCGCCAGCGTGTCGGAATCCTTCTCGTCCCTGCGTGGACCGGCTGGACGAGGATCGTTCTGCGCCTTTATATCGTTCTGCGCCAGTCGCTCGGCATCGCGAACGGACATGCCCTTTGACACAACGGTACGTGCGAGCGCCGTCGGATCGGAAGTCGAAACCAAAGCGCGGGCATGACCGGCAGAAAGCGAGCCGGCTGCCAGCATATCGCGCACCGGATCAGGAAGCTTCAGCAGCCGCAGGGAATTGGCAACGTGGCTACGGCTCTTACCGATGATCTCGCCGAGATCGTTTTGCGTATAGCCGTGCTCTGCGATCAACTGTTCATAACCCAGCGCCTCTTCCAGCGGATTGAGATCGGCACGCTGGACGTTCTCGACGATGGCAATTTCGAGTGCGGTCTTGTCATCGACATCGCGGACGATGACCGGAATTTCGATCAGACCGGCGAGTTGTGCCGCACGCCAGCGCCTTTCGCCGGCGATGATTTCATAACGATCACTGGAAACGGTTCGGACTACGACCGGCTGAACAATGCCATGCTGGCGAATGGAGCTGGCAAGGTCATGCAGCTCGGTTTCATCGAAGTAGCGGCGAGGATTGCGCGGGTTGCGGCTGATGAATTCGATCGGCACCAGCCGATCGGGATTGACGGCCGGTCTGCCGGCATCTACGGGCGTCGGCTGATCCATCTCCCCGATGAGAGCCGCCAATCCGCGCCCGAGACGCCGCTTCGAAAGATCATCATTCATCGCCGATACTCGCTCTGAAACAACTACTATGTCATCACGCGGCAGCTTTTCGCTGGCGCTCTCTCTGGATTACTTCGGAGGCCAGCTGAAGATAGGCTTGGCTTCCTGCACATTTGAGATCGTAAAGAATGGCCGGCTTGCCGTACGATGGCGCCTCGGACACGCGCACGTTGCGCGGAATCAACGTGTGGTAGACCTTTTCACCAAGATGCGTGCGCACATCGCTGACGACCTGCTGTGCCAGATTGTTCCTGGAATCGAACATGGTCAGAACGATCCCCTGAATATCAAGGGACGGATTGACCGTCCGCCGGACCTGATCCACCGTTTCCAGCAGTTGGCTTAGGCCCTCCAGGGCAAAAAATTCACATTGTAACGGAACCAAAACGGAATGCGCCGCCGCCATGGCATTCATCGTCAGGAGATTGAAAGAGGGTGGGCAATCCACCAGAATATAGGAGAAGGCAAGGGCATCGGACGCATTTAGCGCGCGGCGCAGCTTGAAGACACGATCCGGTTGTTGAGCGATTTCCATCTCGATGCCAAGCAAATCCATCGTCGACGGAACGATGAAGAGATTCGGTACCGCCGTTTCCTGCACGGTCTCCGTAATCGGATGACTGCCCACCAGCAGATCGTAGGAGGACAATTTGCGGTCCCGTCGGTCGATACCCAGACCCGTGCTGGCATTGCCCTGCGGATCCAGATCGACAATCAAGACCCGCTCGCCGATGGCCGCGAGAGCCGTCGCTAGGTTGATCGCGGTCGTGGTCTTACCAACGCCGCCCTTTTGATTTGCGATGGTAATAATCCGGTTTCGCTCGCCGATCATCTGCCGCACATCCAAATATGGTTAAATCAAGCGTCGAAGGCGACTCAGCTCCAGAATGACCGAATCTCGCTCAACGACACTCTGATGTTTTACCAGATCGAATTCCCAACGACCACCGGCATTCCGCAGCTCGCGATCGTAATCCCGGCCTTTATGCAGCAAAAGACGCAGATTTTCATTGCGCTCGAGCCAGGGAGCTGCGTAATCCAGCAGCAACTCTAGCTCCGCAAGGGCTCGCGCCGAGATCACATCGCAATTGGGAATGACCGTAGGTGCTTCTTCGATACGAATCGCATGAACCGATCCGCGGGCTTCGCATTCCCGTAGACAGACACGCAAAAAGGCGGCCTTCTTTTGATTGCTCTCGACCAGATCGACGTGGCCCGCCCCCTGTTCCGCCAGCAGTATGGCTGTTATTACGCCCGGAAAGCCGCCACCGCTTCCGAGATCGACCCAGTGAGCGGTTGAAGAATGGAGCTGGAAAATCTGTGCGCTGTCCGCAATGTGACGGCTCCAAAGATCATCAATCGTCGAAGGTGCGACAAGATTGATGGTTTTTGCCCACTTCAGGAAGAGCTGGGCAAAATGCTGCAGCCGCTCCTGTGTTTCACGTGAAACACGTACACCGTTCAATTCCATATGACGGACTCTCTAACCTTGCAGTACTAGGAAACGAGCCTTTGCTCACCAGGAACGCTCAGCTTCCTTAGGTGAGCCAATAGCAGGGAGATCGCCGCCGGCGTCATTCCATCGATGCGGGACGCTTGAGCAATATTCTTCGGGCGCGCATTCATCAGTTTCTGTTTCAGCTCATTGGACAATCCGGAAAGAACAGAGAAATCGAAATCCGCCGGAATAATGCGTTCCTCTTCCTTTCGGGCCTGAACGATGTCAGCCGTTTGCCGATCCATATAAACGGCGTAGGCAGCCTCGATTTCAATTGCCTCAGCCACATTGCGTTGGATCGACCGCAGTTCCGGCCAGAGCCGCGCCAGCGCTTCGACAGACTGACCGGGATGAGAGAGGAGCTCATAGGCAGAGCGACGTTGGCCATCCTTGTTCAGATGCATCCCAACCTTTTCAGCTTCGTTTGGCGTCACCGTCAGATCTTTCAGCTGCGTGCGGGCCTGATCAAGCATGCTCACATATCGACCGAAGCGTGTAGCGCGGCCGGAGCCTACGCAACCCAGCGAAAGGCCGATCGGCGTCAGGCGGACGTCTGCATTGTCAGCCCGCAGCGACAGGCGATACTCGGCGCGAGAGGTGAACATCCGGTAAGGCTCCGCAACCCCGCGCGACGTCAAATCATCGATCATCACACCGATATAAGACTCTGTACGGCTAAATTCGATGGCCTTGCCGCCCGCCGCTAGGCGCGCTGCATTCAACCCGGCAACGAGACCCTGCGCCCCGGCCTCTTCATATCCGGTCGTACCATTGATCTGGCCAGCCAGGAAAAGACCTGGAATCCTCTCCACTTCCAAAGAGAGCTTCAGTTCTCGCGGATCGACATGATCATACTCGATAGCGTAGGCGTGCTGGAGAATACGGACTCGTTCTAGACCCGGAATGGTTCTGATGAAATCCTCCTGAACCTCCTCGGGGAGGGAGGTCGATATGCCGTTCGGATAGACCGTTGCGTCGTCCAAACCCTCTGGTTCAAGAAAGATCTGATGACCGTCGCGCTCACCGAATTTGACGATTTTGTCCTCGATCGATGGGCAATAACGCGGTCCTACACCCTCGATCTGGCCCGAATACATGGCCGAACGTTTCAGATTGTCGGCGATGATCTTATGTGTTTCCGGCGTCGTTCGAGTGACGCCGCATTCGATCTGCGGATTCACGATGGTATCAGTCATGAAAGAGAAAGGCGTCGGATTTTCATCCGCTCCCTGCCGCCCGACCGAATTCCAATCGATGGTAGTGCCGTCGAGACGGGCAGGGGTTCCCGTCTTCAATCGCCCAAGAGCCAAACCATGCCGCAGCAGTGTACTCGAGAGTCCGACTGAAGGCTCTTCACCCACGCGGCCCGCCGGAATCTTTTTATCGCCGATATGGATAAGGCCGCGAAGGAAGGTGCCAGTCGTAAGAACGACAGCACCGCAGCGAATAGCTCGACCATCCTTCAGGATCACCGCCGACACGCGACCATGGTCGAACGCAAAATCGAAAGCATCGCCCTCTATAATATCGAGATTATCGACCGCGCTGATCTCCGCCTGCATGGCTAGACGATAGAGCTTGCGGTCCGCCTGGGTACGCGGGCCGCGGACGGCCGGCCCTTTCTTGCGATTGAGCATCCGGAACTGAATACCCGCAGCATCGGCAACACGTCCCATCAACCCGTCGAGCGCGTCAATCTCCCGAACAAGATGACCTTTGCCGAGACCGCCTATCGCAGGATTACAGGACATGACGCCAATCGTGTCGCGCTTGTGCGTTACTAGCGCAGTACGCGCACCCAGCCGAGCAGCCGCTGCGGCCGCTTCGCTGCCTGCATGGCCACCACCGACCACGATTACATCATACGCTTTATCGAACATCACCAGGTCCTCGGTTGCCGTGTGTTTGGCATACCAATTTCAGGAGTCAAGAAGGTTTCACGTGAAACGCCGAACAAGCATGCGCTTCAGCGCCCTGTTTCACGTGAATCATTTCCCTATGCAGAATTCCGAGAAGATCACATCAAGCAGATCTTCCACATCGACACGTCCGGTAATCCGCCCAAGGCTCGTCGCCGCCTGCCTAAGATACTCCGCTCTGATATCGAGGCCACGGTCTTGTAATGCAAGCGCTGCCTCGACGGCATCGACGCTCGCCGTCAGCAAGGTACGATGACGCAAACGGCTCGGCAAAGCTAAAGACAGTGCTCCAGAGCGCGCCCGTAAATCCCGGCGAAGAAATTCGTGCAAATCTGCCAATCCGGAGCCAGTGGCTGACGATATCAGCACATCATAACCGCCTTGCGCTCCAGGATGGATATCAGATTTCGTCCCGATAGTCAGGACCTTGCCGGTAAAATCAGGAAAGTCCCGCTGCACCTCATCGCCAATTTCGGCGAGAGACAAGACAATATCGGCATCGGCCACCGTCCGCAGCGCACGGCGAATGCCTTCGCGCTCGACGATCTCATCGGTATCCCTCAAACCGGCCGTATCGTAGAGTTTGACGGCATATCCGTCTATGTTCAGATCGACGTGCAGAACGTCGCGGGTGGTGCCGGCTATATCGGTGACGATCGCCACTTCACGCCTTGCCAGCGCATTCATGAGGCTCGACTTTCCCGCGTTCGGGGCGCCGGCAATCACGACCTTCAAACCGTCACGAATGATCTCACCGAGGTCGGCGCCTGCGAGATGATCGGAGAGTTCCGAATGCAGTCGTCCCATATCGCCCCATACCATGTCCGAAACCGAGCCGGGGACATCATCCTCATCGGCAAAGTCCAGCTCGGCTTCGATCAAGGCGCGTGCGCGTGTCAAGCGATCAGCCCAACCGTTATAGAGATCGGATAGTCCGCCGGCAGCATGCTCTAGCGCGAGCCGTCGCTGCATCTCGGTTTCGGCGCTGATGAGATCTGCAAGGCCTTCCACCTCCACCAGATCCATCTTTCCGTTTTCAAGCGCACGCCGTGAGAATTCCCCATGCTCCGCGAGCCGACACTGCTCAAATGTCGAAAGCTCGCCGAGAAGCGCGGCCACCACTGCTTTGCCGCCGTGAACATGAAGTTCTACACAATCCTCGCCCGTAAAGGAGGCTGCCCCGGGGAAAATCAGAACGAGACCGCGGTCGATTACTAAACCGTTACGAGACCGAATCGTTTTCAAAGCAGCCTGTCGCGGACCTGGTAGCGCTCCTATGAGAGATTCAATGATGGGGAAACTCAGAGCACCGCTGATCCGGATAACCGCAACCCCGGCGGGCAGGCCTCCGCTGGAAAGCGCGTAGATTGTTTCATTCGTCGCCAACATCAAATTGATCCGCATCCGAATCGATTGCCGAATGACCGGTGATTTCGACACTCGGCCCACCAAACAAAATCGGGCCGCGTCTTGCGGCCCGATTATAGCACTATATCAACACCGCCAAACTGCGGCCAGGCGATCCAGCAGCAGATCAGGTGTTCATAGAATCGAAGAAATCCGGATTGTTCTTCGTCTGCTTGAGCTTGTCGATGAGGAATTCGATCGCGTCGGTCGTGCCCATCGGCGCGAGGATACGGCGCAGGACGAAAATCTTCTGCAGATCCTGGCGCGGCACCAGCAGGTCTTCCTTGCGCGTACCGGACTTGAGGATATCCATCGCGGGGAAGATGCGCTTGTCGGCAACCTTGCGGTCGAGCACGATTTCCGAGTTACCGGTACCCTTGAATTCTTCGAAGATCACTTCGTCCATGCGGCTGCCGGTATCGATTAGGGCCGTTGCGATGATGGTCAGCGAACCGCCTTCTTCAATATTGCGGGCGGCGCCGAAGAAGCGCTTCGGACGCTGCAGGGCGTTGGCGTCGACACCACCGGTCAGAACCTTGCCGGAAGAGGGAACGACCGTGTTGTAGGCGCGGCCAAGGCGCGTGATCGAATCGAGCAGGATGACGACGTCACGGCCATGCTCGACGAGGCGCTTCGCCTTCTCGATGACCATTTCGGCGACCTGGACGTGGCGCACGGCCGGCTCGTCGAAGGTCGAGGAGATGACTTCGCCGCGCACGGAGCGCTGCATGTCCGTCACTTCTTCCGGACGCTCGTCGATCAGCAGAACGATCAGGTAGCAGTCCGGATGATTGGCGGTAATGGAATGGGCGATGTTCTGAAGGAGAACGGTCTTACCAGTACGTGGCGGAGCAACGATCAGGCCGCGCTGGCCCTTACCGAGCGGGGCGACGAGATCGATCACGCGGGGCGAAAGATCCTTCGAGGTGGGAACGTCGAGTTCCATGCGAAAACGCTCATTCGGGTAGAGCGGCGTCAGGTTGTCGAAGTGGACCTTGTGACGGATCTTTTCAGGATCATCGAAATTGATGGTGTTGACTTTCAGCAGCGCGAAATAGCGCTCGCCTTCTTTCGGCCCGCGGATGGGTCCCTCGACCGTGTCGCCCGTCTTCAGCGAGAAACGGCGGATCTGGGAGGGGGAAATATAGATATCGTCCGGACCGGGAAGATAGTTTGCATTCGCGGAGCGAAGGAAACCAAAGCCATCCTGCAGAACTTCGACGACGCCCTCGCCGATGATCTCTACGTCCTGGCTCGCCAACACCTTCAGAATTGCAAACATCAATTCCTGCTTGCGCATCGTGCTGGCGTTTTCAACCTCGAGCGATTCGGCAAAGGCCAGGAGATCGGTCGGGGATTTATTTTTCAGTTCCTGAAGCTTCATTTCAGCCATGAAGGGAATTACTCATTTTTAGGAGGGGAAAGGCAATGTTGCTCGTATTCAGAACCGCGATAGGGGCGCTCGCGGGCGACAGAATGGAATACATGCCACGAAGAGAAGATGGCGGGAAAATAGCGACTCGCTTTCCGAACCGCAAGGGGGGCAGGCAAAATGAAGGAAATTTAACGCCGCCCCCAATCCGATCCCGCTTCAGGCAAACGGCTTCACGACCACGAGGATGACGATCGCGATCATCAAAAGCGTCGGCGCCTCGTTCATGACACGCCAGTAACGTGCCGAATGTCTGTTCTCGTCGCGGCCAAAGGCGCGCACGGCAGCGCTGAAATGGCCATGAACGCCCGAGAGAATCAAGACAAGCCCGATCTTGGCATGTAGCCAGCCGCCTTGGAAACCATAGACCGACCAGGCGAGATAAAGTCCGAAAATCCAGGTCAGAATCATCGCCGGGTTGATGATGTAGCGCAGCAGCCGCTGCTCCATCACCTTGAACGTTTCCGATTGCTGCGAACCCGGCGCGGCATCGGTGTGATAGACGAAAAGCCGCGGCAGATAGAACATGCCGGCCATCCATGAGATCACGGCAATGATATGCAGCGCCTTGATCCAGAGATAGAGATCGGTCGGATGCCAGGCGAAGAGCCCAATCGCCAGAACCGCAAAAATGAGGATCATGACATAGGCGCGTCGTCCGGCCCTCTGGCCCGGGGCGGTGTCCGTCTGCTTTTCCATCGTCATCAACTCCTCCATCCCCGCACGCGCTCGACAAGTCTGGCGACATTGGCTGGATCCGCCTGGGGCGTAATGCCATGGCCGAGATTGAAAATCAGCGGGCCACTCCCGAGCTGCTGCAGAATAGCGTCAATCCCGTCATCCAGAGCCTTGCCGCCGGCGACGACGCGCATGGGATCGAGATTGCCCTGCACCGGCCCATCCTTCTGAAGCTCTCGCGCAAAGGCCAGCGGTACGGACCAGTCGAGGCCGATTGCATCGGCGCCCGTCTTCTGCCGATACGCTTTCAGCAGATAGCCGGCACCCTTGGCAAAGGCGATAATCTTTGCGTGAGGCCGCCGGGCCTTGATCGACGCAATCATTTTTGCGACCGGCTTGATCGCAAAAGCCTCGAATTCCTTCTCGCCAAGCACGCCGGCCCAGGAATCGAAAATCTGCACGGCATCGGCACCCGCGTCGATCTGCGCGACGAGGTAATCGGCCGAAATCTCCGCAAGCAGCATCAACAGATGCTCGAAGGCTTTGGGGTAACGATAGGCAAAGAGCCGGGCGGGGGCCTGATCGGGCGTGCCATGTCCAGCGATCATATAGGTCGCAACGGTCCAGGGAGCACCACAGAAGCCAAGGAGCGTAGTTTCTGCTGGTAAGTCCCGCCGCAGCCGCCGCACCGTCTCCATGACGGGCTCCAGATAGGCTATGACCCCTTCCGGCTTCAAAGCCAGAATGCCCGCCTCATCGATCGGGTCCATTTCCGGCCCAAGTCCCTCGCTGAAACGAACATTCCGCCTCAGCGCATCGGGGATGACAAGAATATCGGAGAAGAGAATGGCAGCATCGAAGCCATACCGCCGGATCGGCTGCAGCGTCACTTCAACGGCGTGGTCAGGCGTATAACAGAGATCGAGGAAGCTTCCTGCCTTCGCACGCGTTTCACGATACTCGGGTAGATAACGGCCCGCCTGTCTCATCAGCCAGAGCGGGGGAGGGGTGAGCGTTTCTCCGCTCAAGACCCGCATGATCTTCCGGCATTCATCGGTCACAGACGTCGTCCTATAAAAAAACCAAACATATATTAAAAGGTTTCTATTTCTTAGAGTCGGTGAGTAGCAAGGATTAAAGTTCATCCCTTGCCTGTCCAATTTGTCGCGCCTCGCGCAGAAATTGGCAGAGATTTCGAAGTCGTAAGCCAATATGTGGAAAAGAGCGACGATTATTCAATCTTTTGAGGAGGTTGAAGAGAAATCTCGTTCTTTTCCTCTTGGGGACAAGTCGGGGATGCGCGAGGCGCTGCCGAGCTTATCCACATTGCCCACAGCCGCCGCGAAAGCCCTCTCGTGAAAATTCCAAATGTGGAAAACTCGGCTGTTTTCCACTTGCCCAGGATGCCCCCCTTCCCGTACCTCTTCTTTCTCCCGAGATATCAACAGGCGATGGAAAGTAGCGTGGAAAACCGAACGAGCTTCTTTCATCTGCACCTGATTTCTGACTCAACAGGCGAGACTCTTATCTCCGCCGGCCGCGCTGCTTCCGTGCAATTCCATGCCAGCCAGCCCATCGAGCACGTTTATCCGCTGATCAGGAATCGCAAACAGCTTCTGCCGGTTCTGGAGGCGATCGATCAAAGCCCTGGGATCGTCCTTTATACAATCGTCGATCGCGAGCTTGCCGATTTCATCGCCGAGCGTTGCGGAGAGATGGGTGTGCCATCAGTCAATGTCCTTGAGCCGGTTATGAACGTCTTCCAAACCTATCTCGGCGCAACATCCCGCCGCCGCGTCGGTGCGCAGCATGTGATGAATGCGGATTATTTCGCCCGCATCGAAGCGTTGAACTTCACCATGGATCACGACGATGGCCAGATGCCCGACGATTACGACGATGCCGATGTCGTCATCATCGGCATCAGCCGCACCTCGAAAACGCCGACGAGCATCTATCTGGCGAACCGCGGCATCAAGACGGCCAATATCCCGATCGTGCATGGGGTGCCGCTGCCGGAGAGCCTGATCAAGGCGACCAAGCCTCTGATCGTCGGGCTGGTTGCGACAACCGATCGGATCTCGCAAGTTCGCGAAAATCGCATTCTCGGCGCGACGCCCGGCTTCGATCGTGGTGGTTACACCGATCGCGCCGCGATCTCCGAGGAGCTGAAATATGCCCGTTCTCTCTGCTCGCGGCACAATTGGCCGATCATCGATGTCACGCGCCGCTCGATAGAAGAGACCGCCGCCGCCATTGTTGCCCTGCGCCCCAAGCTGCGCTAAGCGCTCCACATGATTATCTCGGAGGCAGCCGTCATGACCTCGCCGCTTATCCTTGCGTCGTCCAGCCCATTCCGGCGAATGCTGATGGAAAATGCCGGATTGCATTTTCAAGCCGTCGCCGCCGATATCGACGAGCGCGCGATCGAGGCGCCGCTGGAGCGGGATGGCGCCAGCCCGGATGCGGTCGCGCTCGTACTGGCAAAGGCCAAGGCAAAGGATGTGAGTGATCGCTTTCCGGGTTCGATCGTCATCGGCTCGGACCAGACCATGTCGCTCGGCACTCAGGTCTTTCACAAGCCGAAGACGATGGCGGATGCCGAGAATCATTTGCGGACCCTCTCAGGCGAGACTCATCGGCTGAACAGCGCCATCGCCCTGGCCCGCAATGGCGACATTATCTGGGAGCACGTTTCCCACGCTCATCTGACGATGCGTGAGCTGCCCCCCGATTTCATTCACCGGCACTTGAGCCGGGTGGGTGAGAAGGCCTTGTCCAGCGTCGGTGCCTACCAGCTCGAGGGCGAGGGCATCCAGCTCTTCTCGAAAATCGACGGCGACTATTTCACGATCGTCGGATTGCCGATGCTGCCGCTTCTGGAAAAGCTGCGCGAATTGGGGACGATCGATGGATGATTCACGTGAAACACGGAGCGTAAACGCTTTCGTAACGGGTTATCCGGTCAGGCATTCGCGCTCGCCGTTGATCCATGGCTACTGGCTGAAACAGCTCGATCTTGCGGGCAGCTACAGCGCGCATGAAGTCTCCGTTGAGGATTTCCCGGCCTTCATCTCGTCGCTGAAGGATGGTTCCAGCGGCTTCGTCGGCGGCAATGCGACCATTCCCCACAAGGAAGCCGCCTTCAAACTCGCCGATCGGCCGGACGAGCTTTCCGAAGAACTGGGTGCTTCCAATACGCTGTGGCTTCGAGACGGATTGCTGCATGCCACGAATACCGATGGCCGCGGCTTTACGGCGAACCTCGACGAGCGCCATCCGGGTTGGGACAGCAGCGATCGCGCCATTATCCTCGGCGCGGGAGGCGCCAGCCGGGCCGTGATACAGGCTGTGCGCGATCGCGGCTTCAAGGAAATTCACGTCGTCAACCGCACCGTTGGGCGCGCACAGGAACTGGCGGATCGTTTCGGTGCACGGGTTCATGCCCATCCGATGGCGGCACTTGGCGAGGTCATGCAGGGGGCGGGCCTGTTCATCAACACCACCTCGCTCGGCATGGACGGCGAAGGCGCTCCCCGCATCGATTTCTCGCCTCTTGCAGAAGGGGCTGTCGTCACCGACATTGTATATGTGCCGCTGAAAACACCGCTTTTGGCTCAAGCCGAAGAACAGGGCTTCGCCATTGTCGATGGGCTCGGCATGTTGTTGCATCAGGCCGTACCAGGTTTCGAAAAATGGTTCGGAAAACGTCCGGCGGTCGATGAAAGCCTGAGGGCTTTGATCATTGCTGACATGGAAAAGCATTCATGATCAGGATCGGGCTGACGGGATCGATCGGCATGGGAAAGTCGACCTCGGCGAAACTCTTCGCCGACGCAGGAGTCCCGGTGAACGATTCCGATGCGGTCGTTCATGATCTCTATAGTGGCGAAGCTGTCCCTCTGGTCGAGGCTGCTTTCCCTGGTACGACCAGCGACGGCAAAGTCGACCGACAGGAGTTGAGCCGTAAACTTGCCGGCGATCCCTCCGGTTTCAAGCGTCTCGAAGCAATCGTCCATCCGCTCGTGCGTGAGCGCGAACGCCAGTTCGTGCAACGTCAAAGCCGGGCTGGTGCCGATATGATCGTGCTGGATATCCCTCTGCTGTTTGAAACCGGCGCCGATAAGAGGGTGGATAAGATTGCCGTCGTCAGCTGCGATCCACAGATTCAGCGGGAGAGGGTGCTTGCCCGGCCGGGCATGACGGAGGAAAAATTCAATATGATTCTCTCCCGGCAAACGCCGGATGCGGAAAAGCGCGCGCGCGCCGATTACGTCATCGACACGGGCGGCAGCATCGATGCCGCTCGCCGTCAGGTGCAGGAGATCATTGCGGATATCCGGCGGAAGCAGCAGATCAAAAAATAGGAAATCGGAGCCTGCATGCGCGAAATCATTTTCGATACGGAAACCACCGGCCTCGATAATAGGGCAGACCGTATCATCGAAATCGGTGGCATCGAGCTTTTCAACCATTTCCCGACGGGCAAGACGCTGCATCTCTTCATCAATCCGGGCGACCGCAAGGTTCATCCGGATGCGCTTGCCGTACATGGCATTACCGACGATTTCCTGAAAGATAAGCCGCTATTCGAAACAGTCGCGGATCAGATCCTCGACTTCTTCGGCGATGCCAGATGGATCGCCCACAACGCCACCTTCGATATGGGTTTCGTAAACTCCGAATTTGCAAGGCTCGGCCGTCCGCCGATCCTGCCCGATATGGTAATCGATACCCTGGCCATGGCTCGCCGCAAGCATCCCATGGGTCCGAACTCGCTGGATGCGCTCTGCCGGCGCTATGGCATCGACAATTCGCACCGCACGAAACACGGGGCGCTGCTCGACTCCGAACTGCTGGCCGAAGTCTATATCGAGATGATCGGCGGCCGGCAGACCGCGCTCGGCCTCGGCAGTAGCAACGGTTCCTCGGCGCGCTCGCGCCAGAACAATGATGCGGAGGTTGTTATCGATGTCTTCGTACGGCCCAATCCGCTGCCAAGCCGGTTGAGCGAAGAAGAACTTTCGGCTCATGCCGCACTTGTGGCCAAGCTCGGTGCGAAAGGCATCTGGTCCAAATATAGCGCTTCCGAGTAACAGGCTTTCCAAAGCACCAAAAGAAAATGCCCGGACAGTGATCCGGGCATTTCCGTTTCCAGCATGGAGAAATTCAAGCTCAGTTCGGAACGGCCGAAACCTGGGCGCGGGCCTGCTCCTCGGCCATGCGTTGCGTGAACATCTGCGCGAAATCGATCGGATCGATCATCAGCGGCGGGAAGCCGCCATTGCGCGTGACGTCGGCGATGATCTGGCGTGCGAACGGGAACAGCAGGCGCGGGCACTCGATGAAGAGCAGTGGCAGCATGTGTTCCTGCGGGAAGCCGGTCACGCGGAAGACGCCGCCATAAACCAGCTCGGTGTGAAAGAGAACGCGCTCGCCATCCTTGGCTTCGGCATTCAGCGTCAGCACGACGTCGAAATCCGATTCCGACAGCGGATTGGCGTTGACGTTCACATTG
>JBCNPI010000084.1:0-19432 GCA_039593415.1 Rhizobium sp. | reverse complement strand
AGGGACATGGTCAAAAGACCCGTGTCATGTCCCCCAGAATGACATTACGCAGGACTTTCCTGCCGATGGGCGCGGAAAGTCGCGCCAGTGGGTGCTCTCCTGATTTCCTCCCCCAGGAGATCACGCGCCTGATGCATTTGCGAGTGTTGGCCAAAAATTGAAAATTGCAATGGCTGCAACCGCGCTCGCCTATGAAAAACTGTGTGTAGGCATTAAGAAATATGAATGTATCGGGCCCTTCTCAATTTGGCTGCCGAGGTCGAGCGCTTCTGAGCGGCATGCCTTATTGCCGGGCAGATGCACCTGCCGGATGGCAAACCGTGGCATACAAGGGTGGAATATGCGGGTTCGAAAGCTGGATTTCATGGCTGGCCCCGTGGGCGATGCAATAGGACGGCAACTGGTCGTCCTTGACATCGGACATATAGAGCATGCCCTTGGTTGCCACGTCGCTTGCCGTAACCCACGGCGAAAGCCTGAGATCGCGATCGACGGCAACGTCTGGCCTTTGCGGCAATCCGAGTGAAACGAGCCCCGCAAGCCAAATCGTTCCTCCCGTGATTTGCAAGGGCGTGTCGACTTCGGTCTTCCACACGGCGTTTGCTTTGCCGGCAAGTTCCTGCATCGGCCACGATGTTCTCTGTGGTTTATGCGTTTTCGACCAGACCGCTTCGCCGATAAAAACGGCTGCCGTGAGGGAAACACATATTACAGAACCGGTTGTCAGGCGCTTGATCATGGTCTCGTTCCACTCGCTGCCAATTTCGGCAACCAGCCAAAGTCCAACGGTGGTGAACATCGGCAGTCCCCACATGGTGACGAGGCCTTTTCCGCTTATGAGTGCGCCAACGACCAGCATTGCCAGGGGCGTAAACGTGAATAGTCGGAGAAACAGTTTTGCCGCAGAGGGGATCTTGCCGTCGCGCTGCATCCGGAAGGTCGAAAAGCCGACGCAACTCAGAAGGAGAAGCATGGGCAAATGGTTGAGGATTTGAGTGAGCAGGAATATGAGCGGCTCTTCGGCAAATCTGCGACCGGCGGTGCGATCTGAGACATATTTGAAGGTCAGGAAGTCGGTCTGAAACAACCATAGAACATGCGGCAGGAAGATCAGCCCGGCGATCGCGACCGCAAGATAGGGTCTCGGTGTCTTCAGTTGTGCCCTGACCTCCGAAAAAACGATGCCGGCAATCGCTGCCGTGATTGCGATGACGCTGACGGAATATTTGGCGTACATGCCCGCGCCGACGAGCACTCCAAGCATGATCCAGAGCGATGTTTTTCCCGGCTTTTTCGTTATATGGGCGAAAACCAAAATGATCGCCGACCAAAATGGCAGCTGTAGAACATTATGATTAAACTGCGTGGTGAAGTAGTTGAAATACAGCGATCCGGTCAGCAGCAGTGTGCCGGCCAATGCCCGCCATCTGCTCATGAAGACACAGCCCGTCAGATAGACGAACAGATAGGTCAGCGCCACGGCAATCTGTGACAGCAGATAGGGACCCAACAAATAGCCGGGCATCAGGTAATGCATGATTTCGATCGACCAGGCTGGTCCGGGTGGGTGCTTGTATGTGCCGATCAGCCAGTGAGGTGCCCAGGTCCAGCCTTCGACAACGTCGAGCGGAGGCGCAGAACTGAATATCGTCGGAACGATCGTTAGAAGGAAAATTTGAAAAGCAATGAGAAACCACAGGATATTCGTGGGGCGTTGGAAGATGCTGCTGAAAGCCGTGGGCAAAGACTATTCCTTCAAATTCGGCGCCGCAGCGATGCTCCGCGGCGAAATGCGACAACGGATTGCCTCAATCCTTTATTTCTTCAAGCATCCGTCATCGTCGATATCTCTCGTAAGATTTGCGGCTGCAGGCGGGAAGCATTTACCGCAAAACTCAGTTTTAATTCACCAAAATGTGCCAGGGTTCAATCCAAAATTGGGCGAATCTATTCTGTCGATATGAGTATCAAATGCCAGTCTTATCCTTAGTCGCACCGTTTCTGAACGAGCAAGCCTCGGCCGAAGCTTTCGCGCAATTCACCAAAACACTAGCAACCGATGTCAAAAGCCGCTTTGGCCTCGACCTGGAGGTTGTGCTGGTCGATGACGGCAGCACGGATAACAGCATCGGCCGCTATCGCGAGGCCCTGGATGGCAACTGGCGGATTGTCGAACTTAGCCGGAACTTTGGCAAGGAAATAGCGCTCTTCTCCGGGATAGAGGAGAGCAAGGGCGATTTTGTTTTGATGGTCGATGCCGATCTGCAGCATCCCTATGAGGTCTGCATCGAGATGATCTCAACCCTGATGGCAGACGACGATCTTGATGTCGTCTATTCCGTGCGAACCGACCGAATGAACGAATCCTGGAGCAAGGCGTTTGCGAGCAAGCTTTTTTACAAGGTGATCAATGCGGGCCAGCGCTTCGACATGCCGGAAAACGCTGGTGATTTTCGCATAATGCGCCGCCAGGCCGCGACGGCTCTTTTGAGCATCCGCGACAAGAGACGCTTCAACAAGGGGCTTTATGCCTGGATGGGGTTCCGGCAGAAGGGCATTCCTTATGTTCCCGCCGCGCGCGCGGCAGGCAATACAAAATGGTCAAAGCGAGCCTTGGCAGCCCTTTCACTTGAAGGCATCACCTCCTTCTCATCGCTGCCACTGCGTACCATGTCGGTCATTGGCGTCATTATCGGCATTCTTGGCATGCTCTACGGCGCCGAAATCATCGTTGAGGCCTTGCTGTTCGGTACCAATGTGCCCGGCTATCCGAGCTTGATGGCATCGATTTCCGTGCTCGGCGGCTTCAATCTCGCTCTTCTCGGTCTGCTTGGCGAATATGTCTGGGTGGCGATCGGCGAGGTGAAGGATCGCCCACTCTATATCGTGCGCCGGATCCATCGATCGGACGACGCAGCTTGATGGCGCCGCAAATCCCGCAGATCAATGTCATCGCCGACGACTACGGCCTTTCTCCCGGTGTCAGCGGCGCTATCAGGGAGCTAATCGGTTGCGGCAGGCTGACGGGCACCGGATGCATGACGCTTTTCCCGGAATGGCGCGAACAATCGCAACTGCTTCGCCGGCTCCACCCCGAGCCCCGAGCCGACATCGGCTTGCATCTGACGCTGACCGATTTTGCGCCGCTCTCCCGGCCGGGCGCGGATAAGAAATTGCCATCGCTCCCACGGCTGCTCTCTGCAAGCTTCCTGCACCAGCTCGATCAGGAGATGATCAACGTCGAACTCGATGCTCAGCTGGAGCGCTTCGTCGACGGCATGGGGCGGCTTCCCGACTTCATCGATGGGCACCAGCATGTGCATTTCCTGCCCGTTGTGCGCCGTTGGCTGGAAGCCCGCATCGACAGGCTTCGACATGACGGCGCCCTGCCGTGGCTGCGCGGAGCGCCCTCGATACGGCTGGCTGCATGTTCCGGGATAAAGGCAAAGATTGCTTTCGTCGAAACGGTCGCAACCGGTTTCGATCGCCGCATGATGGCAGCCGGTTTCCCCATACGTGGTCCCTTGACCGGTTTCTACAATTGGAACCGGCCCGGCGATTTCTCTAGGGTTATCGACCAACTCCAAAGTGGACTGCCGCAGAATGCGGTTTTGATGTGCCATCCGGGTTGGATCGATAACACGCTGGTCGACAGGGATAAAATGATTCAGGCTCGACCGGCGGAGTTCGAAGCTCTAAAGGGCAACGCCTGGAACAGGCTCGCAGACAAGGCATGACCGCCGGCCCGCCTCTGACGCGAAGCGAGCCAGTTTCGATATGTTTCAGGCCGGCTGCAGCCGCAGGCGCTGCATCGGCGGAAAGGCAAGGGCGATAGCGGCAGCCCCCAGTCCGACCATGGACGAGCCGATGAAGAGCCAGGAATAATTGGCGAAGGTATCGAATATCCAGCCGCCGATCAAAGGTCCAGCCGCCATGCCGATGCTCGACAGCATCGATGCGGCGCCGAAGACAGTGCCGATCACGCGCGGCCCGAAATATTCGCGCGCAAGTACCGCATAGAGCGGCATGACGCCGCCATAGGCGCTGCCGAAGATGACCGCCAGCGCATAGAACTCGCCAAGCTGGCTCACCAACAGATAGGTAGCAAGGGCTGCGGCCTGCACCAGCAGGCCTGCCACAAGCACCGGCTTGACGCCGAGCCTATCGGCCAGCGTTCCATAAAGGAGACGGCCGCCAAGTCCCGCAAGTCCCTCGACACTATAGATGCTGACAGCAGCCATCGGCCCCACGCCGCAGATGGTGGCGTAACTGACCATATGGAAGATCGGTCCGGAATGGGCCGCGCAGCAGGCAAAGAAGGTCGCGCCGAGGACGAGGAACTGCGGTGAGCGAAAGATCTGGCCAAGCGGCAGATCCTGCTCCTGCCTCTGCCCATCCGCGCCCGAGGTTTCGGCGAGGACTGGTGCCCGCCGCACGAGCAGTGCCGCGGGTATCAGCAGAGCCCACGCCATGATGCCGATGACAAGCATCGCGAAGCGCCAGTCATAGGCCGAGATCAGATAGCGGGCAAAGGGCGATACCGTCATCGGCGCGACGCCCATGCCCGCCGACACCAGCGACACGGCAAGGCTCCGGCCCTCGTCGAACCAGGCTGTCGTCGCGGCAATCATCGGTGCGAAGAAGGCGCTGGCGGCAAGACCGACGAGGACGCCGTAGGTTAGCTGGAATTGAAGAAGCGAGCCGGTTCGGCTTGCCAGAACCAATGCCAGTCCGAGCAGCAGGGCGCCGATCACCACCACGACGCGGACGCCGAAACGGTCGCTTGCCGCGCCCCAGGCAAAGGCCCCCAGGCCCATGGTCAGGAAATTGAGTGTCATGGCGGTGGCGATGCCGGCATGCGACCAGCCCGTATCGGCGGCGATCGGCACCTGAAAGATCGCCAGGGAAAACATTGCGCCGAGCGCAACGCAAGTCATGAGCGCGCCGGCAGCGACGATGACCCAGCGGTAGGACGATATCATTTCGCAACTCCCTTCATTCGGTGTAGCTCAAGCCGTGAAAGGCCGGATCGTCGCCTTTCGCGGCACGTCTGGAATAAAGACGATCGCATGCCGCCGATTTCGACATCGCTGCTAAAAAAAACTCGATAGGCATAGTGGACGAATCTTGAGCCCTGCCGATGTGCAATGCTCCCGTCAAACATCCGTGCCACGGCGAAGGCTTGGGAGCTCACCAGATATCGCGCCTCGGAAACATAGCGGAACGTCACCGCCGGCCGATCGTTCAGGATTTAATCCTGAGCTCATCTAGGGCTGCTAAGACAGCCGCCTTGATGCTGAAGACCCTGCTTCGCAGCCGAAGGGCGTGCCGGCAGGTGGGAATGACAGACAGGCTTAAAGCAATACCGAACCAGATCGTCAAAGTCGTGGAGCGGCATGTTCAATGGCTCATATCGTCATCATCAATCCGCGTTTCGAAACCTCCTATTGGGGCATGGAACACGCTCTGCCGCTATTCGACGCCAAGGCCAACCTGCCGGTGGCCTGCCTGCCGCTGCTGGCGGCGCTGACGCCTGCAGAACATACCGTTACCCTGCTGGATGAAAATATCGAACCGATAGACTATGGTCTGTGCGAGCGTGCCGATATCGTTGCGCTGACGGGCATGATCGTCCAGCGCTTCCGAATGACGGAAATCCTGACCGAGCTCAAGCGGCGTAACTGCTTCACCGTCGTCGGCGGCCCCTGGATAACGGTCAAGGAGGATTATTTCGGCAATCTCGTCGATGTCTCCTTCATCGGCGAGGCGGAGGAAACCTGGCCGAAGTTTCTGGAGGAGTGGCAGCAGGGCTGTCATGACCGGCGCTATGAACAGTCCGACAAGACGGACATGAGCAAGGTGCCAGTGCCGCGCTTCGATCTCCTGAAGATGGACGAATATGCCGTCGGCAGCATCCAATTCTCACGCGGCTGTCCCTTCACCTGCGAGTTCTGCGATATTATCGTGGTTTTCGGCCGCAAACCGCGCATCAAGACCAGCGCTCAGGTCATCGCCGAGATGGAGGCACTGCTGGCGGCCGGAATGGATACGGCCTTTATCGTCGATGATAATCTGATCGGCAACAAGAAGGCCATCAAGGAAGTGCTGCGGGATGTCGTCGCCTGGCAGGAGCGCAACCATTACCCGATGACATTTCTGACCGAAGCGTCCATCGATCTGGCCGACGATGCGGAGCTGATGCAGCTGATGGTCGACGCCAATATCCGCGTCGTCTTCATCGGTATCGAGACGCCGAACGAGGAGGCGCTGCGCGAAACCAAAAAGCTGCAGAACCTGCGCAAGGGCGGAACGATGCTGGAGAAGATCCACACGATTCAGCAGACCGGCATGGAGGTCTGGTGCGGCATGATCCTGGGTTTCGACAGCGACGATGCGACCATCTTCGACGCGCAGCGGATCTTCATCAAGGATGCGCGCATCGTCAACGCCATGATCGGCATGCTGGCCGCCATCCCGAAGACGCCGCTTTATACGCGTCTCGCCAAGGAAGGCAGGCTCGATCACGACGATCCGCCCGCCTTCGGCACCAATGTCATTCCGCTCAACCTTTCGCGTGAAACATTGCGGGACGGATATCTTTCGGTGTTAAGCGACCTGCATCAGCCGACAGCCTATTTCGACCGGCTGGATGCGCTCTACATCGATGCGCGCATCCAGCCGGAAAGCTCCCGCTTACGGTATCTGCGCCGTCATCCGCTGCGTTTGCTTGCGCTCAATGCAACGTGGGCGCTGGAGGCGGCCGGCATCTTTGTCAGACTGATGCGCCGGGTAAAGGAAGCGGAACTGCGCGCCGTCTATCGCCAGCGGTTTCTCAAGCTTCTGCTCCGTCGTCGCTCTCCGGTGGTTCTGCAGATCTACGCGATCAAGTGCGCCATGCACTATCATGCCCATATCATGGTTCAGCAGATGCGCACCGGCGGCGGTATCGTCAATTCGTTCTAGGCGACGTCGGGACTCGGCAGCCCGCACTTGCCGGGTCTGCTTCAGAGTGGCGAGCCAATCATCTGTTGCGTCGATGCAACAGATGGGGCTGGATTTCTGCAATTCGAAATTGTGGGGTTGCCGATCTCCGGATCTTGCGTATGATACGCTCATCCGCAAATCGAACAGGGAGGCGTGACATGAATCATACACAGATGTTTCCATATGCCTCCGGCGGAATGATCTCGACGGCCTTGGTGTGCACCTGGGCGACCGCGCGACGATTCTCGATCTAAAGCTCTAAAAGCTTTGTCTGCCGCCGTTTAGGCGTTTTCCATGTAAACCCATATGACTTGCCGAAGGAATGATTTGGTGCGTCTTCGGCGTATCCAATCCTGAAGCTGGTCAAGCTTCAAGAGGACCTGGTAGCGTCGTTGCGCCAGGAAAACACGATGACTCATTCACAATTTGTGGTTGCCGATAGCTTGACGGCAACAGTCGATGAACTGTACCAGGAATTCGGCGCCTGGAGGACTGCCCGCGCCTTGCTATTTGTCGCCTGGAGGCGGCGGCAGACATACAGGCAGGTATCCGATCTGTCGAACTACCAGCTTCGCGATATCGGCCTCCCCGAGCGCGAGGATGCTCAAAGCTATCACGACCTGCTGGCACTGCATGTGACCCGCCTCAAATGACGTGGCCTTGATACACGCAGATGCTTCACTGCCTATCATGCTCGATCCCCATGGGCTCGAGCATGATTTTGCTGCTGCGTAAACATATGAGAGCGGCAAGCTGTCTGCATGGCGGCTTGTCGATTGTGTGCGTTAAGGCTTACCTATTGAGCCTTCGGCGGCAGACATGACGGGAAGGCGGCCGGGCCTTCTCCCTGCCATGTCGCGGGCATTGAAGGCGGAATGTAATGGACGTCTTCTGCCTAAGCGCGATAGCGGTGCAAATTCTCCGATGAATAATGGGGCCTGTCTGCAAGGGGTCGCAATGTTCTTGCAATCCCCCTATGCAATCTAGTTGTTTTGCCGGCGGGGGTGTTCATTGCGGATTTTGTTGCTTGAGGACGAGCCGGAAATGGCTTCAGCGCTCAGCGTCGCTTTGCAGGCGCGTGATGCCATTGTCGACCATGTCTCCATGCTGGCCGATGCGGAGGAAGCCGCAAGAAATCTTCCCTACGATGTCATTCTTCTCGATCGTCAGGTTCCGGACGGCGATGGCTTGGCGATCATTCCGAAGCTGCGTGCGGCGGGGATCGCGACGCCGGTGATCGTATTGACGGCGCGCGGCGACCTCGATGACCGCATCGACGGTCTTGATACCGGTGCAGACGACTATCTCGTCAAGCCGTTTGCAGTGGAGGAGCTTCTGGCGCGATTGCGCGCCGTCCTGCGCCGCCCGGGTGATGTGCGGAGCGAGGTGGTGAGTCTCGGCAGATTATCCTATGATTTCGGCTGCCATGACGTGCTGATCGACGGGGAGCGGCTTGAGCTGCCGCGCCGGGAACTGCTCGTCTTCGAGGCACTCGCGCGCCGTATCGGACGTACCGTGCCGCGCCATGCGCTGGAAGAGGCCGTCTACGGCTTTGCAGATGATATCCAGTCCAACACGTTGGATGCACATGTCTCCCGGCTGCGTCGCAAACTTGCTTCCGTGGAAGCCGGTCTAGAAATTCATCCGGTTCGCGGCATCGGCTATCTTATGAGACTGACATCATGAGCCGAAGCCAACCTTCTTTGCGGTGGCGTCTCGTCTTGCGCCTGTCCCTCTTGCAGGCGGCTTTGCTGACTGTCCTTGCAGTCCTCATCGTTGCCGCTCTCTGGATAACCGGAAGTTTCATCTCCCTCCAGCCGGAAGATGAAACCATCGATGCGATCGCACAGTCGATGGCTCGCGATCGGAATGGTACGCTGGTGCTGAAGGAAGCGCCTGCGCTTGCCGCGCGGCGCGCTGATTGGCCCGGTCTCTGGTTCGCCGTGCGGGATCGCGGTGGCGCGATGATCGCCGATGGAAGCGTGCCGAAAGCCTATGCGAATATCGGCGGGGCGCTCGGTGACATCGGGCAAGCCCGTTTTGGCAGCAACCTCGGCGGAAATGTCGTGCCTGCCGCGCGGCTCAAATGGGTAGCCTCTCCGGCTGGCGAAGTGCAGGTGCTCACGGGCATAGACGGCACCGTATCGACCATTCGTGTCGCCAAGGCGGCGGGCATGGTCCTCTTCAGCGTTCTTCTGCCGCTTCTTGTCGTCACGGCGATCGCGACGATCGTCGCCGCGCCGCTCGTGGTTCGCCGCGCTTTTTCCTCGCTCGATTCCGCAGTTGCCCGCGCCGGGCAGATCGATATTAACAGGCAGGGTATGCGGCTGCCGGTTGAGGATGTCCCGCAAGAGATCCTGCCGCTCGTCGAAGCCGTCAATGGTGCGCTTGGCCGGCTGGACGAAGGCTATGAACGGCAGAAGCGCCTTTTCGCCCATCTTGCCCATGAATGGCGGACCCCCGTCGCGATCCTGCAGGCGCGGCTCGATGGATTGCCGCCCGGTCCCTTGAAGGACCGGCTTTTCGAGGATACGGTGCGCCTTGCGACTCTGGCCGAGCAATTCCTCGATCTTCAGCGCCTCAATCACCGTTTCGAGCCGGCAGCGATCAATCTCGTCGATGTCGCGCAGAATGTGGTTTCCGAGCTGGCGCCGCTTGCCATTGCCGCCAACTATGAGCCCTGTTTCGTCAAGGATGACGATGTGGTTGAAATTCTCGGCGATCGCGTGGCCATCGGGCGAGCCGTGACCAATCTCGTGCAGAACGCAATCCAGCATGGCGGCCGCCGCGGCAGGATAACAGTCCATGTCGCCCGCGCTACCGGCATCACTGTAACCGACGAGGGCGGCGGCATTCCGCATGAGGAGCGGCCCCGCATCTTCGAACCGTTTCATCGTGTTCATGGACACGGCAAAGGGTTCGGTCTCGGTCTCAATCTCGTCCAGGAAATTGCAAGGCTTCACGGCGGACAGATCATCGTCCTGGAAGGCCCGACCGGCGGTGCTGCCTTCAGATTGAGCTTCCCGACCGGGAGTTAGGCAATGGGCGGGTTTTTCGGCGCAATGTTCTCGCAATCGGCTCCCTTTAAGGAAAGCCTGCCGCACAGGCGAATCTCTGGAGGCCTTATTGGTGGGACACATGTCGAACGCGTCACTATTTCTGCGAACTCTGCTGGCCAATCCGCGCATGGTAGGTGCGATAGCTCCGTCCGGCGCGATGCTGGCCAATCTCATTACGAGCGAAGTCGATCCTTCCGCCGGACCTGTGCTCGAGCTCGGTCCGGGGACCGGGGTCTTCACGGAAGCCCTGCTTGAGCGCGGCGTATGCGAGAAAGATCTGATGCTGGTGGAGTATGCCGATAACTTTGCCGGCATGCTTCAAGAGCGGTTTCCAGCCGCTCGCGTCATCCGTGCCGATGCGGCGCGGCTCGACGCTTGCGGTTTGCCGGAAGGCGTGCTGTTCGGCTGCGCGATCAGCGGGCTGCCGCTGCTGAACATGTCGCCGAAGACAGTCGTTGCCATTCTGACCGGCGCCTTGTCGAGATTGCGCGAAGGCGGCGCGCTCTATCAGTTTACATATGGTGTTCGCTGTCCCGTTCCGTACCGGCTGCTCGACCGGTTCGGCTTCAAGGCAATGCTGCATGGCCAGGTGCTGCGCAACTTTCCCCCTGCCAGGGTCTACAAGATCGTTCGGCGCAGACCGTTCAATTGCATGGTGACCGGCAGATGAGCGATCCATCCTATTTATTGGGTATCATGCCAGGTTTGGCTTCATGGGGGTTGCTTGGTCTGGCGCTGTGTTCAGCGATCGAAAAGCTTCTGCCTGTCATACCTTCCATGGGCATGCTCATCATGCTTGGCATGTTGGGTATCGACGGCCCGGGCGAACTACCTGTGGCGATCGCTATTACCGCTGCTGGCTCGACGGCCGGCTCGCTGTTCTGGTATGGAATGGGCCGGTGGCTGGGTCCTGTGCGCGGCGACGCCCTGATGATAAAGATAGGCCGGGGTCTGATCCTGGAAGACGAATGGTACTGGCGGCTGAGGAGCCGTTGCCGCGGCCGCCGGATATGGTTGGCGTTTGTCGGTCAGCTTATCCCGGTAATAAGAGCTTATACGGCGTTTCCTGCCGGCATGCTTGGTATGCCGGTGGCCGGTTTTGCCATAGCGACATTCTTCGGTGCAGCTGTCTGGAATACACCGTTTTTGCTGTCGGGTTATATGCTGCGCGAGCAGATATTCACGCAGGATACGGCAACGTCCGTTGCGTTGGCGGTGATCATCCCGATCAATCTTCTGCTCGTTATGCTGTTCTGTCTTTATCGGCCAAGCCGCAACGCGGCTTAGCCGATCGTGCCGCCTGGCAGGCTATACGGTCAGGACCGCATATATGACGCCGCCATTCTCACCGCGCGTAACAGAAATGTCGGCAATATGATGTCTGACCTTATTGATGATCGCCTCCACGTCCTCGTCCGTGCGCCAGATCAGCGGCCAGTTCATGAAGGTTTCCATATAGCCTTCGACACCGATATCCCGAGCGAAGTTCGCAAGCAGGAACTTGCCGCCCGGCTTCAGCATCTGCAGGCAGCGCTCCGTCAGCCGGATAGCTACGTTTTCGGCGAGATAGTCGTAAAGGCCAGCTGCATAGATGAAGTCGAATGTGCCGAGTTTCTGCGCGCGCCCCAAGATGGTGCGAACGGAACCATTGATTGCCTCAACGCGGCTTCCGTGGAAGTTTGAACTCACGGTCCCGACGCTGACGGGGTCCTGGTCGAGCGCGACCCAGCGTTTGAGCTTATCGCCTCGCAGCGCCTGGGAAAGCTCCGCTTCGCGAAGATGTCCGGCGGCAATCGCCAGGATTTCCGCGTTGTCATTCGCATCGGCAACGGCATCGACATGCGCGGCGAGAAGATCGCGTCTCTCGCGCACGGCGACGGCCGACGGTGATCTTCTGGTGAAGTCGTAAACTTCGGCGCCGAGCGGTGATGCCGCCGCCACTTGTGCGGCGACGGTCGGATGTTCGTAGATGAAATCGAGAAGGTAGGCGTCACCGCTGTAGCCGCGCGGTTTCTCGAACGACCATCGCGTCAAGGGATCCTGCAGCAGGAAGGATGAGACAGGATGGTTCTGCGCGACAGAGGCAAGATGAGTCCATACGGCAGGTGCTGATCTGTTCATCAATGCCTGCAGCCGTTCCGTCAAGGCTTTCATGATGCCTTGGACGGGCGCGTTCGTTTCGAACCCTTGTTGTGTCAAAGAGAGAATGAGGGCGAGTTCTGCTTCGCCCTCTTTAATCTGATCGATTGTGTAATTGTTACCCGCCGATCTCGCATGTTCAGAAATGGATTGCGCGGTAACGAGGCTGTAGCCATCGAGAGCAGTTTGCAATTGTTTCAATTTTAAAGGTTTCCGTGAAGACTCCGAAAACCATAACTCAATTAAAAATTGAGCGCTATGGTTTTGTTAATGTCAGTGCGGCAACGCTGTTGTTATCAAACGGATCGGGTTTGTCGTTGGGGCGAGCGATTTGGTCAATCGAGCGGCGCAAAGGTAACGCGGTGACATGAAGTCTCGGGTGATGATGAGCATGCGTCGATTGTGGGGGGAAAGCGATCCTGGTGTGGGGCCTGGCGTGGGGAATGTACGCCTTGCTGACCGCTGCGTCGAATTGCGCGCGCTCTACAATGATTACAGCAACGAGGCGCGTCGTGTTCTGGCTCGCAGCGGTTTGTGGCTTGCGGTGCCGGTCTATGTACTCTTTCTGATAACGGATCTCATCTTCATACCGGACGTGTCGCATGTGACCATTCCGGCGCGCTTTCTGATCGGTGGTTTCTCGCTCGTCACGCTGGAATTCCAGTTCTTGCGTCAGCGCCGTGCAGGCGAGCTCGAGGCGACATGTGCGGCTGCCGTGGTGTTGGGATATGTGGTGTGGCTCGTGCCGGCGCTACAGACGGCCAATGCCGAAGCCTTCTCCTATTATGCGGCTTATGGCGCCATCTTCATGATGGGCGTCAACCTGTTCTTCAGTCTCGAATTCCGCCTGGCTTTGGCGTCATCGGGGCTGATCTTCGCAACGTTCCTGTTGTCGCTCACCGAATTTCACTATAGCTCCGCCTATTGTCTGGCCTTTGCGACCTTCTATCTCTGCTGCTTCGTCTTTACCTCCTATGTGAACTGGAAACTGAACACGGAGCGTTTCAACGTCTTCCTCAATGCTCGGGAAGCCGAGCTACAGCAGCGTCAGGCTACGGAACGTGGAGAGGCATTGCTGCGCCTTTCCATCACGGACTCGCTCACCGGAATGGAAAACCGGCGCGCTGCCGACATCAGGCTGAAGCAGTTCTGGGAGCGATGGCGCCAGGACGGCGTGGCATTTGCCATCCTGCTGGTCGATGTCGATTTCTTCAAAAAGTACAATGACTATTATGGGCATCAGGAAGGCGACTATTGTCTCGTCACCGTTGCCAATGCGCTGTCGGATATCGTCACTCCCTTGGGCGCGACGGTTGGGCGATACGGCGGCGAAGAGTTCATCGTCATTCTCGATCTGGACCGTGGCGAGGATGCACTGGCTTTGGCGGACGCCATCTGCCAGGGGATCGAGGCTCTCGACATCGTCCATGCGCAACGGCTCGATGGTTTTGGGCACGTCACCGTCAGCGTCGGGGCGACGATCACTAGAGACGTCGTCGGCACAAAGCTGGAAAACGTCATCAACGAAGCCGACCGGGCTCTGTATTCCGCAAAGGCCAGTGGCCGCAACTGCGCAAGGATATTCGATCCGAACGAGTTGCCCGGCGGCGATGCGAGCGAAAATATCGCGGCCATCCTGAAGATCGCCATTCAGCAGAATCTCGTCTCGCTGGTCTATCAGCCGATCCAATATCTTGAGACAGGAGAAATCGGCGCCTATGAGGCATTGATGCGCCTGCAATTGCTCGATGGATCGAATTCCTCGCCCGCGGTCTTCATCCCGATAGCGGAGCGCACCGGTGCCATCATAGAGCTTGGCTATTGGGCGATTAGAAGGGCCTGCTGCGACCTGCTCACGCGCGATATCGTCGAGACGGTCAGCATCAACGTCTCTCCGATCCAGCTGCGGGCCCCGGGCTTTGCGGCACAGGTGGCCGCGATCCTCGCGGAAACCGGCGTTTCGGGCCATAGGGTGGCCTTCGAGATCACCGAAGGCGTCGATATGGAGATACGCCCGGATGTGCTCGGCAGCATTCAGGACTTGAAGCGGCTCGGAATCAAATTCTGGCTGGACGATTTCGGCACCGGCTTTGCCGGCCTGTCATGGCTTCGTCTGATGGAGTTCGAAACCGTCAAGATCGACAAGTCGTTTCTTCACGATGCCACGGGCAGCGAGGGCGCCAAAATTCTTCTCGAGGATATCATCGGCCTCGTGCGTAATCGCGGCCATCGCATCCTGGTCGAGGGCGTCGAGAACGAGGAGCAGTTCGATCTCGTCAAATCCTTTGGCATCGACGCGGTCCAGGGATACTATATCGGCCGGCCGGCGCCGCCGCTGAAGCATCCAATTCCGGTGAGACATGCAGGCCGCCGGCGTCTGCAGGCATCGGCCTGAAGGGCGGACGGTCATCAGGCTGAAGGCGATGGGAATGGCAGGCGTCGATCTATCCGAAATCTACCGGAACTACATTGCTTGCCTGAATAAACAGGATTGGCCCAACCTGGGCAAATTTGTCCACGAAGACGTTTATTACAACGACGCCTACCTCGGGCTGTCTGGCTATCGCGCTATGCTTGAAGCCGATTTTCGCGCCATTCCGGATCTCCATTTCGACATCCGCCTGCTGATCTGCGAACCGCCGCAAGTCGCAAGCCGCCTTCAATTTGATTGCACACCAAAGGGGATGTTGTTTGGTATGGCGGTAAACGGCAGAAGGGTGCAATTTGCCGAGAATGTCTTCTATGAGTTTCTGAACGGGCAGATCCGGAACGTCTGGTCGATCATCGACAAGGCTGCCATCGCCGCCCAACTGTAGCGCAGAACTTGCCGCAGGAACGGCCGCTTCGGTCAGCAGCCATCCAGCGCCTTGATCGCCTGAATGAAATTGTCGCCGCCGCGCTGGACGGTGGTGATCGCAGCCTTGCCGTCGCACAATCCGCCGGCACGGGACAGGCCTCCGTGTAGCGAATACCGGAAATCCGCATTTCCTAGAGCATTTCCGCTCTTCTTCGAATCGCGAAAGCGCTCTATCTTCTTGTTTCTTTACGCATTCCGGACGGAAAACCGCTACGCACTTTTCCTGGAAATGCTCTGGCCCGTTACCGCCGAGGCACTTGCCAGATCGGTTTCAATGAAGATGCATGACCTGTCTGTCGTTTGCAGCAAGGTGTCGGCCACGCTGCCGTAAGAGAGGCTGCCGCTTGCCCGTTTGCTGACTCCGAGCACGATCAGATTATATTTCCCGCTGCGGGCATGCCGCAGGATCGACAGTTCCGGCGATGGCCCTTGCTGGACGACTTTCTCGATCTCGACGCCATAGTATTCCGCGATCGCACCGACCTTGTTCAGAACGTCCCAATGGTCGTTGCCGCGGTCGCTGATGCGCGGAATGGCGCTGGCCTGGCGTGGCTCAACGATCAGCAGCAGGGCGCAATGGGCGCCCGTCGCCCTCGCAACCGCAAGCCCGAATTCGGCCGCGCGAACGGAACGCTCCGTGCCACTGACGGGGAGCAGGATTCGCATGCTTTGGGGGCGGTCGGGAAGCGTGCCGCGCGCCGTGACGATCGCGGAAGTTCCCTGGAAGGCGGAGGTCATGACTTGCAAAGCCGCGCTGAAGCGGCCGTCCTGCCCCATGGAGGGCTCGATGCCCGTGAAAAGAAGATCGTGACCTGTATCCGATATGTCGCCAAGCATGGTTTCCAGCGCGTCGCTCTTCTCGCGGACGGTAACGTGGATATCGCTCTCCGTTGCCATGTTCTTGCCGTCCGGTGCCGACGAAAGCAGATTGGCAGCGCATTGCCGTAATTCCTCGGCGAAGGCCTGCGCTTCCGAGGGTGATTGTGCGGTCGTCTCCGCAGCTTCTCCGGAGGCACCGGGTTCGCGCACGTCGAGAACGGTAACCGGCATCTTGCGTGCTACCGCGAAGAAGGCGGCGAGCCAGGTTGCAAGGCGGCTGCTTTGCGAACCGTCGATCGTCAACAGAATGCGTTCGAAATTCCCAAGGAAGCTTTCGCTTTCGAATTCTTCGCGCTCCAGCCGGTCACGCTCCTCTTTGCGCAATGGCAGGCGAGCCAGCGCCCAGCGAAGCGTGGGCGGCATCGCCATTGTCGTGATCACGGCCATGGCGACGATGACGGAGAAGAGTTTTTCATCCAGAACGCCGACGGAAAGGCCTATGGTCGCGACGATCACTTCCGTCGATCCCCTGGCGTTCATGCCGCAACCGAGTGCCAGAGCCTCCGATGCCGAATAGCCGCCAAGCCTGGCCGCGGCGAATGCCCCTCCAAACTTGCCGATGCTGGCGATCACGACGACGGCGGCCGTCAGCAACAAGATTGAGGGATCGGCAAGCACGGTCAGGTCGGTCTGCAGGCCGGTCAGTCCGAAAAAGACCGGCATGAAGAGCGCCGTGGTCAAAGCCCGAAGCTGTACATCGATCTGACGCGTGAGGATGGGCGATTCCCCCACGAGAATGCCGGCGACGAAGGCGCCGAGCACGGTATGGACGCCGATGAGGTTCGTGATGATCGCCATCCCGCCCATGATCGCGATGATGGCGCTGAGCACAGGCAGATCGCTGCGGAAATTGTCGTTGGTCCAGCGGATGATCTCAAAGACGACCCGTCGGCCGACGGTGAAGCTGACGGCCATGAAGGCCAGCGTGCCGATCACGCTGGTTGCCAGCGTGGCAAGATCGACGGTCCCTTTTTCGGCAAGGCCGAAGGTGATGGCGATGATCACCCATCCGACCGTATCGTCGATGATGGCGGAAGCGACGATCAGCTGGCCGATATTTCGGCGCATGAAATCCATTTCACGCACAACGGTGGCGACGATCTTCACCGAGGAGATGGAAAGCGCAGTTCCCAGGAAGAGGGAGGTGACCAGCCGCTTTTCGGGATCGGGAAGAAAGGCAGCCGGTATGAGCTCGCCCAGGACAAACCCCGCGGCAAAGGGAATGATGATGCCCGTCAGTGAGACCCCCGCCGCCGATTTGCGCAGCCGCTTTGCCAGCCCTAGATCGGTCTCCATGCCGGCGAGCAGCAGGAGAAAGAGAATACCGAGCTGGCCGATTGCGTCGGCCATGCTTTTTTGTGCGCCGTCCGACGGAAAAAGGCTCGCCTGTGCATGCGGGAAAATCAGGCCGAAAACGGAAGGGCCGAGAATGATGCCGGCGATGATCTGGCCCATGATCGATGGCTGGCCGATGCGCACCATCAATTCGCCGAGCAACCTGCCCGACACGACAAGCAGGACGATCTGAACCAGGAACAGTCCTTCCGAAGGATGGCTGGCCTTCTGTCCCTCCGCCGCAGAAGCGGCTTGCGCAATCGACAGCAACAGGATGACAGCAACGAGAATGAGAAGAGCGCTTGACGGAAATGACTTTAAGAAATTCGGTCGCGACGACATGGATCGATCCCACTGAGCAGCAGGAAAACGCGCCAGAGCCGCCACCGTTCCCGATCATACCGGTAATTGCTGACTTGATTGGCCCGTCAGGCGGGATAAGCCGGAAGGCAGAGCCCGCCGCGGATGCGGCGGCAGGCCCCGGCCGATCGGAAAATCAGACCCGCTCCAGCGCGATGGCTATTCCCTGGCCGACGCCAATGCACATGGTCGAGAGCGAATAGCGCCCGCCGGTTTCCTGCAGCTCCAGGGCAGCCGTGCCAGTGATGCGGGCGCCGGACATCCCGAGCGGGTGGCCAAGTGCGATCGCGCCGCCATTGCGGTTGACGCGAGCATCGTCATCGGCGATGCCGAGTTCGCGCAGGACGGCCAGCCCTTGCGAGGCGAAGGCTTCATTGAGTTCGATGACGTCAAACTGTTCCTGGCGCATGCCGAGCCGGCCCATGAGCTTGCGCGAAGCCGGAACTGGGCCGATGCCCATGATGCGCGGGGCAACACCTGCGGCCGCACCGCCGAGAATGCGGGCGATCGGCGTCAGGCCAAATTTCCTGGCGGCTGCCTCGGAAGCAATGATGAGCGCGGCAGCGCCGTCATTGACGCCGGAGGCGTTGCCGGCTGTCACCGTGCCGCCTTCTTTCTTGAAGGGCGTGCCGAGCTTGGCGAGCGCTTCCATCGTCGTTGCGCGTGGATGCTCATCCTTGCCAACGATAACCGGATCTCCCTTGCGCTGCGGGATCGTGACGCGGGTAATTTCCTTGGCAAGCCTGCCGTTCTCCTGTGCCGCGGCAGCCTTTGCCTGCGAGCGGACGGCAAAGGCGTCCTGGTCTGCGCGGGTAACTTTGTAGTCTTCGGCGACGTTCTCGCCGGTTTCCGGCATAGAATCGACGCCGTATTGCTTCTTCATGACAGGATTGACGAAGCGCCAGCCGATGGTGGTGTCGTAGATCTCGGCATTGCGCGAAAAGGCGCTTTCGGCTTTCGGGATGACGAAGGGCGCGCGCGACATGCTCTCGACCCCGCCGGCGATCATCAACTCGGCTTCACCGGCGCGGATGGCGCGGGCAGCTGCAATGATCGCATCCATGCCCGAGCCACAAAGGCGGTTGATCGTCGTGCCAGGCACTGAAATCGGCAGGCCAGCAAGCAGGCTTGCCATGCGCGCGACGTTGCGATTGTCCTCGCCGGCCTGGTTGGCGCAGCCATAGATCACGTCATCGATGGCGTCCCAGTCGACCGAGCCGTTGCGCTCGATCAGCGCCTTCAGCGGCACGGCGCCGAGATCATCGGCGCGGACGGAGGAAAGCGATCCGCCAAAGCGGCCGATCGGAGTGCGGATATAGTCACAGATGAAGGCTTCGGTCATGGTCTTCTCCCTGATGCGGGTCGCGCAAAAACGTGCTGCGGTTTTGCTATAGCGACCCACGAATATTATAAGCTTAAAGCATCGCAGGCGGATCTGAAAGATCGCGACGCGCTTTAAAGCGCCGGCACGACCAGGTCGGCAACGGGACGATCGATATGGAGCGGTGCGCCGGTCATCGCCTGCAGCTCGTCCATCGTCATGGCGGCGAGTTTTTCGCGCACGACGAAGCCTTGCCTGCCAATGTCGATGACCGCATGGCTCGTATAGATGCGGGTGATGCAGCCGACGCCGGTCAGCGGGAAGGTGCAGGTCTCCACCAGTTTCGGCTTGCCGTCCTTCGTCACATGTTCGGTGATCACGAAAACCTGCTTGGCGCCATGCACCAGGTCCATGGCGCCGCCGACGGCAGGCACGCCCTTGGAGCCGACGCGCCAGTTGGCAAGGTCGCCATTCTGCGCCACCTGATAGGCGCCGAGG
>JBCNPI010000083.1:0-19561 GCA_039593415.1 Rhizobium sp. | reverse complement strand
CAAGCCTCGCGCGGCAGTTCGCGCGGCAGCGCGAGGCTTGGCTGACCGTGGCGCGCGCCATGGCCGATGCGTACACGACGCAAGGCTTCGTGGTGGATCTTGCGATTCACGAAGACGGCACGCGCCACAATCCCCATGTCCATCTCCTGATGACCACCCGTGTGGTCACGCCGAACGGGTTTGGGCCGAAGATCCGCAGCGCTGATGGGCGCCAGTTCGTCACCGAGGCGCGCAGCCTCTGGAAGAAGGTGGCGAACGAGGCCTTGGCCAAGGCCGGCGTGTCGGTCACGATCGATGACCGCAGTCATGCCAAGCGCAATGCCGGGCAAATACCCGGAACCCACCGTGGTGCCAACCCGGACGAACGGCGAGCGCGCCGCGCCCATGCGCGCAAGGAGAACGAACGGATGCGACCCGATGAGCCTGACCATGACCTTCCCGTGCCCGATCCCGACGGGTCGCCGATCCACCCCCGCGAATTGGACGCGGCGGAAACCAAGATGCTTGACGCCATGCACCGGCCGGCGCCGGCGGAACGCGTCGAGCAAGCCGACGACCGCACTGATGCGCAGATCGCGCTCGACCACCAGAATAGCCGCGAGCTGAGCGAGGACGAAGCCGCCGCCTATCGGCTGGCTCCCGACAACGCGCTCGACTGGCTGGACCAACCAGAGCAGCATGCTGAAAGTCCGGGTGACCTAGCGGTTCTGGAACGGTGGGAAAACCATCTCGACTGGCTGGACGTGGACATTCATCCTCTCCCCAAACCATCCGAGGATGGTGAATGGCACGAGCCGGAACAAAGCCGCAGATAGCACTTGCAGAATGGCGGAGGTCGTCCCATCATTTCTGCATGACACAGGTTTATACAGGCTCGGTACTTGGCATCCGCGAGTTGACGGATGAGCAGCGCGCAAAGACGCGGAAGGAGCTGGAATGGTTGGAAACCGACCTCGTTCGCCGCCGCAAGCGGCTCGCCTACTGGACGATGCGAAAGACCCAGGCGGACACCCTGCCAGATATCAGCGAGGAACTGCGCCAGAGCACCTACTACTTCCACGCCCGTGCCCAGGAACTTGTTGCGTCAGGTGAGCGCCTGCGCGCCTTTCTCATTGCCGAACTACAAGACCAGCCCGAACATCAGCCCACCTACCATTACGCCCACTGACCTTGCCTTGACCGGAGGCCACCATGGATATGAAAGCGCAACTGGAAGCCTTGCGTGAACATGCCCACACCCTTGAGGATACGATAGAGGATCTCGACTACCAGATTGAGCGGGCCATCCATGCGATAGCTGCCGCGACCGATGATGTTGGCCACGCCATCATGGTACTCACCGAGCGCCAGAAAACCCAGGCTGGCTTTATGTTCGAGCTCGGCAAGGCCACGGCGCAGATTGAAGATCTGGAAAACCGTATCCGCGAGCAGGACGAAAGAGGTGTTGAAAGGCGGGTCGCTCAGCAATGGGAAGCCAAAACCCCCGCTATACAGGAAGATCATCTGGACTGGTTACGACCTGTCCTTGATGCGCCCGGACCGGAACGGCGGGACATTGCGCGGGATGAGCGCCACCCGCGTCGTGAGGCTGAGGAACGGATGATCGACGAGATGCATCGCGAAGATCGCGAACCGGAGGATTATCTGGATTGGTGGAAACCGTAGCGATCGATTTTCCCGACATTCAAATTCATTACGGTCCTTTCACGAATGCGGTATAGCAGTTTCATGATACCAGTTCGTCGTATCCATCCCCAAACCGCGCCATCGGACCTGGCGGAGGCAGAAAAGGCCTTGGCCACCAATTTCACCTATCGCTTCGCATAGGCGATATCCTCGACCTTTGGTAAGACGCCAGGAACTTGGGGCGGCAACGATGTGGGAGCGTGTACCGGAATCCGCTTGAGGAATCTCTCTGATTGGAGGGCAATCCGCCGCTCCTCGAGCGTCGGATGTGTCGAGAGCATAGAACCGAGCGCCCGGCCCCGGACCATTATGCGCGCGTTGTCGTGTTCAAAACCGCTAATGGCCGGGCCATTGTGCAGCTTCTCCAGCGCCGAAATCATATGTTCCTTGCTCGTCAGCGCTGCGCCGATGGCGTCGGCCCAATACTCGCGCTTGCGCGAAAGCCTCAGGATGGCGAGTTCGGACATCCATGTGAGCATCCAGCGCGCCCAGTTTTCGAGCGTCTGCGAAAACCGAACATACCATACCAGCGAGTTCTGGAATGAACGTGCGAGCCCCATGCGGCGCATGTCATTGTTGGCGATATGCCCCAGTTCATGGCCGATGATAGCGTCGATCTCCGAGGAATCGAGCGTATCGAGCAGCGGCTGGCCGATGACCACCATCGCGCTATCGGCGTTCGCACCGATGGCAAACGCGTTGTTGTACGGCATGGTGCCGACCCACGGCTTGGTTTTCAGGCCGAGTTGGGTGGCTAACTCGTGAACCCTTTGCGCCAGCGGTTCATCTTCCTTGAGCAAGGTTACGCCTTGCCGCACAGCCCTGTCTCGCTGGCTGCCGAGGCCAATCAGGCCCCAGAACGTTCCCCATAAGGGTACGGCGATAAAGCCGCCGAAGCCGCTGAGGGCCGCGACACCGACGCCAACGCCGAATGGCGAGGAAATAAGGCTGCCCCAGATCAGGCCGCCCCATGTTCCGAGAACCAAGCCCAACCAGGTCGGGATACTGCTATTTCTGAGATTATGAAGATTCACCCTTACGTCGCTCATGATCGTTCCCCAGCGATATCATTCCGATGCGTTGTCTGCAGGTTTCGCTCTTCTCGTGGACGACGAGCTCCGTTTTGAACGGTCGGGTCCCCGCGATGTCGGTAATGCCGTAGCGCCAGCCGTCGCCCTGCCACCCGCCCAGTAGCTCGCGGACCTCATCGCTGGTCAAAAGCGGACGTCCCAGAAACTGAACGCTCTCGCTCATGGAGATGCCGGTGTTGGTGGTAGCGTCGCCGGGCCAGCCGAGGTGTGACGACAGGTTCGTGCTGCCGCTGGTGTTCATGTAGGCATGGGTCTTGTGGCCGAGATAGCTGCCGATCAGCTTGGCGGTTTCCTCGTCGTTGACCTCGAAAAACTGTTTGACCGCGCAGTTCAGGAACGGCTGCCAACTGGCGCCCGGATAATGCTCCTGGATGGCGTAGAGGTTTTGCAGGAAGAACCACAGCCGGACGCCGGCGCCGGCATGGGTGTTGATAGCGTCGCGGTATTCCTGGAACGGCCCGATGTTCAGGAACTCGTCGAGCATGAACAGAACGGGGATTTCCGGAATGCGTGGATTGGCGAGCATGGCGTCGAGCGCGGCCTTCAGGACGACGCGCAACCATCCCGAAAGGGTTTTCATCATGTCGAACGGGATTTCGATGTAGACGGTCGCCGTTTGATCCTTCAGGCTTTCGAAACTCACATCGTTCCCGCTGATACTCCGCTGAATATCCGGGTCTTTCCATTCATAAAGCTTGCTGGACAGCGTCTCCTGCAACACCTTCAAACCGCGCTGCGGATCTTTTTCGAGGACGGCCTTAGCGGCATCGGCGGATGGCGGAAACGTCTCCAGTTCCTTCATGACCTTGAGCAGGCTCGCGCCCTTCAAGGATGCCATCTGGCAGACAGTCGCAAGGCTCCGTCGATGCGGTGGCGCTTTATGGCGGACGTATTCGATGACACCGGTCATGAAGCCGACGACATCGTCAGCGAAAAATGACGGGGATTTGGGATCATGGGGAAACATCTGTTGCGCGATGGAGCGTGAATCCGAGGGGCGACGAACCCGGCTCACGGGATCGAAGCGATGCACCGGCTTGCCGGAACCATCATCCAGCGGGGCAATACGGTAGACCGGGCCAAGCTTGCTGCGCCACGCCGATGTCGCCTCGAACAGCTCGCCCTTCGGGTCGAGTACGACGCAGCTGCCTTGATAACGCAGCAGGTTGGGTATGATCGTGGTCTTGCCTTTGCCGGAGCGCGTCGGCGCGATCGTCAGCAAGTGCCCATCCCCATCCCAATGCACGAACCCGGCCGGCTTGGTCTCGCCTTCGTCATTGAAGGCACCCAGCAGGAGCGAGCGTGGATGGTCGAACGCCTCACGAGGCTTGAGATACTGACGTAAATCCCGCGATGTCGGCCACCGCGCCGACCCGTAGAGGGGTGGCGGGTTGGCGACGAGCCGTTCCCGCTCCTGGCGGGCGGCCAGATCCCGCTCGGCGCGCTCGATGATGGGCCCGGGATCCCGGCCGGAGCGGATAGCCGCCTCGACGGCATCGGCCACCTCAGGCCCATACAGCCGCTCTATGTCGCCCCTCGAAAGCTTCGCTCTCAGGTGCCTTCCGGCTTTAAGGCCCCAGTTCCCAAATTTTGTCGCTATCGAAAATTGACGTTGAAAATCACCAAAAGGATCAAACTTGTTGGTCATCGTGTCGCCCCAGCCCAACTACGGGCAGAGTAACAACCATTATTAGAATTGCAATTGGATTCTAATCTTTCATAGGTTGCCGATAGGCGTAGCCGTGAAGTCTGACCCGCCCGGGATTAGACCTTCTTGAAAGCCTTTACGATTTCGGCGCGGTAGGCGTCGCCTTTCAGTCCGGCGGCGCGCAGCTTTTCTGAGAATGCCTTCGACCTGGCACTCATCGTCAACCCTTCGACCTGGGCGAATTTAGCTGCCTTTTTGCCGCCGATGGGCTGGGTCACGATCTTTTCGGTGGCGGCCGAGCGGCCTGCTTTCGTCGCTTTTGTCATGCCTCACTCTATCATTTTCGGGGAGCGGCCGCCTACTTCTTGATACGGCTGTGGGAAAGTATCGCCTGCCGGCTACTCAGGCCGCACATGTCCGGCCCGCCCTGACCCTGTTGCGGAGGATACCCGGCCCTGACCGGGAATGTTGGATGACGAACGTCCGTCCATCCCTTGCCGCCAAGCCTCCCGATTGTCTCCATGGTTGTCGGTTTCGCCCTTCTGGAACCGAGGCCGTGGAGAGCCTTTGGTGAGGTGTTGCCAGGGTTTCCGATTGTTCCGATGCCGGTCCCCCGCGGGCCGGATTAGTCGCCAGACTGGGCTGATCCGTGCCACGCGCAATGGACCTTCCGCCGCAAGCGGTCTCCCGAGAAGGCCATTGCGCGTGGCCCGTGACGATCAGGCCTGAGGGTCGGCGACCGGCCGCAAAGGGTGGCCGGATCAATGAAAAAAGGAAACCACCAATGGAAAACACCACCACACCCAAGGCTCCGACCCACGAAATCTTCCACGTCGTCGGCGAAAAAGACAAAGCCCGCTGGACCAAGATCGGGATCGGCTGGGAGCACAGCAAAGGTGACGGAATCAATCTCGTCATCAACTACTCTCCCCTGATCGAAGGCCGCATGGTCGTCCGCAAGATCAAGGTTCAGGAAACCGCGGAATGAGTGCGGGAGCCATTCGTGGCGGGGCGGAGTCGATGTACTTCGCCCAGCCCTATAACATCAGCGCCACCGGCTTCTATTTTAACGATCTCGAGGAGTACCAGACCAAAGCCGCCACCGCTGTCGACGATTTCGGCCAACCGGTCGAAGAGTTCGAAATTCAGTACATTGACGGTGATCATGCCGAACTGTTCAACGCGCTGCGGATCTCGCAGGCCAGTCTCGCCGATTGGTTCGAGCTGGCCGATAACCTCGGCAATGACGAGGATCGCTACCTGATTGCCTGCCATCTGGCCGACCTCGGCTACGCCGTCAGCGAATTGGCCGATCGATGGGACGATTATTGGATTTACCGCGGCACCGCTGCCGACTATGCGGCAGAGATCATCGAAGACTGCTATACGCTTCCCGACAATATCGTTGCTTATATTGATTTCGAGCGGCTTGGCCGCGATATGGTGCTCGGCGGTGACATCACCGAACTTCACCATGGCCTGCTCCTGATCCAGCGATAATGTCGCTTCCGATCCTTCTAGTGCTCTTGATAACCGAGTTGCGATAATATCGTCGCCACAGCCGCAGCCTGATTGGTTTGGCCGGTTGACTCATCTTCGGCCAAGCTGCCGCGTGATTGTACGCCTGCCAAATAGAAAACTGTTCGGTTATCATCCTCGACACTCTTCGTGAAAAGTGGAGCGCCGCTTGTTCCACCAAAGCTCTGACAGAAATGATCGATTTCAGTGTTGTCGGCACTCACCGAGAAACACGTCGAACTGTCATCAACCATCATGAAGCCAGCCCATGATCCGTCGGAAATGACGGCGTCGGCCTCCGCAAGTGTTTTCCCCTCAATACGTGAGTTGAGAATGTGCTTGCGGGTCAGGAAATCATGATACCCGATCAGAGAGAGCTTTTCACCCGTTGGGGCCGTGGCAGCAACTATTGCGATCCCAGGATTTTCAAGCCCAATCTCCCTGCTTAAGCGCAACACAAGTATGTCGTCGGCAAGCGCCGGCATACTGTCGATCAGTTTTAGACGGTGCACGTTCTTGCGACTGTCGACCTCTCCCTCGATCCCAACCGGGGGCGGCGGCCGACCTGAATGCGGATCCAACGTCGGATTGGGTAAAAATGCGATCGGAATATTGTCGTCAGAGCCGGCTGGGAAATTGACGCGTTCCAAGCAATGGCGCGCGGTAATAACAGTACGACCATCAAGGAGCGTAGCTGTGCATAAAATCTTAGGATCCTGACCCGAAATGGTGCTGATTAGGATGCCTATTCGACCCAGCAGCGCCTTATTGACGCGCAACGCGGGGGAAACGCACGATGATGCAAACGTGGCGTATTCTTGCTGGCAAGTCTCCACAATCGGTATGCGCGGTAAAAACGGAAAATCTTCACTGTCGCTCAGCAGGCATCGTTGATCGAACTGGTCGATCAGATTTACACCGTCCGAATTCGGCGTTCGAAGAGAGATAACTGCGCTTGAGCATTCCTGGTTGCGCTTGCGTTCCACATCACTGCGGTTGGTCAGAAAATTCGGCACCGGATGATCTCGATCAGCATAGCCTATGCCGCTAGATGGGTCGTATGGCGTACTGATATAGCCGATAACATTTTCTGGGGGCACCGGTTGGCAGTTCACACACCCGCCGGCTTTACTTGGCAGTTTTCGCATGCTGCCGGTGTTAATAGGCACACCGGGAATTTGAATTCGGTGACGCTGGAAAAACTCATTCGGGTCATTTCCATGAAGAAGGCCGCCACCATTCTGCAAGCCACCTTGCGGCAAGGTGATGCCGCCGCCGAAGTCCCTCGGCAAACCACCTCCGAACCCCGGTCCTCCTGGGGTTCCGCCAAAACCACCGGCTGTTTGACCGAAGGCTGAGACGCTGAAACACATCGCAAGGATGCACCCCAACAGCCCTCTAATCATGACGTGAGACCAGCTTCAAAGAGAAGTGCCTCCAACTCCCGTCGTTCCAGAAGGCCCCTCATGTCCGGATCTCCCTCCCACAGTCGCTTCATTTTGCGGATCTGGTCAGGAATGGCTGCGAAATCCTTCGCTACCATCAGCTGCTTGATATTGTACATTTCGGCACGACGCGGCTTACCGGGAGGTGCGCTGCTACCTCGATTGTAAACGAGCGACACCAAGGCGCCGAAGCTATCCGCCGACAGGTCAGCGCAATTGGAGAACCCTGCTTCCGTTTCTGCCACAACGTATGGCGCGAAGGCGTCAAACTGCTGCGAGGCAGCCTGCCAGCTGACACGAATGTCGTGAAGCGCGGGCATAGCTTGCTGCGCGGCCGTCCCTTTCAGACCGCATGTTGCTTTAAGTTTCGCGACACTGTCGGCCGGTAGAAGCTGCCCCCAATCTTCCTCGAAAAATTGAGGCTTCACATAGCCGATGTCATAACCGAAACCGATTGTGACGCCCGATTGGCCTTTCGGCCATGTCGGGCTTTGCAGAGCCTTTTTGTAGTAGGACTCGCTTGAGACCTCGAAACGGACAATCAGGTCCTTCGCGCGCTTCGAGAGCGGACGTGCCGACTTTGCTCTAAACCGCTGCCCTTGCGTTTCGACTAGGCTGAAGGTTCGGAAGGATAGCTCAGTCGAGGCTCGCGAAGCTTCGACGTCAGTGTCTGTTACACCCGCAAGCAAAGCGTCGAACCGGGTGAGAGGACTACTGGTTGATTGGGCCCACGAGGGCCTACAAGCTAGAAGGGTAGAAGCTGAAAGGAAAAAGCGCCTGGTGATCATATGCCCCCCGAAAAAAGCAAGAATGTCGGTCTAAAACAAATTGCGTCCGCAGCGTTTTATTTCGTGACGAGAATAAGATGGCTGCATCTTAACGGCAGTTGAATTGACGCAATCATCCATCACTTCATGGTTGCTTTCAAGATCAGCAGGCGATTTAAAAGGTATTTTTACTCGTCGTCGCGGAATTTTTACATGCGAAGCGCCTGTTAATATGCTGGCCCCGCATTTAACTACCAGTAAATCAGGATCTCGGGATATTCGGTCGTGATTGAAGGACGCATGGCATCCTGCTCGATATGGGTTGGCCTCCAGACGTAGTGGAATTGCTCTTCGTCGAGCCATTCCTCTAAGGCTTTGGCGGCTTCGGTATCGGAAAGGTCGAACGGCAGCTCCTGAACAATGCGGTACTGCCGGTGGCCCTTGAAGGCCACCTCGTCGATGGCCGTGGCCACCGTCTCCGGCTTGAAGATTGTGTTGGCGTATTTGATGCGCACCTTAGTGGCCATCAGGAAATTCCCCTCTGCACGTTTCATCAGAAGGCACTCCCCAGATAGGTATCGGTGATCTTCAGACGGCCATGGCCGAGTTCGGCCGAGATTTGCCGCCGTGCGGCGCGATCGGCCTCGCGTTCCTTGGCGTCCATGTCTTTCCAGTGCTTGCCGCCCGCGAGTGGGCACGGCTTGCCGGTCAGAACGGCGTAGCGCCGCTGGGCGTAGGCGTGGCGGAATCCGTGGGTGTTCCGCAAGCCAGCCTTGCTGGTCTGGTATTCATAGCGTTTGAGGTGTTCGACGTAGGTTAGCTCGGCGGGGATCAGGGAATCCTGTCCTTTGGCGATGGTGGCAACGTGTTGCAGCACCTGGCGCTGCTCCAGCGTCGTAATCGGGATTGTCCGCGCGCGGCCGCCCTTCGTCCAGCTTGCCTGGAGTGAGATATGGTCGGCGCGCATAGCGACATGCGGCCGGAACTTCAGGGCTTCCTCGCGGCGCAGGCCGAATGCGACCTGCAACTGGATCGACGCCTTGATATGGGGATCTTCGATGCTGTTGAATTTCGTCGGGTCGAGTACTTGCGCGCGATTGCGGGTCGCCTCGCCACGCTCGGCGACGCCGTAGGTGGCGTTATCGCGGCGGACGACGTTCGGCTTGTCGATCTTTTCTGCCCACCAGCGCAGCCAGCTCAGCCGATTGCGCACGCTGGCGTCGGTTTTGTCCTCGTCGAGCCATTTCTCGACAAGGGCCTCGACATGCTTGGGTTTCAGGGAGGAAGCCCCCGGCAGCTTGTAACCAAGCTCCTGAAGGTCTTCGGCCATTGCGGTCAGTCCGCGCTGGCGATTGGCTTGCGTGCCGCGTGAACCGTCACGGTTCCGCCGGCACAAGCGTACAAGGTCCATGGTCAGATCGTCCATCAGACTCCATTCCTTTGTTCAAGGTGAGTGTTGATGGCCGATGCCTGTCCGTAGATCAGGGCACCCCGCGAAAAGACATTCGCGGCGGGGGCCGGAATGCGATTAGTCTCCTTTCATGCGGTAAGAGCCGTCCTGAGCCAGCCGGGTGGCTGGCCGATGTGGTGTGCCCTGTTGGGCGTCCGATACCGGCTCGCTGAGCTGGTATCGGGAGTTCCGCCGCCGCGGCGGCGCACGAATGCAATGAGCAAACATGTTGCTCTCCTTTCTGAGTGGGGAAACGGGAGGGAAGATGGATCAGGCTTAGGCTTGATCTGGGGGGATAGTGAACGATGGCGCCTGCTAATTGCCAGCGCCTTGTCGGGTAAAATGATGCCGCTTCGTTCCGTTCGGAACGGGCATCATTCATCTGTCATGTGAGGGCATTTGAATAAACCAATGGGGTGATTGGGAATTGGCGGGTCCGTCACTCCCCAACACGTTGGCGAGTGACGGATCCGCCGCCGCCCGCACGGTCGGACATGCGATGTCCGACCTGTTCCGCCTTTGGCTTTGTGCCGATAGGCCCGCGTGCTGCGATGGGCAATCGGTGTGAGGTGGCACCGTGATCCACCTTCAGCAACCCGCAAGTCGTGTGCCGCCGCCGGAGGCGGTCTCCCGAGCACAGACTTGCGGAACGCTGATGTCGGCGGATCTTGTCGGGACCACCTACCGATGCCTGCCCATCTGGACCGCGGGCCGTCCATGGCTGCACGCCGCGTCGGCGGAAGTGCGGGCGGCACATTGTTTGATGATGGGTTAGGAGGCTTGGAGGGGAAAGCCTTCCCCTGACTGCAACCCGGCGGGCGGTTTTACGTCACCCCTTCTGCGGGAGAGCCCGCAACGCCCCGACCACTCGATGTGTGCAGAGATGAAGGCACAGACCGAGAGCCACGTTCCCTCCTATTCTCGCTAGCGTCTTTTGCCAGGGCGGGAAAATATGTTCTTAAGCATGTGTTCGAATTGAAGAAGCTTAATGACAACATCATCTCAAAATGCAATCATTCCGAGAAATTGGAGATATCGCCAAGTATGAAGTGGTTGTTGACCTGCCTGACCATCGCCGTAGCAACCTGCGGCTTGGCTTACGCCGACAGCAATCCCAAATTCAAAGATTATCCGTCCAAGATGTATAGCGGTCGCGAAGCTCCGCTACGACTCGACACATCCGATGCCAAACGATACCGGACGCGCCTTCGCGATGCGATAACTAAGCCGGTTAATTTCGGTGGGCGCTACGTTTTTACCCAGTGGGGTGCCGGCACGGGCTGCGATACGGGCGCTCTGGTCAATGTTGCGACGGGCGAGGCTTATATCCTGCCGTTTGCCGCCTGCAACTGGTCAGGTTTCGATCGGCCATTTGAATTTCGCAATGACAGCCGCCTGTTTGTGGTGGCTGGCCAAGTCGGCGAAGATGGCCCGCGTGGCACGCACTTCTTCGAATTTACGGGGCGCGAGTTCAGGGAAGTCGGATCGAAAGCTGCCGAGCCAGTGACCGCAAACGTACCTTCTTCCATTGCACCATCGGCTGGCCCAGTCGAGCAGAAAGGAATTATAGAAACCAATCCCCAGATGAGGCTCTTGTGGAGCTGCTTTGAGACGGGTTTGAAGCTTAACGCTCAACAAATTGCGGAAGCCGTCCCCGACGAACGCCGTTATATATCGGCCGTCTTCGGCTTGGGGGGGTTCATGACGATCGGTGACAAAATTCGTGCCGCATGCAATTCGTCGATCGTTGGTGACGTTGCGATTAAGTCAGAGGCACCTCAAAAAGTGAATGATCTATTTGTTGCGACTCTTTTTGCTATGGACACAAGACTGTTGGAGAAATGCGAGAACCAAACCGATCCCGCATGGAACGTCACCAAGCAATTATGCGAAGCAAACGTACTCAAGTATAAGAATATGTTGCACCTTCCCTAGAGGTCGAGAATGCCGCCTATACCTAGATTCCTAAAATCTATGGGCCGTTCTGGATGTGCGTTGCTACCGTTATTGGGACATGCGAACGCACAGGAACTGCCACCCTATATCAAGAATACTTCCGATATTTCTGATTTTACAAATGCCCGCGCTGCTGGAAAGGCCACCCAGCAACAGTCTAAGCAAGCTGCTGAAGCATTTGATTCTATCGGTACAGGCGCAAGCCATGCGGTTGCCGTGGCCGGTGTCGTGGGAAATCCGGTAGCCGGGCTTCCCGCAGCGGTAATGGGCAGCGCGCTCATGCCCATTGTAAAAAGCGAACGAGAGCGTCTTGAAAAAATAGCGAGCGTGCAAGCCGAATTTGAAACTGCCGTTCAATCCGGGGATTATTCGCGAATTTCCGAACTCCAAAAACGGGCGGATGCAATAACAGCTGAAGGCGCGACTTGGCACGCTGATTATGGAAGTTCTAAAGAAACGATAGTTCGACTTGCTGAGGGAGTCGAGGTTGATAAAGACAATCAACCTCTCGCTACCGTTTTTGAAATCGGAAAACGCGTGCTTAGCATGGCCACGACAGCTGAACAGAGCCCGGAGGCCTCATCTTTCAAAGCGGCAGAGCAACAACGAGCCGGTCCGACGCCCTCCAATGGCGTTAAGCGTCAACTGCAAGAGAAATCCAACACCAGCAAGCAACCCTCTCCAGTTGAGGCCAAAAAGCCCGATTGTGGTTCGATGGGCTGGTACAATCAGGTAGGAAGTGCAGATTGCGCCGATACTTCGCCACCCCCTCCTTCAAATGGTGGAATGTCGTGGCGCATTTCCGAAATGAGGCTCAACGACGGTTCAACTAACACTGGCTTCGACACGGCATGCTACCCGAGCAACGCATCGACATTGAAACAATTCGCTTTGGACAACGCCACTCGCATATTTCCAACGTTGAAACAGTGCCGTTTCGATGCAATTGAGTCCAATGCGGAAGGGGATGGAGTTCTATTTACCTATGCCTGTCCGAGCAACCGCTTCGACGCTGCTTTCTCCACGAAAATGGGAGGGGCCGAAATACAGGCGACGCTCATTGACGCTTCAGCTCAGATCCCGACCCCCTCTTATACCCTCGTGAGCTGCAGTGTTCCCGCGAAGCCGGATTGCTCCGCTGAAGGTAAGAAAGCATGGGCAAACGTCCATTTCGCTGGAGCCGAGAACGTTCAATGCATGGATGAAGATTCCGGCGGTGCCGTTCAGTAACGGATGAGCCTCCCAGCGAAAAGGCTTCTTATGAGATGTTGATTTGAAATTGATATGTGACTGTTGCATGTTGATCGTGTTGGCCGACACGGCGATAGTGGAGATCAATGACGTTCGCTAGAGTTCTTGTATTTAGATCTGAAACTATTCCTGCCTTTAAAGACCAATAATTTTCGCCACCACCGCCATAATCGGTGCAAATAAAAGCCAAGTCATTCGCGCCATTTGTTAAATTATGGGTAATATCGAATGTCTCCCATCCACTGAAATTGTTAGAGTGCGCGACGGTATTATCGTTTAATTTTATTTCGAGTTCGTCATCTACAGTAACTATGCCAATAATTACCCGATCTCCGCGATTAAAATACATAGGGGATAATTTTTGATCAGTCGGATAAGCATCCTCTGCTACGACTTTCTGGATGGACGCTAGCAACAATACCTGTGATCCGATTCCCACTAGAGCTTCACGTCGACGCATCATCATGTGGACACTCTCCGTTTCTTGGCAGAATTAAGTAAATCACAAGTTTTACTTGTTTCAAGAGGAGAACTTTCCAAGGTAGATGTCGGACGTATCGTGGAGAAATGCAACAGCATGGCGGAGGCTACAAACACACCCTGGAAATCGTACTCTCGCTCACGCCCAGCGATCGAGCGATCCGAGCATAGGGTTCGCCGCTGGCTTTCCGCGCAATAACCTGCGTCCTTTGATGCGGCGTGAGCTTCGGCCTACGGCCGAATTTCACCCCTCTAGCCTTTGCCATGGCGCGCCCGTTGGCGGTATTCACCAGAATCTTCAGCCGCTGCGCGCGGGCGACCCAACCCCGGAAATACGCAATGACGTCAGCAAAATCGAACGTCGAGTCGATATAGGGCTCATCGAGAAGTCGGAGTTGCGCGCCCACATTTTCGACTTCACGCAGCGCAAGAACCATATCGATTGGTTCCCTGGCAATGCGATCCGAGACGGTGGCAAGCAGAATGTCACCGGGCTCAAGACTCGCCAGAAGCCGGAGGAATTCCGGTCTTCCCTTGGTGTCTTTGCCGCTCTTCTTCTCTTCGATAATCCGGTCGCAGCCGGCCTTCTGAAGCCTGTCGAGCTGATAGGCGAGATCCTGCTTTTTCGTAGAAACTCTGGCGTACCCGTAGATCATGACTTGATTCCGCCCTTGAAATGAGCGCGCGCCGCTGGCTGCAACATGTCATCTAAGTCTTTCAATTATTTAATGAATAACCCTTAATTGCAAACCGTCAAAAATCACGACTTATGCAAGTGGGCCGGATTCACGTTCTGTTACAGATTTTCGCGTTCGGCAACAATTTAAGTACTTGATTCCATTAGCGCGGTCTTGGCTGCGTAGCCTCCAAATATTGACCGTCAAAAATCGTGATTTTTGACTATCCCGAACAGGCCGCAACGTCGCGGTTTCCGGGGGTTTCCATGAAATTCTATGCACATCTTTCCGGCCTACTGTGCGCCGGTCTTCTTCTTGCGTCGTGTAATCCATTCGAGAGCAATCCCTCCGCCGAAGACATGCAACGCAGCTTCGGTGCGCCGGTCGATAACATCTCGTGTGTCGCCACGCAGGGTAAACCGGGCCGGACCTGCTCGTTTCGGTTCAAGGGTGACACCGAAACCATCACGCGCCGCTTCCTGAAGCAGGAAGACGGCTGGCACGCCGTTCCAAACTAAGCGCGGGAGAGCGGTTCATGAAAACCTTTCATTCCGCAGGTGCTGTGGCGCTTGCCATAGTTCTTTCCGGATGCGGGAAGTCTGAGGACCCCCGCCCGCTTGTCCTGAGCCTGTTTACCGGCGTCGCACCGGACGCTGAAACGGCTACCGTGATCAGCCCTACCGGTCGCTTTGACTTTTCTGTCAGGGCAACCACCGGCGATGATTATGCGGTGGAATTGACGAAGAAGCAGTCGGACAAGCCCGAAGCCTATAAATTCAGCATCGGAAAGGCTAATGCTCCCTGCGATTACAAAATGAACTTCAGCGTCAACGGGAGCGCGCCAGCAACGGTGGAACTGGACTTCACGAAGTTCGAGGGGATCGGGTACGGGGTGCCGTTTCCCGCTCCCATGCTGAAATTCGGGAAATGCGGCATCAAGGTGAATGGCGATTGCCGTAAAGACCCACAACCAATCATCTTCGTGGAAGGAAGCGACCAGCAGAAGGCACTCCTCGAATCCTCCGCGAAAAAGATGCGTGAGGAGATTTGCAAGCCCACTTGAGGAACGCGCATGGCATCTCATTTCTCCTTGCGCACCGCTGCCCTTGGCGCTGCCTTGATGCTTCCACTGGCCAGCACTGGCGCTCAAGACATGCCGGATGCGGCGCTGTCCGATCCTGAGTTTCTGGTGGCGTGCCGCACCATCTTGCCGGAACTCGGGCGGCAGCATGGCATTGGACTGAAGGCCACGAATGTCGAGGTCGATGCCCGGTTCCTGATCGTCCACTTCGGCACCAAGGTTCCGAACTCGCAGCTCGATTACACGCTGACCGCTGAGCTACCACCGAGCCAGCAGGCCGCGATGCTCGCCCGCCTGGAAAAAGCCAAGGACCGGCTGTGGATGGTCAACCGGCCCGCCACCATGCCCGCGAAGCCGCAAGGCTATGGCCCGCTGCTGGTGTTCGACCTCTATACCGACGACGGCAAGGGCAACTGCCGCAACCTCACCAAGGGCCACAGCATGGAAATGGCCTTCGACGTGAAGGACAGCCTGCCGCCCGCGGTGGCGGCCCGCTTGATTGAGCTGCGCCGGTGGAGTCGCTGAAAAGTAGATTTGCGCGCCTTTTTCTTGCTAAATATCGCCTCGACGAGTGAACGTATAGTTCACTTGCGCATCCTGTTAGGAAAAGTCATATCTGCGTAAGATTTGAGATAATGTGGGTGCGCTTTACACAGATCGAAACATGCGCCTCATCGAAAAACCATGAGTTTGCATATAGCTGATTTCCCTCGATAAACGGACAACGTACCGCGTTAATCCTTCTACGATCCTCTATTAGCGCAATAAACTGGTGAATATGATGATGGTCCTCAAAGTTCCAGCCTAGAAATTTTGGTCTTGGTTGAGATGAAGTGATGACGTTTGGTCCAACTTGAGCCGTAGGCGCCGGTTTGGCGTGCTTCAAATATATCTTGAAGTAATCCCAATGCGTTGTGTCAAGAAAATCTAAACTTTCGGTGAGGTCAATGTCGGCTTGGAAGACTATAGGCGCTTCACCGCGAATTTGGCTCAGCGTTTCTGCCCATTGCCTAGCGTGATTAGGTGCATCCTGAAAGAAATAGATGCCATCTCCAAGCCACTTCGGACGAGTATTTCGATCGCTATCGAACTCTGTGCCATTAACAATATGTGCGGCACGCGTGGTGGTGCCGTGATAAGCTGTAACAATCATATAAAATAACCCGGCTTAACGCCGGGCCTTCGAAGATGAGGATGGACTGTGAAATTCAAGTTTGTCAGCCACGTCTGAGCGGTCGTAATCGTCTCTTATTGCTTTAACGCTTGCCGCCGTTTTTGCTTCCAAATTCGCAGAGTTACTACGGACTACCTGTTCAAATTCTGAAAAGGTAAACGGTAGTGAATTTTGCCGGTCATTCATTTGCGGGCTCCCTGTCTGGGGGACTGGTTCGCCCGACTGATCTTCGGAGCGGATTTGAACCACTCCATCGGTTGCAACAAGTTTAGAAATCGATTCTTCTATGTTTTCATCGCCGCTTTCGATTACTTCTCCAAATATTCTCGAAAGGCCAGCAAAGCAAAAAGTCATTATCACTGGCAAATAGTGTATATCTACAACGTCAAGTTTGGCAACGATTAATATAACTCCACCAACAAAGAGTAACCCAACAGCCAAGGCCGCAAGGAGTATTGACGTTTGAACCCTTATCGGGAGACCCTGATCGGTCGCTGCGCGCGCGAAAACGCTGGAAGAAGCGGCTTGAACTAAATTGATGGTCGATCTTAAAACTAAGTGCAAAGGGTGAGCATCCCTTCGCCGAAAAAGCGAGGTTAAACTACGGCCAAGAAGAAGGCGCTCAATACGAAACCCCAACGTAGTCAACAGCTCAGTCACCCTTCGCATTGAAATACTACATATAGTTATACGCGTCATCTCGCGCGAATCCAGGCTTTTTGGCGGCTGTCCCTCCATCTGTACAGGGGGAATGTGGAATTATTGCATTGCTCCAGAAATTCTAGGCAATGAACCATGCTATGTTTAGGGATAGCTGTTCTAAAAGTTCTCGCTGATAGCTAGGGGCCAAGAGGCTTCGCCCCTTTCTCCCCCCAACAGGTCTTCCGCCCAGCTTCCTTCGCTGCGCTCCGTGCAGCCGGTTCCCCGCGAAGACTGTTGCCCCCTTCCATCCCCACCGCTCGCGCGGCCCCGGGAAGCAGAACGCGGTTCTGCTCCGTGTTCGATTTGAACAATCAAGGAAGGACAACATCATGGACACTATTGCCATGACCCAAGAAACCATCATCGAGCCGGTCAGCATCCGCGCGGCCATCGAGCAAATCCCGCTGTCACGTCTGGTGCCGAGCAAAGCCAACGTGCGCCGCGTCAACGCTGGCGTCGGCGTGTCGGAACTGGCCGACAGCATCGAGGCCCACGGGCTTATCCAGAACCTGACCGTGCGCAAGGCGAAGAAAGGCAAATACGAGGTCGTGGCGGGTTCGCGGCGCTTGGCCGCCCTGAATCTGCTGGTCAAGGAGGGACGGCTGGCTGAGGATACCGAAATCCCGTGCAACGTCCGCGACGACAACGACATCGAACTGTCGCTTGCCGAGAACGTGCAGCGTGAAGCCATGCATGTGGTGGATGAAATCCTCAGCTACCGGCGGCTTGCCGAGGACGGCATGGCACCGGACCTGATTGCCTCTCGTTTCGGGCAATCGGTCATCACCGTGCGCCAACGGCTGAAACTCGCCAACCTCTCGCCCAAGGTGCTGGAGGAGCTTCGAAACGATGACATGACCGTGGAGCAGGCGCGTGCGCTGGCTCTCAGCGACAGCCACGAGGAACAGGAACGGGTGTGGTTCGAGGCTCCGGCGTGGAATCGTGACCCGCGCAGCCTGCGTTCCCTGCTGACACAGGACCATGTGCGTAGTACCGACCGTCTGGCTCGTTTCGTGGGGCTGGAAGCCTATGAGGCGGCAGGTGGCGGCATCGTCCGCGACCTGTTTGGCGAGGACATCAGCACCTTCCTGACCGATAGGGCCTTGCTGACACAGCTTGCCACGGCCGAGTTGGAACTGGCGGCGGAAGCCGTGAAGTCCGAGGGCTGGGCTTGGGTTGACACCTCGCTAGAAACATCCTCCCTGTATAACAGCGGTTATGGACGGATTTATCCGCAGACCCGCGAATTGACGGAAGAGGAAGAAATCGAACTCTCCGCGCTGGCCGAGACCTTCGACGCATTGCAGGAGCAGATCGAGGGATACGAGGAAGGTGACCCCGTCATCGAGGCCGAGGAAACGAAGTTGGCGGATATCCAGCAACGGATGGAGGATATCCAGAATGCCACCCGTAGCTATGAACCGCAGGAAAGGACGCTAGCCGGATGCATCGTTGCCGTTGACCACGGCGGCGCGCTGCAAATCAACCGTGGCTACGTAAAGCCGGAAGACCGTGAGGCGCTGGTGAAGCTGCAACGTGGTGACACCGGCCATACGGTTACGGACGGCGAAGACGATGTCGAGGCCGGAACTGCCGAGCCGGACGCCATCTATTCCGCCGCGCTGGTGGAGGAACTGACCGCCATCCGCACCGCCGCGTTGCGCATCGAGGTGGCCAACCGTCCGGCGATTGCGCTTGCTGCCATGCTGTATCCGCTGGTGGGCCGCATCTTCCTCATCGGATATACGTCCTACGATGCCGCCGTGGAGGTTCATGGCCAGCGCCGCGAACTGGCTCCGTCCATCAAAGAGTCGGGCGAAGCCCGCGCCCTTGCGGCATGGAAGGCGATGCAGGAGGCGTGGGGCGATACGCTCCCCGGTCAGCCCGCTGACCTGTGGGCGTGGTTGCTTGACCAGCCGACCGACAAGCTGCTGGAACTGCTGGCGTTCGTGACCGCCGCCAACCTCAACGGCATCAAGGCCAAGCATGACCAGAGCCGCAGTCGGTTGGAGAATGTGGAGCAGATTGCGGTGGCGGTTGGCCTTGATATGGGAACCTACTGGACGCCGGACGCGGCTTTCCTTGGTCGCCTGAGCAAGACGGGGATTGCCGAGGTGCTGATTGAAGCCGGATGTGCGCCGCAGACGCGAAGCATCGAGAAAGGCTCGAAGGCCGAAGCCGTCGCTACGGCGGAGAAGCAATTAGCGGGCAAAGGTTGGCTTCCCGCCTCACTTCGGACAGGTGCAGCTACCGAATAGCCGTTCTTCAGTAACTTCAAAAGCCCGAGCCAGCGCGTTCGGGCTTTTTGCCATAGGGGGAATTCGTCACTGGCTTCGGTCGGGTTCGACCCACCCGGCGTCAGGGCGAGAGGAACCCTTGACCCTTCCTCTCGCGCTCTCTTCCCACCCGACGCAATTTATCTTGGAATCGGCTGCACCTTTTACGATGATGCGATCCATACTGAATTGCATTGGATGTGACGATGGAAATTAAGTTCGGATACTATCCGTGCAAATTCCGAGGCAATCCGCCCCCTGATTCCGAAATGATGTCGCCCCCCAATTCCGAGAAATAGTCGCTCCCTGATTCCGAGATGATGCCGCCCCGTTGGAGGCATCTGGCAAGGGTGGGTCTG
>JBCNPI010000082.1:0-19575 GCA_039593415.1 Rhizobium sp. | reverse complement strand
GAACTTGAACTGGAAGCCGACGAGAACAGGCGAAAACATCATCGGGAACATCATCAGCGTGCGCAGCACGCGCTTGCCGTGGGTCGCCTTGTTGACCAGGATAGCCAATCCAAGGCCAAGCAGCATTTCCAAGTTGAGCGCGATCGTCAGCAGCACCACGGTGCGCACGAAGGCCGCGAGAAACACAGGATCGGTAAGGATACGCGTGTAGTTGCGCAGACCGATGAAGGTGAAGAGTGTAACCGGCCGCGTCAGGCGAAAGGGCGTAAAGCTGGAATAGAAGGAGAGTAGCAGCGGAAACAGCACCACCGCGACAAGGACGATGATCGCCGGAAGAAGAAGCAGGACCGGTGGGGATATTCTTTTGAGCATGGTTTGCACCTGTCGGCATTCCTCGGCAGCGTGGCCCGGACTGCTTGGAATGGATTGCTTGGGACGAGACCCGGCACGACGCCGGCAGGCACGAACGGGCCGCTTGCGGCGCCGATCGAAAGCCTTTCTCGAAGTCTGCTTACGAAACCCCGCGCTATTCAAAGCGCGGGGTTTCGATTGCATCGCTTAGAGTGCACCGGCGTCCTTCAGAACATCGGTTGCCTTCTGGGCAGCCGCATCGAGCGCCTGCTTGGAGGTCTTATCGCCGAGGATGGCAGCCTGAAGTTCAGGATAGACGACGTTGGAAATCTCGATCCATTGCGGCGTGCGCGGAACCGGGAAGGCATATTTCATTGCTTCCTGGAAGGTGCTCAGCACTTCCTTCTTGTAAGGATCGGAAGCAGCCTGCTGGATGTCCCACTCCCAGACCGCCTTGCGGGTCGGCAGGGTGCCCTTGGCGGCTTCGAGCTTCTGCGAATCGTCGTTGGTCAGGAACCAGACGAGCGAGGCGGCCGCGTCCTTGTGGGCGCAGGATTCGGTGACCGAGAAGCCATGATGGCCAGACCAGCCGGTGTGCTTGCCGGCGGAGCCGACAGGCTGCACGACTACGCCGACATTCCCAGCGACCTTCGAGGATTTCGGATCGTTGAAATAGGTCGCCCAGCCCGGCCAGTCGAGATCGAGTGCGACGGAGCCGGATGCGAAGCCGGCGCCGAGGTCGTCCCACAGATAATTGGTCGTGCCGGCCGGAACAGCCTTGGCCTTGTACATATTGACGAACCAGTCGAGCGCGCGCACCCCCGCTTCGGAATTGAAGGCAGGCTTGCCGGCCTTGTCGAGATATTCGCCACCTTCGGCGACCAACATTTCATAGAAGCGGCCATTGATCGCCTCTTCCTTGCCGGGGAATTGAGTGCCGAAGAAATTCGGCGGATTGGCGAAGAAGATCGCCTGGTCCGAGACTTCCTTCCAGGTCTTCGGCGGCGCCAGATCGTAGCCGTACTTGTCCTTGAAGGCCTTCTTCTTGGCATCGTCCTTATAGAGGCTCTTCTGATAGTAGAGCGCCGAGACGTCGAACTGGGCGCGCGGCAGCATGATCAAACGGCCGTCGATGGTCGAGGCCTGGATGGTCGAATCGACGAACTTGCCGATTTCTTCCTTGGGCAGAAGCTTCGAGAGATCGGTGTAGAGGTCGGGATATTGCGGCGCGAAAGACGAATGGTTCGAACCGACGCACCAGGAAATGCTGCCAGACGCCATATCCGACTTGATTTCCTTATCGAGCTCGAAGTGGTTCTTCTTCGAGAGAATATTGACTTTGGCGCCGGTCTCCTTCTCCCACTCGGCAATCCGCGCATAGAGCGGCTCATATTGCTGGCCGCCGATGAGCTTGGCGTCGATCGTCACGCCCGGAAACTTGCCCGGCAGATCGGCGGCAAAGACCGAGGTGCCGGCAAGCAATGCCATCATGCCGGTAGCAAGACCGGCCTTCCAATTCCTCATCGAAGTTCCTCCCCAAGACCGGACCCTTGTCCGATTGTTCTCCCGACCCAAATATGGATCGATGATTTATAAGTAAACATCTTATTCATTGGCCGTCAAGCGACGATCGCGCGCTTGAAAAATGCATTCATTCATATATGAATGATGATCCATGTTTCTTCGAATGGGGGACTTGTTGATGAGCGTAGAAGACGACAGCGATCGTTATCGCGCGCCGGCCTTAGACAAGGGGCTCGATATTCTGGAACTGCTGGCAACAATCGACGGCGGCCTGACTCAGGCGGAAATCGCCAAGGCGCTCAACAAGAGTCCGAACGAATTCTATCGCATGCTCGATCGCCTCGTGCGGCGCGGCTATGTGCAGCGGCAGGATGGCGACCGCTTCTATCTGACGCTGAAGCTCTTCGGCCTTGCGCATTATCATGCGCCGGTGCGCCGTCTCGTCTCCTTCGCAACGCCGCTGATGCGTGAATTCTCCAATCGCGCCGAGCAGGCCTGCCATCTGGCGATCTACGACCGAGGCTCTGTCGTCGTCATTGCACAGCAGGATTCACCGACCTATTGGGGCATCTCCATCCGCGTCGGCGCGCAGATCAATCTCTATAATACCGGCTCGGGCCATATTCTCCTGGCATTTCGGGATGCAAAGCAACGCCAGATGATGATCAACGAGCAAAGACGCCAGGAGCAGGACCCCGAGGAACCACCGGCCGATCTCGAGGAGAAATTGTTGGCCATCCGCGAGAAAGGTTTCGAGACCATGAGCAGTTTGCAGACGAGCGGCGTGCACAATATCTCCGCCCCGGTGCTGGCGATGGACGGCAACGCGCTCGCGGCGCTAACGTGTCCCTATATCGAGCCCGTGAACCAGAAAGCACCAACGCGCGAGCAGGTTGTCGAATACGTACGGGAGGCGGCAAAGCAGATCTCGGAGACCGTAGCCGGCACGGTCGAAAAAGCCGATCTATAATTTTTATTTGAATAAACTATTCTTCTGTGAGTATATGTTGGGTAAGCAGGTATGGGAGGAAAACCATGCTTTTCGACAGCCATTTGCACATCGTCGACCGGAAACGCGTCAACTATCCCTGGCTGGCCGACGCCGGCGCACTCAATCGCGACAGCCTTTACGAAGACTATGCGCGAGAGGCCAAGCGCCTCGGGATCACCGACACGCTTCACATGGAGGTCGATGTCGCCGAAGACGATATCGAACGCGAGACCGATTACGTCAAAGGCCTGAGTCGCGAGCCTGGCAGCCTGCTGCGCGGGGCCATCGCAGCCTGCCGTCCTGAAAGCGCGAACTTTCCTGCCTATCTCGAACGCGTCCTTGCCGATCCCTTCGTCAAAGGTTTCCGCCGGGTTCTGCATGTCATGCCGGATGATGTCTCCGAAGGCGCGCTGTTTCGCGAAAACCTGAAACGGCTCGCCGATACCCGCCTCACCTTCGATCTCTGCGTCCTGCCGCACCAGATCTCCAAGGCGATCGCGCTGATCGACCTCAATCCCAACATCCGCTTCATCCTCGACCATTGCGGCGTGCCGGCGGTGAAAGACGGGCTGAGCGAAAGCTGGGCATCTGGTATCAGGGAAGTTGCGAAGCGCCCGAATGTCATCGTGAAGATTTCCGGTGTGGTTGCCTATGCCGATCCGGACGACTGGACACCGGAAACGCTGCGTCCCTTCGTCGAACATTGCATCGCGAGCTTCGGCTGGGATCGCGTCATCTGGGGCAGCGATTGGCCGGTCTGCACGCTCGGCGGCAATCTCTCCACCTGGGTCGCCGCCACCCATTCGCTGATGCAAGGCGTAAGCGATGACGAACGCAATCGGCTCTATCACCTGAATGCCAAGCGCCTCTGGTCAATTTAGACCGGGTGCGCTTCTACTGAAAGAAATGCCATGACCGCCACCGTCGGCATATCCAGCACTCATCCGAAAACCATGCCGGCCGATCATGCAGAAATTCCTGTCTGGAATTCGGAAAACTGGTTCTACGAGGATTTCGAGATCGGCCACAAGATTCGGTCGCTACGCCGCACGATCTCCGAAGGCGAGTCCCAGCAGTTCAATGCGCTGGTGCTCGACATGCACCCTTACGTCAGCGACCAGATCTTCGCGGAAACCGAGGGTCTGTTCGGCAAGCGGCTTGTTGCCGGTGCCTTCGTCTTTTCCGCTGGCCTCGGGCTTGTCGCCACCAATTGCGTCAACGCCTTCTCCTACGGCTACGACAGGCTGCGCTTCATCAAGCCAACCTTCATCGGCGACACCATCTACACGATCCGCACCAATCTGGATAAGCAGCCGAAATATGCCGAACTCGGCCTGATCCGCTCATCCTACGAAGTCTTCAAGGGCGAAAGCGAACTGGTGCTCTATTGCGAGCATATCCAGACGGTGCGCTACAGGAACGGTCGTCCGGCTGACGCGCCGCCGCTGAAAGTCTGACATGACCAAAGATACTGAAGAAGGCCTGCTTTCTGGCATCATCGTGCTGGACATGAGCCAGTTTCTTGCCGGCCCCATGGCGGCGCTCCGGCTCGGCGATCTCGGCGCGCGCGTGATCAAGATCGAACGGCCGGATGGCGGCGATCTCTGCCGCAGGCTCTATCTCAGCGACACGGAAATCGGTGGCGATTCCACGCTCTTTCATGCCATCAACCGCGGCAAGGAGAGCTTTGCCATCAACATGAAGGACAAGCACGATCTTCAGGAACTGCTGGCGCTGATCGCCAAGGCCGATGTCGTCATCCAGAATTTTCGCCCGGGCGTCATCGAAAAGCTTGGTCTCGACTACGCCTCCGTCGCCGCGATCAATCCCCGTATCGTCTATGGCAGCATCACCGGATACGGTCCTGACAACGAGTGGCGTCATTTCCCCGGACAGGATCTGCTGGCCCAGGCCCGCTCCGGCGTCATGTGGCTGAACGGTGAAGCCGATGACGGTCCAGTGCCCTTCGGGCTCGCCGTCGCCGACATGCTGGCCGGCAACCTCCTCGTTCAGGCGATCCTCGCCGGCCTCGTGCGGCGCAGCGTAACCGGACGCGGCGTGCATGTGGAAACGAGCCTGCTGGAAGCAATGGTGGATTTCCAGTTCGAGGTACTGACCACGCATCTGAATGATGGCGGCCGCCTGCCGAAGAAATCCGCCGTGCGCAATGCGCACGCCTATCTCGCCGCCCCCTACGGTGTCTATCGCTGCGCTAATGGCTGGCTGGCGCTGGCGATGATGCCATTGGCGAAACTCGCGCCACTCCTCGATCTGCCTGTCCTCGCCGACTACACGCCTGACGACGCCTTCGTTCGCCGCGACGAGATCAAGACCATGATCGCCAGCCGCCTGCGGGAGAAAACCGTACGCGAATGGCTCGCGCTGCTGGAGCCCGCCGATATCTGGGCGGCGGAAGTGCTCGACTGGCCGAAACTCTTGCAAAGCGCCGCTTTCCGCCAGCTCGACATGCTGCAGACAGTGGTCCGCGATGACGGCGTCTCCCTGCGTACGACGGCTAGCCCGATCCGGGTGAATGGTGTTCGAGCAAAGAACGATATGGCGGCGCCGGCGATCGGTGCGCAGTCGGATAAGGTCAGGGCGGAGTTTCTTCGGTAGGTCATCGCGCGCCCCGCATCCGCGGTACTGTCGACGCAGCAAGCTCAATCCCCAACGTATCACCCAAAACAAAAGAGGCGCCGCATCCCTGCGACACCCCCTCTCAAACAGCGCTCCCTCAAAGGAAGGCGCAATCTCACCTTCAAGCCGCAGCGAGCTGCAGCTCCTTGCTGACCATGGCGCGCAGCGTGCCGAGGTCCTTGGCGAAGGCGCGGATGCCTTCGGAGAGCTTCTCGGTTGCCATTGCGTCTTCGTTCATCATCCAGCGGAAGGTCTTTTCGTCGACGGCGATCTTGCCGGCGGCGCCCTTATTTTCCGGCAAGAGTTTGCGCTCCAGCTTGCCTTCGTCCTTGGAAAGATCGTCGAGCAGGTTCGGGCTGATCGTCAGGCGGTCACAGCCGGCCAGCGCTTCGATTTCGCCGGTATTGCGGAAGGAGGCGCCCATGACGATCGTCTTGATGTCGTTGGACTTGTAGTAGTTGTAGATGTCGCGCACCGAGATAACCCCCGGATCTTCCTCAGCCGTATAGTCCTTGCCGGTCGACTTCTTGTACCAGTCGAGGATGCGGCCGACGAAGGGCGAAATCAGGAACACCTTGGCGTCGGCGCAGGCAATGGCCTGAGCCTTGCTGAAGAGCAGCGTCAGATTGCAGTCGATGCCTTCCTTCTGCAGCACTTCAGCGGCACGGATGCCTTCCCAGGTGGAAGCGAGCTTGATCAGGATGCGATCACGCTCGATGCCGCGCTCCTTGTAGGCGGCGATGATGGCGCGTGCCTTGGCAATCGAAGCTTCGGTGTCGAAGGAAAGGTCCGCATCGACCTCGGTCGAAACACGGCCGGGAACGAGGCCGGAAAGAGCGGCACCGACGGAAATCGCCAGGCGGTCGCCGACGGCGGCGGCGGTCGCTTCCGGCGTGCCGCCCTGCTTCTTGCCCCAGGCAACGGCTTCCTTGATTGCATCGGCGAACATCGGCGTGCCGAGCGCCTTCAGCACGATGGTCGGGTTGGTGGTGCAATCCACCGGCTTCAGGCGAGCGACTGCCTCGATATCGCCGGTATCGGCCACGACTGTCGTCATGGCGCGGAGTTGATCAAGCTTGGAAGTCATAACAGGTATCCTTGTTGAATGAGGCCCATATGAATGGGAGATGTCGGGCAGCAGATCCGGTCTTTTCGTCTGGCGGACTTGAAGGCGTCAGGGGTGCAGCCTTCCTTCTCCTATGTTTCGGTAACGGGATAAAAAGAGCGAAAGTTCCATTTCCGGTGAACGGCCGAGCGATGAGGAGACAACCTTCCGAAAACAGGCTTTTCACCGGCACTAGGCGCCCTATATGGCTCCCTGTCCGGCCTGGCACTTGCTCTCGGCAGCACTCGCACATTGTCCTCCTTGATTGGACAAGACCGAATTCCTCACCGCTGACTATCAGCAATCTCGCACCGAAAAGTCAAGGACATTTGTGCAATTCGATTGACATAAGTTTCATGTCATAGAATATCGGCATCAGAAGATGCCGATCTCGCCTGCTGCTGTCGTCCGCCATCGCTCCATCTCGCAGTCATGGCGGATCAAGAGGTCGAATAGCGCATGCGACAATCTTGCTGGAGGACCAGTGGCCAAACTGAGACGCGGAACCCATACCGCCTATTCGGAGACCTCGTCTCTGAGGCTTCGCGCCGCCTGGCTCTACTACAACCAGGGCCTGACGCAGAAGGATGTTGCCGAACAGCTTGGCATCAGCCGCACCACGGTCATCCGCCTGCTGGATGAGGCCATGCGCCGCGCCGAAGTGCAGATCTGGATTACGGAAGGCATCGACGACTGCGTGGAGCTGGCAATCAAGCTCGAGCGTACCTTTGGCCTCGACGAGGCGATCGTCGTTCCCGAGCCGGCCGGCAGCAATGTAAACGCTCAGGCAAAGAGCGTCGGCCTGGCGCTCGGCCAGTTCCTGACCGAAGCCATTCCCGACAATTATACGATCGGTGTCGGCTGGGGCCGGACGATGACGGCCTCGCTTGCGAGCTTTCGCCCGACCCGCCGCGACAATTGCAAGGTGGTCTCCCTGCTCGGCGGCATCGTCGCCGTCCACCAGACCAACCCGATCGACTATACCTGGCGCCTGGCAAGCCAACTGGGCGCCGAATGCTATATGTTCCTGGCGCCGCTGCTCGTCGACTCCGTCGAGACCAAGCGCAATCTCATCGAAAAATGCGGCCTCGAAGCGATCTACCGGCTGGCGGAAAACCTCGACCTCGCGATTGTCAGCTGCGGCGATATCGGCCCGCAGTCGACCTCGCTATCGGAGGGTTTCATCTCGAAGCGGGAGCTGGAGGAACTGATCGAAATGGGCTGCGTCTGCGACACCATGTTCAACTTCCTCGATGCCGAGGGCAATTCCGTCGATCACCCGATCAACAAGCGCGTGATGTCAGTCGATCTCGAAACGCTGAAAAAGGCAAAGCACATCGTCATCTCCTCCGGCGGCGCCCATCGCGCCCAGGCGATCAGCGCCACGATCAAGCGCATCGGCTGCAATACTTTGATTACGGATGAAAGTGCGGCCAAGGCGCTGCTGCAGATGGCTATGGCGAAGGCGGCTTGAGCCATTGCATTTGAGTTTGCGGAGGGGTGCGCACCCTCCACAAACTTCAGAGCCTCAAAAAACACCCCCCTCAAGCATCACCCGATTCCCATCCCAGCATCGCCCGCTTGCGCGTCAGACCCCAATGGTAGCCCGTCAGCTGTCCGTTCTTCCCAAGCGCACGATGGCAGGGCACGACGAAGGAGATCGGGTTGCGTCCGACAGCCGCGCCCACGGCCCGCATCGCCGTCGGCTGGCCGATATCCTTGGCAATGTCGGTATAGGTCACTGCCCGGCCCATCGGAATCTTCAAGAGGCTTTCCCAGACGCGAAGCTGGAAATCCGAGCCGATCAGCACAACGCGCAGCGGCTGGTCGCTCGTCCAATTCGAGCGCTCGAAGATACGGGCAGCATAAGGCGCCGTCGCATGCGGATCTTCGATGAACTCCGCATTCGGCCAACGGCAGGTCATATCGGCCAGGCAGGCTTTTTCGTTGCCGGGGTCGCTGAAGGCCAGGCCGGCAAGGCCGCGATCGGTGACCATGATCAAGGCGAGACCGAAGGGGGAGATGTGAAACGCATAGCGCATCACCAAACCGCTGCCCCTTGCCTTCCATTCACCAGGCGACATCGCCTCATGCGTCACGAAAAGATCGTGCAGCCGGCTCGGACCGGAAAGGCCGACCTCGAAGGAGGTCTCCAGCAGCGGCAGATCCTCCTTGCGCAGGAGACGCTTAGCATGATCGAGCGTGACGGCTTGGAGGAACGCCTTGGGCGACAGCCCTGCCCAGCGCGTAAATATCTTCTGCAATTGGGTCGGCGACTGGCCGAGCCTTTCTGCAAGCATCTCCAGCGAGGGCTGGTCGCGATATTCCTCAGTGATCAGCTCGATGACCTCCCGGACGGTGTCGTAATCCTGACCTTCCGGGGTGATGTCCTTCTTCAGCTGTGCAATCGCATTCATGTTCTTTCTCCTTGGAAAGGAGAAAACCACGGCAAGAGGGCTAAAACCACCCGTTTCTTGCGCATGTGGTCTCTCTGCGAAAATGTGATGTCGCCGACTTGGGCAAGCCGCTCATATCCGTCGCGTCACGGTCGCCAGCGCGCGCTTGAAGGCCTTGGCAAAGCTTTCGCGATCCTCCGGATTGAGGAAGGAGCCGACATCGGTATCGTGGCTTCTGTCGCGGACGCGCATGGACACGACGCCGACCTCGCGATGACGGCGAACGAGGAACCGCGTCCAGAACGGATTGAAATCATGCTCCACCACCCGGCCCGTCGGCGAGAACTTGCGGATAGAAACATTTGTGCGCGATACAGTCACCTCTTCGCGCACGCGCCCCGAACGATAATTCAGCCAGAATGCGCCATAGAGGAGGAAAAAGTCCGCACCGAAAAATATGCCGATCGGCCAGGCGCCACGCGTGACGAAGATGATGCTGTAGAAGAGACAAAAAGTGCCGGCCAAGGCCAGCATGATCTTGAACCCCTTTCGTCCGAGCGAGCGATGGGGAAACAATTCGGCGGCAAAAACCGGCCTGTTGCCGTCTGCGGCCTTATCGGCGTTGCGTTCCGTCATAGGACTTGAGTATAGGTCGTTCATGGCAAATCCCAAGATCAAATCCAGCGCCCAAACCGCGAAAAAGTCAAATACGACGGCAGGCCGCAAATCAGCGGGAAAGAGCCTCTATTCCAAAGCGGACCTGGAAGAGATCTTCCGCCGCTTCTCCATCCAGCGGCCGGAACCCAAGGGTGAGCTCGAGCACGTCAATCCCTTTACGCTGGTTGTTGCCGTGGCGCTGTCGGCGCAGGCGACCGATGCCGGCGTCAACAAGGCGACACGCGCGCTCTTTGCGGCTGCCGATACCCCGCGGAAAATGCTCGATCTCGGCGAGGAGCGCATCCGCGAATACATCAAGACGATCGGCCTTTACCGCAACAAGGCGAAGAACGTCGTGGCTTTGTCGGAAAAGCTGATCACGGATTTCGGCGGCGAAGTGCCGCGGACGCGCGAAGAGCTGATGACCCTGCCCGGCGTCGGCCGCAAGACCGCGAATGTCGTGCTCTCCATGGCCTTCGGCCAGGCAACGATGGCCGTCGACACGCATATCTTCCGCATCGCCAACCGGCTGCGGTTAGCTCCGGGGAAGACGCCCGACGAAGTCGAACAACGGCTGATGAAGATCATTCCCGATCAGTATCTCTACCATGCGCACCATTGGCTGATCCTGCATGGCCGCTATGTCTGCAAGGCGCGCAAGCCCGAGTGCGAACGCTGCGTCATTGCCGATCTCTGTCGCTCGCCGGAAAAGACCTGGGACGTTCCCGCTCCCCTGGTCGAGCTGCCGGCCCAGATCATCGGGGCGGAAGCCACAGGCTAGAGCATTTCCGCTCTTCTTCGAATCGCGAAAATGCTCTATCTTCTTGTTTCTTTACGCATTCCGGACGGAAAACCGCTACGCACTTTTCCTGGAAATGCTCTAAGCCCGTCTTACCCGCAGGCTCGTCTCCCTGTGCGAGATCAGTTTGTGCAGATGCACCATCATCCCCGCGGCAAACAGCGGTGTCAGCAGATTGAGAACCGGGATCGCGAGGAAAGCAGCGATCACCAAGCCAGCCAGAAACACAGTGAAAGCATGCTTGATACGGAACTGCCGTGCGTCGTCCGGCGAGCGAAAACGCATGGCGGCGAATTCGAAGAATTCCCGGCCGAGCAGATAGCCGTTCACCAGAAAGAAGGCGACGAGATTGACGCCCGGAATGAACAGCAGAAATAGCGCCACGATATTGCCGACGATGACGACACCGAGAAACCGCACGGAACTTCTCATCGCTGCGGCGACCGGCATGGCGGCTCCGGGCGCATCGCCCGGATAGTCGCGTTTTTCTACAACCTCGGCAACGTCATCGAGAAAGAGGCCCGCAATCAGCGCCGTCACTGGCGAGATCAGCAAAGCCATCACCAAGGCCAGCGCAATACCCGCGAAAATGGCAAGGAAAAGCGTAAGCCAGCCCGTCCAGTCCGAAGCGGCCGGCATGAAGCCTTGCAGCCAGGGCAGAACGAAGGAATTGAATACGCCGCGCGACGCGAACCAAAGCGCGATAAGCGCCAGCAATGTCAGGCCCAGAACCTTCCAGAAAACCTTGCGCGTCTCCGGCGCGAAGAGATTGGCAAAGGAAAGACGTGCAGCAAGGACAATCATTCGGTCGATCTCTTTCGGTGGCACCGGAACACCTAGGACGCGGTTGCATAGATATCAATATCTCGCGCGGCCATATGAATAAACTCAATTAAAAATTTGAATTATTGTAATATAGTTTAGAATAATATATCTTGTATGCCACATTAAGAACAACAACAAAAACAAGATCGGCGGCCATATGAGATTTGCACGCCCGATTGTCCCAGCAATTTGGGCGGGCTGAACATCAAAAAGACCGTCAGTGAGGCATAGAATTTGGAAGACCTTAGCCAGAAACTTAGACAATATATCAAGATCGGTACACCAGCCGAGCGAAGAATTGCTAAGTATTTCTGTGAACACTTGAATGAACTGCCGTTCGAAACGGCTTCCTCCGTTGCCGACAGGCTGGAACTGAGCCCGATGACGGTGGGTCGCTTCCTGCGCTCCCTTGGCTATCAGGGCCTGGATGGGATCAAGGTTCACCTCAAAGAGAACGCGCCACCGGTTACGCTGCACCTGCCCAATATTCTTGAGCGGCTTCAAAAAGACGCCACTGAAGGCCAGCCGCTTGCAACACAGATTGCCGAACAGGTTGAAATGCTGCAGCATATCTACAATCTGGCCAGCCAGCCGCAGTGGCGGGAGGCTGTCGCAGCGATCCTTTCGTCCCGCCATGTCTTTATCGCCGCCCATGCCGCCCTTGCGGGTATTGGACGCCACTTCTGCGACCGGCTGACTTTTGGGCGTGATCAGGTTCTGTTCCTGGATGGCGCCAATGGCAGCTATATCGAGATCTTCGGTGAGCCATCCGAAGACGGGCTGCTTGTGATTATCGATTCGCCGAGCTTTGTCTCCTCGCGCTTGCTGGCCCGCTCCGCGCGCCGGGCGGGATGCAAAGTATTGCTGGTGACCGGTCAGTTTACCGAATGGGCGCACGAATTTGCCAACATCACGCTGTCCCTGCCGCCGCAGCGGGCCAACAGCCGCGAAAATCTCGCGGCGCTGATGTCACTGCTGGAATATCTGGCGGCAAGCGTCATTCAAGCTGCCGGGGACGCGGCGGAGATCAGAACTCGCCGCATCGAAGAGCTTCAGGGCATGTTCGCGCACGCCCCGCTTCGATAGAGCGTGTCGCGCAAAAAAGCGCACAACGGCTTTGCGACAACGACATGCCTTAGACAGCCTATTCCATGGCATCGAGTTCCGCACGGTGCCGGTACATGGCGAGGAAACGCCGGTAGTCGCGATCGTAGAGGCCTTTCTTTTCGGCATTCGGCAGCCGTTCGTGCCCGCCCGGATACATGGCGGCGCCGGCAGCTCCCAGGCTTTCGTGGAGACCGCAGGCGACGGAAGCGGCAAGCGCCGTGCCGAGAAGCACCGTCTCATTCAACTTCGGAATGACAACCTTGCAGCCGGTCACGTCGGAATAAAGCTCCATGAGCACCGAATTCTTCACATGGCCGCCGGCAACATGCAGCGTGTCAGGCATGTAGCCGTAGTCCCGCATCCGCTCCAGGATGTGGCGGATGCCGAGCGCGATGCCGACGCTGGTACGCCAATAGAGCCTGCAAAGGCCATCGAAGGATGCGTCCAGTGTCATGCCGCTGATCACACCCAGCGCATGCGGATCGGCAAGCGGCGAGCGATTGCCGTGAAAATCGGGCAGCACATGGATGCGGCCGCCAAGCTTGTCACCCTCTTCCTCCCGCAGCTTGGCGATCCGCTGGACGATGCGGTCATGCAACGCCGCCGTCGGAGGACCGCCGGCCGCGTGCATGCTGACGATATGGTCGAGCAGCGCGCCGGTTGCCGATTGCCCCGCTTCAGCCAGCCACATGCCCGGCAAGACGGCTTCGTAATAAGGTCCCCACATGCCGGTGCTGCGCTTACGCTCGCGCGCGAAGGATACGACGCAGCTCGAAGTTCCGGCAATCAGTGCCAGCTGATGCTCCAATGCCGCGGCATCGCCCGCGTGGCCGGCTAGCGCGCCAAGCGCCCCGGCATAGGCGTCGATCATACCGGCGCCGACATGGCAGGCGCGGTCGAGCCCCAGAGCTTCCGCCGCCTCTGCCGTCAGCGTCCCGATGCTCTTTCCGACCGGCACACTCTCGTCGGGCAGACCACCGCGCTCCCTCAGGTCGCCGAGGCCGATAACATTGAGAAAATCCGCCTGCCAGCCCGGCTGGCGATGAGCAAGGTAATTCCATTTCGCGACCAGCGTCGAGCGCGACCGGGCAAGCGAACCCGTCGCCTTCCAGGTCATGAAATCGGCTAGATCGAAGAAATAGCCGGCCTCGGCCCAGCTTTCCGGCAAGTTTTCCTTCAGCCACATCAGCTTCGGCATTTCCATTTCCGGCGACATGAATTCGCCGGAATAGGACAGAACTTCATGCTTCGTTGCGGTGCAGTAGTCCGCTTCGGCCAGCGCCCGATGATCGAGCCAGACGATGGTGTCGAACCTTTTCTCGCCGCCGGTGGAAACGGTAAGCTGCCCGCCATCGCGGTCGCGCACGACCAGCGAGCAGGTCGCATCGAAACCGATGGCACCGATGACGGACGCATGGACGCCGGCAGCCTTCACCGCAGCGCGAACCGCGGCGCAGACGGCTTCCCATATGTCTTCGGAATCATGTTCGGCGTGGTTTTCACGCGGGCGATTCATCAGGATCTGATGTTCGCTTTTGCCCAGCAGTGAGCCGCTCGCCGTGAAGACACCGGCGCGCGCGCTGCCTGTGCCGATATCGACCGCAACCACGTGATCACGCATGCAAAAGAGGTCCCGACCACTATCTCTTGTTGCGGACAAGTTGTATCAATTCCGGCATCGCGTCAAACACGACTTCCGGCGAAAGCTGCTCCAGTTCCGCCCGATAGCTCGGCGAATGCGCATGCGAACCTCCGGTGAAGGCAAAGACCGTCATGCCGGCAGCGCGCGCGGCCGTGATCCCTGCCGGACTGTCTTCCACGACGATGCAATCCTTCGGAGGCACACCCATCTTTTCGGCCGCATAAAGAAAGAGATCCGGCGCCGGCTTGCCGCGCTTGACCATGCTGGCACTGAAGATATTCGGCTCCAATCTGTCGAGGAGACCGGTCACCCCCAGCGAGAGGCGGATGCGCTCCAGCTGGCTTGAAGAGGCGACGCAGCGCGGCAGCGAAAGCGTATCCAGCGTGGCGGCAATGCCGCCGATCGGTTTCAGCTCGTGCTTGAAGCGCTCGTAGAGATCGTTGCGAATGCGGTCGAGAAATGCCTGATCGATGAAAACGTCGAACTCCGTCTGCATCGTATCGACGAGGGTCGCCAGGCTCTTGCCGAGAAAGCGGCTGTAGACATCCTCCTCGCTCATCTCGACGCCGACATCGCGCATTGCCTGGATGAGCACGCCGACCGACAGCGGCTCGCTGTCGACAAGCACACCATCGCAGTCGAAGATTACGAGCCCTGTTCCCGCTTCCGCCATCACAGATCCAACCTGAATTCCGTTGTTGTCCCGCCTGCCCGCTTGACGGGGCGGCAATGGAAAACGGCCGGAACAGGAGAAGTCCGGCCGTTTGAAAATTATTCCGCGAGTTTGTTGTCCAAGTATAGCTGCAGGGTGACGCGGGTACCCTTTTCCCACAGCGTTTTCAGTGCATGCGCGAAGCGCTTGCGGAAGAGATCTGATTTGGCGACATCGCCGAAAATATCGTCGAACACCAGGAAGGCATTCGGATCGTCCTTGGCCTTGAGGGCCGCTTCATGCAGTCGATCGGCGCTGGCATCGTTGAAGACGATCTCCTTGCCGCTATCGCTCTTGCCGGCGAAGTAGCGGCACCACAGCGCCGAAACGAGCGCGAGTCCGATGATATCTTCGCCACGGCGAAGACGATCGGCCGTCGACGGCAGGATGAACTTCGGCTGGCGATTGGAGCCGTCCTGCGCCAGGCGCGGAATGGTGTCGGCAATCTTCGGATTGGAGAAACGCCGCTCGATCAGCTTGAAATAATCCGCAAGCATCGTGTTCGGCACCGGCGGGATGACGGGAATGATCTCGTCATTTTCAAGCTTGGCCAGGAAGGCGCGGATCAGCGGCTCTTCCATGGCTTCATGCACGAAATGGATATCCATTAGCGCCGCCGGATAGGCGATCGCCGCATGGCCGCCGTTGAGGATGCGGATCTTCATATGCTCATAGGGCGTGACGTCCGGCACGAAAGTGACGCCGACCTTTTCCAGCGCCGGCCGCCCGGCGGGGAAATTATCTTCCAGCACCCATTGCTTGAACTCTTCGCAATAGACGGGCCAGTTGTCCTCGATATCGAAAGCTTCTTTGAGCAAGTCGATTTCGCGCGCACCCGTTGCCGGCGTGATGCGGTCGACCATGCCGTTCGGAAAGGCGACGTTCGCGGCGATCCACTCGGCAAAGACCGGGTCGGATAGCTTTGCCGTACCGACGACTGCGGCTTTGGTAACGCCGCCATTATGGGGGATGTTGTCGCAGGACATGACGGTGAAAGGCTGCAGGCCGGCGGCGCGGCGCGCCTTGAGACCGGCCACGATCAGGCCGAACACCGTCTTCGGCGCATCCGGATTCTGTCCGTCGGCAACAATCGCCGGATGGGCGGGATTGAACTTGCCTGAGGCGTCGATGAAGTAGCCGCCCTCGGTGATCGTCATCGACACGATGCGGATGGCCGGGTCGGCGAGCTTGGCGATGATGGCCTTGGCGTCACCGACGGGCAGGATATCGATCATGGGCGCGGTCACGCGCGCGGCCGTGCGATTATTGTCCTGCTCGACGACGGTCGTCAGAAAATCCTGAGCGGCAAGTTTTTTCCGCATGGCCGCATCGGACGGCAGCACGCCGGCGCCTATGATCGCCCAGTCATGGGCCTCGCCGGCATTGAAAAGATCGTCGAGATAAACAGCCTGATGGGCGCGATGGAAATTGCCGACACCGAAATGCACGATACCAGCCGAAAGCGACTTCCGGTCATAAGCAGGTATGGCCGCCTTTGCCGCCGCCTGCTGGAGAGTTGCGAGCGATAATTTGCACGTCATGTCTCTGGTCCTTCTGAAAGGTCTTTGCTCCGGGCGGCTGGGAAACCCGCGCCGGCTGGTATGCTTGACCGGTGCATGCAGATCGATGAATGCGAACCGGAACAGATGCGTCGGCCGTGCCCGCTTCAGCGCACACGGCCTTGGCGTTTTAGGCCGAGATCGCCAGCCCCTCGGCGTTGAACCGGTGAATATGCGCCTTGTCCGGCGTCAGGTAGACGGTATCGCCGGCTCGGGCCGGGAAATCGCCCGAACCGCGCGCCGTCACTGTGCCGATCCCGTCGACGTCGATATGCAGGAAGGTGTCGGAACCGAGATGCTCGGCAACGAGCACCTTGCCCTGCCAGTCGCCGGCGGTGGTCGACAGCATCACATGCTCGGGCCGTACGCCGATCGTGTCGGCGCCGAGTGTCTGGGCATAGGCGCCTTTGACGAAATTCATCTTCGGCGAGCCGATGAAGCCGGCGACGAACAGGTTGCGCGGGCTGCGATAGAGTTCCAGCGGCGAACCCACCTGCTCGATATTGCCGCGGTTGAGCACGACGATCTTGTCGGCCATGGTCATGGCCTCGACCTGATCGTGCGTCACATAGATCATCGTCGTCTTCAGCTGCTGATGCAGCTCGCTGATCTCTAGGCGCATGTTGACGCGCAGCGCGGCATCGAGGTTCGACAAGGGTTCGTCGAAGAGGAAGGCTGCCGGCTGACGCACGATGGCGCGGCCGATGGCGACGCGCTGGCGCTGACCGCCGGAAAGCTGGCGCGGCTTGCGCTCCAGGTAATCCGTCAGGTTCAGAACGCGCGCGGCATCCGCGACCTTCTTATCGATCTCCGCCTGCGGCAGGTTCGCCATCTTGAGCGGAAAGGCTATGTTCTTGCGCACGCTCATATGCGGATAGAGCGCGTAGGACTGGAAGACCATGGCGAGGCCGCGGTCGGACGGCTTCAGATTGGTGCCGTCCTTACCGTCGATCATGATCTGGCCGCCGGAGACGTCTTCGAGGCCGGCGATCAGGCGCAGCAGCGTGGACTTGCCGCAGCCGGACGGGCCGACGAACACGACGAATTCGCCATTATCGATCTCAAGGTCGATGGAAGGGATGACCTTGGCTTCGCCGAAGACCTTGGAGACTTGTTTGAGAACAATGCTACCCATGTTTCTCTTCCTTACTTAACCGCGCCGAAGGTCAGGCCGCGAACGAGTTGTTTCTGGCTGAACCAGCCGAGTATCAGGATCGGCGCGATCGCCATGGTCGATGCCGCCGAGAGCTTGGCATAGAAAAGGCCCTCCGGACTGGAATAGGAGGCGATGAAGGTGCTCAGGGGCGCCGCGTCCACCGCCGAAAGGTTGAGCGTCCAGAAGGCCTCGTTCCAGGCGAGAATGATATTGAGCAGCATCGTCGAGGCAAGGCCGGGGATCGCCATCGGCGTCAGGACGTAGATGATCTCTTTTGCCAGCGTCGCACCGTCCATGCGGGCTGCTTCGAGGATCTCTCCGGGGATCTCCTTGAAGTAGGTGTAAAGCATCCAGACGATGATCGGCAGGTTGATAAGCATCAGGACGATGACCATGCCCACCCGGCTGGCAAACTGGTTGTTCAAGAGGCCGAAGCTCTGGAACAGCAGATAGATCGGGATGAAGGCGCCGACCGGCGGCATCATCTTCGTCGACAGCATCCACATCAGAACGTCCTTGGTCCGCTTCGTCGGCGAAAAGGCCATGGCCCAGGCAGCCGGCACCGCAACGAGCAGACCGAGAATGGTCGAGCCGAAGGCGATGATGACCGAATTGCCGAAGTGGAGGAAGTAATCCGAGCGCGCCTGCACCTCGAAGTAGTTCTCCAGCGTCCAGTGGAAGAAGAGGAACTGAGGTGGCGAGGCGATGGCATCGCCTTCCGTCTTGAAGCTCGTCAGGATCGTCCACAGGATCGGGAAGAAGATGAGGATTGCCACGATCCAGGCGGCGATCGATACGACGATCTTGCGTTGCGTGGTGATTTTGCGTGCCATCTCAAGCCTCCAGATTCTTGCCGACTGCGCGCATCAGGAAGATCGCGACGATATTGGCGAGGATGACGGCGATGATGCCGCCCGCCGATGCGCCGCCGACGTCCTGCGACAGAACGATCTGCGAATAGACGAGATAAGTGAGGTTGGTCGTCGCCGTGCCCGGTCCGCCATTGGTGGTGACGAGGATCTCGGCGAAGGCCGACAGCAGGAAGATCGTCTCGATCAGGATCACGACGGTAATGGCGCGGGCCAGATGCGGCAGGATGATGTAGATGAACTTCGAAATCGGGCCGGCCCCGTCCATCTCGGCAGCTTCCTTCTGCTCCTCGTCCAGCGACTGCAGGGCCGTCAGCAGGATGAGGGTCGCGAAAGGCAGCCATTGCCAGGCGACAATGATGATGATCGATAAGAGCGGAACCGTCTCCAGCCAGGTCAGCGGATCGAGCCCGAAGAGCCGGAAGAGATGTGCCAGAAGCCCGTTCACCGGGTTCATGAACATATGCTTCCAGATGAGGGCAGCGACCGTCGGCATGACGAAGAAGGGCGCAAGCACCAGCATGCGCACGATGCCCTGGCCGAAGATCGGCTGATCAAGAAGGAGCGCCAGCGCAATGCCGCCGATGACGGTGATCAGCAACGCACCGCCGACGAGCAGCAGCGTCACGATCAGAGAGCTGAAGAAGGCGGGATCGGTGACGAAGTATTCGTAGTTGAGAGACCCAAGGAAATCATGTGAGCCGGGATTCAGCAGATTGTAGTTCAGCGTCGAGAAATAGATCGTCATCACGAGCGGGACGATCATCCACGCAAAGAGAAGCAGAACCGAAGGCGCCATCATGACGCGTGCGGTGGAACGGGTGTGCAACGTTGCCATGGCAAGTACCGACCTATCTTTGAGAAGGAAGAGGTGGCCGTGGACCGGCTGAAACGAAAAGGGCCGCCAAGGGCAATTCGGCGCTCGGCGGCCTAGGGGAAAGCAATGATCGAGAGGAGGCAATGCTTTCCTTAGTTTCAAAAGCGCTTACTTCGGATAGCCGGCCTTCTTCATTTCGCGTTCGGTCAGTTGCTGTGCTGCCTTCAGAGCCTGATCGACCGAGATCTGGCCGGCAAGGGCAGCCGAGAACTGCTGGCCGACAGCCGTGCCGATGCCCTGGAACTCGGGGATGGCGACGTCCTTCGCGAATAACATCTTTCATTGTAAGCATATGTAATCTCTCCTTTCCTCTTTAGTCTACCAAAGGAGATGGAAAAAGTCATCGGCAAGAAAGGGAAGGCATTTTG
>JBCNPI010000081.1:0-19691 GCA_039593415.1 Rhizobium sp. | reverse complement strand
TCAACATGCCGAACGAGGCAACCGTCGAGGATTGCAAGAACGCCTACATGCTGTCCTGGAAGCTCGGCCTCAAGGCCAATGCGCTCTATCGCGACGGCTCCAAGCTCAGCCAGCCGCTGAATGCCTCACTGATCGAGGACGACAGCGACGAGGATGCACTGGAAGAGTTCCTGCAGGCACCGGCAGCCGCACAGGCCGTCACCATTACGGAAAAGATCGTCGAGCGCGTGATCGAAAAGGTCGTCCGCACGCAGGAAAAGCTGCCGAGCCGCCGCAAGGGTTACACCCAGAAGGCCAAGATCGGCGGTCACACCATCTTCCTGCGCACCGGCGAATATGACGATGGCCGCCTTGGCGAAATCTTCCTTGATATGAACAAGGAAGGCTCGGCCCTGCGCGCCTTCATCAACAACTTCGCCATCTCCGTCTCGCTCGGCCTGCAGTATGGCGTGCCGCTTGAAGAATATGTTGACGCCTTCACCTTCACCAAGTTCGAGCCGGCCGGCATCGTGACTGGCAATGACGCCATCAAGAACGCGACCTCGATCCTCGACTACGTGTTCCGCGAATTGGCGATCTCCTATCTTGGCCGCCACGATCTTGCCCATGTCGACACGTCCGACTTCAACAACACGGCGCTCGGCCGCGGTGTTTCCGAAGGCAAGGCCGATGTCGTCTCCAAGGGCCTGACCCGCGGCTACAAGCCGACCCTGGTTCCGAGCTCGGGCGAACGTCAGGCAGCCGAAGCCAAGGGCGCCGCGTCAGCCGCCCCGGCCCGCGCCGCATCGCTTGCCACGGTAACGGCTTTCGCCGGCAACACGGTTCGCAAACTGGAGCCGGCAAGCGCGGTTTCAACCTCCGAAGTCGTCGCCTTCAAGCGCGATTATGAGGAGCGTGCGAAGGAATTGGCCGAAGAGATCGCAGAGGAAGTCATCTCCGAAACCGCGACAGGCCTCTTCACCGATAACGCGGCAAGCGAAGCTGCCAATGCCAAGACGGAAGCCAAAAAGCTGGAATCCGAACGCCGCGCCCGCTCCATCATGCAGGGCTACACCGGCAACATGTGCACGGAGTGCCAGAACTTCACGATGGTCCGGAATGGAACTTGCGAGAAGTGCGACACCTGCGGAGCCACGAGCGGCTGCAGCTGAGTGCTGGCCGCTCTCTAGAATGACGCGAATTTGCGATATCGACGTCACGTTCGGGCGCAAAATCAGTGTCATCACGCAAACGAATATTCACCGGGTCCGCAATGGTCCGGTGAACTCGTTTCAGAAGCTCTCATGGTCGCTCGTTATCAACTTATTCAGCCCGCTAAACTCGTGTTAATTGGCACTGCCCGTGCCCGCGGACGAAATGAGTGAGGCACTAATCATGCGCCAGGATATCGCAAATGGGATGGGAAGCACTCACGCAATGGGGTGAAGACGCGGTTCGCGTCGAACCACTCACCGGTGGGGTTGCCAACGATGTATGGAGCGTTCGCATCTATGGGCAAATTGCCGTCGCTCGTCTCGGCTCCAGAACCGACGCCGACCTTGGCTGGGAAACCGCCCTGCTCCAGCACCTCAATCAGGAAGGCATGACCGTTCCGGTGCCGATCCCGACGCTGGACGGCCGGCTGTTCGTGGACGGTCTGGTGGTGATGAAATACCTGGAGGGTGGACCGCCGGAGATAGAGGCCGATTGGCGTCGCGTTGCCGAGACGCTCCGGGAACTGCACCGGTTGACACAGGGCTGGCCGCAGCGCCCCGGCTGGCGATCGTCGACCGACCTCTTGCATGCCGAAGCCGGGACTAGGATCAATCTTGCCGCGATGCCGCCCGAGGGCGTCACTCGATGTCGAGCAGCATGGGCGCGTCTTGTCGGCCGGCACACATGCGTTGTTCACGGAAATCCCAACAACCCTGGCAATATTCGCATGACGGCAGATCGTGTCGCGTTGATTGACTGGGACGAGTCACATGTCGATGTTCCAGATCTTGATCTCGTATTGCCCGACAACGCTGCCGATCTGGACGACGGCGCTTACGATATCGCCGCGCAGGCATTTGCTGCCTGGGAGGCTGCCATCTGCTGGCAGGACGAATATGCGGTCAAACGGCTTGCCGAAGTTCGAGCGATCTGATCCGCTTCGGCGAAATGGCCGTTCCCGCGTAAGTGAGAAGCTTTTGCCTGTGTGGGCGTTCTCCCACCTTCCCTCGGACGTCCGATTTCAGCCACAAAATGGCGGGAAATCATCCATTGCGATTGAAATTGTCGCTGCCAGCCATATCTGCCGTACTTCCGCGCCTTTCCGCATAGATATCCGGCCTTTCGACGCATTCTTTTGCTAGATCGGCCGTCAGCGCATCGGCGAGAGTAGTCTAGTCGCAGGAGGCACCATCCTGAAAACCGGCAGCGATATCAAGAGCATCCAGTATCTGCGCGCCATCGCCGCAATCTCCGTTCTTTGCTTCCATGTGAGCGAAACATATGGCCTGAACTTTAAGGTCGGAGCCGCTGGTGTCGATATATTCTTCGTCATCAGCGGCTTCATCATGTGGGTTACGACGGCTGGAAGACCGATCGGCCCGCAGGAGTTCATGTGGCGCCGGATCATAAGGATCGTCCCGCTTTACTGGATTGCGACATTGGCGACCTTCGTCGTCGCCGTGCTGAAACCGCAATTCTTCTTCGACACGAATTCGAGCGTCGACAATCTGTTGGGTTCATTGTTTTTCGTGCCTACCATCAAGGACGAAGCGCTCCATCCCATCGTCGAACAGGGTTGGACCCTGTCCTACGAGATGTTCTTCTATCTCATCTTTTCCGTTTCATTGCTCCTGCCGGAGTTCAGGCGGTTATGGTTCCTGATCGTGATCCTAGGGGCCGTCGTCGTTACCAATTTCCTACTGCCCTCTGGGTATTCCAGTATTTTTACGCAGCCGATTATTCTGGAATTTGCCGCCGGAATCGTCATCGGGCACCTGTGGAAGCAGGGATATCGGCTGCCTTTTCCCGCCGCAGTCGCCTTGCTGATCGCAGGATTCGTGCTGCTTGTGGCAAGCGACCCTCTACCCCATTTGGAACGGGCGATCCGCTGGGGAGTGCCGTCGATGCTGCTGTTATCCGGCGCCGTTTTCGCGGAGCGGGAGCGAGGGGTTCCCAAGCTCGCATTCCTGCATTTCCTGGGGGATGCCTCCTATTCCATCTACCTTTGGCACGTGCTGACCGGCATCCTGGTCACGGCGCTGCTGTTGCGCATCGGAACACCGCATGGCATGCAGCCTGCCCTGATCGCGCTGGGGTCGCTCGCCTTCGCCATCGTTTGCTACTGGTGTATCGAGCGCCCGATCCAGCGTAAAATGCGATCATCGAGCCCACGCCGGGCAATCGCAGCCGATGGATGAGAACGGATTGGCTGGTGGCCTAAAGCACATCGGTCTTTGCGATTCGCTTCTTGCGCGTTAGGTCTTTGATTTTATACGTGTCGCTATCGCGAAGTCGCTCCGGATATTTTCGCGGGGCTTTCGATGACAGGGCAAGCTTGCGGCGCCGGTCGATCGAACAGAACAGCAATGCCGCAATCCGAAGTGAACATCGCTTCGCCATCATGCCCGACACCCGGCACCTCGACAATCTTCTGATTGAGATCGGATGGATGTCGCTTTCTCATATAGTCGAAATAGGTCAGCCCGCGCGCGAGCCGATAGGGTCCCTGCGACATTGCTCCGCAGGAGCGATCGATGAAATGAGTATAGGGATTGGTATCCGCCTGCCCCAGCAGATAGACGACATTGCGCGCTGCATATCTGGTTTCGAGGAGTTTCGGATCCTGCGTAGACACGTAAGGCGGTGCGCCGGTCAGACCATATCGCCACTGCGTCGCCTTAGGACATGAAGCCAACTCGGCCTGCTGATCCGGCAAGGCCGATCGTTCACCGTCGAAATAAAGATAGCTCGAGGGATTGGCGACGAGATAGCGGACGGAGATGCCGGCGCTTGTCAAATCTTCGATCTCTCTTCCGACCACGGCATAGCGCTGAACCAATTGCGCTCCCGCCGAATGCCCCATAACGACGATGGTCTTCAGCGACGGATACAGGCGACGATCGGCAAAATGTTCGAGCAAGGCGTCGAGCGCGGAGAAGGAACTGATCGGCGCCGGCTGACGCGCAGCTTCACCGCCTTTCCAGCCATTCTGCGTCCAGGCGAGTGTCTGCGCAGTGAGAGAGAACGCATCCACATCAGGCCTTATCAGGAATTGCGGCGCGACCACCATCGTCCCGTCGGCAAGATCGCCTGCCTTCGCAAGCAGTTCCTCTCCGGCCGCGTAGTAGGCATCGGCATTTCGGAGCGTGCCGTGAATTATGATCAGCACCTTCGTCACATCGGGCGACGCCGCCTCGATCGCATGATCGGCGTAGACCGGCAGCTCACCTTTCCCATCAGGTGTGTCGAGGAGCAGGCGCTGATCTGCAATTTCTTTGACAGGTTCGTTGAGCCGCTGATGCTCGGAAGTCGCACTGGCTAGTTGAGCTGCGCCCGACATGCCGATTGCGGCCAATGCTGCGACCGACAGTCGGAAGAAAATCCGGCCCTGAATGCTTCTCAGAATCTTCATCTGCAAAAACTCGGCGGAGAAGGATGACAATCAATATAGCGCCTTCCGATCGAGCGGAAGGCGGCAGCGATCCGGTCGAACACAGGCCTGCCGGATGTCGTGCTGCTTGAACGGGTGCATGAACCACAATCCGTCGCCCCGGCGAAAGTTTTCTTTCAGTATCCACCGGAGGTAAGTTCGCTATCGATCGCGGTTTGCCCTCGAAAACCTGCGACAGAACGCCCGGCTCGTGGCATAAGGCCCCCGAAAAACTTTCTTCGGGCCTTGCATAATTATGATTCGTATCGAAAATATCAGTAAGCAGAACAGCCATCGCATCCTCTTCATCGAGGCATCCGCTGCGCTCAACAGGGGCGAGAGCGTGGGACTTGTCGGTCCGAACGGCGCTGGCAAGACGACGCTTTTCCGCATGATCACCGGGCAGGAGCTGCCCGATGAGGGACAGGTTTCCGTCGATAAGGGCGTCACCATCGGCTACTTCAATCAGGATGTCGGCGAGATGGAAGGGCGCAGTGCCGTTTCCGAGGTCATGGAGGGCGCCGGCCCGGTGAGCGCTGTCGCGGCTGAACTACGCGAGCTGGAAGCTGCCATGAGCGATCCAGACCAGGCCGACAGGATGGACGAGATCATCGAGCGTTATGGCGAGGTGCAGGCACGCTATGAAGAGCTTGATGGCTACGCGCTCGAAGGCCGTGCCCGCGAAGTGCTGGCGGGCTTGAGTTTCAGCCAGGAGATGATGGACGGCGATGTCGGCGCGCTGTCGGGCGGCTGGAAAATGCGCGTGGCGCTGGCCCGCATCCTCTTGATGCGTCCCGACGTCATGCTGCTCGACGAACCGAGCAACCATCTGGATCTCGAAAGCCTGATCTGGCTCGAATCCTTCCTGAAGGGCTATGAAGGCGCGTTGCTGATGACCTCGCACGACCGCGAGTTCATGAACCGCATCGTCACCAAGATCATCGAAATCGATGCGGGTAATCTCACCAGCTATTCGGGCGACTACGAGTTTTACGAGCAGCAGCGCGCCCAGAACGAAAAGCAGCAGCAGGCGCAGTTCGAGCGGCAGCAGGCGATGCTCGCCAAGGAAATCAAGTTTATCGAACGCTTCAAGGCGCGCGCCTCGCATGCTTCGCAGGTGCAGAGCCGCGTGAAGAAGCTGGAAAAGATCGATCGTGTCGAGCCGCCGAAGCGCCGCCAGACGGTTGCCTTCGAATTCCAGCCGGCGCCGCGCTCGGGCGAAGACGTAGCCGTGCTGAAGAACGTCCACAAGAAGTACGGCAGCCGCACCATCTATGAAGGGCTGGATTTCATGGTACGCCGCCGCGAGCGCTGGTGCATCATGGGCATCAACGGCGCCGGCAAATCCACGCTTCTGAAGCTGGTCGCGGGTTCGGCACAGCCGGATGAAGGCAGCGTCGCGCTCGGCGCCAGCGTCAAGATGGGCTATTTCGCCCAGCACGCCATGGATCTGCTGGATGGAGAGCGCACCGTATTTCAGCAGCTCGAGCATGATTTTCCCCAGGCAGGCCAAGGGTCGCTTAGAGCGCTTGCCGGTTGCTTCGGCTTCTCCGGCGACGATGTGGAAAAGAAATGCCGGGTGCTATCGGGCGGCGAGAAGGCGCGGCTTGTCATGGCGATCATGCTCTTCGATCCGCCGAACCTGCTGGTGCTCGACGAGCCGACGAACCATCTCGATCTCGACACCAAGGAAATGCTCATCCAGGCGCTGTCGCAATACGAGGGCACGATGCTGTTCGTTTCGCACGACCGGCATTTTCTGTCGGCACTCTCCAACCGCGTGCTGGAGCTGACGCCGGAAGGCATCCACCAATATACCGGCGGCTACACGGAATATGTGGAGCGCACCGGTTACGAAGCACCGGGCCTCAGAAGCTGATACTCGCCAAATCTGCGCTATTGCGTATTCACTGATGGTGCGGCGCCGGCATTGATGACGGCGACGGGCGCCGCCCTGCCACGCACACGGATTTCGATGCGGCGTCGCGCCTCGACGGCGCCGCGCTGGCCCGATGTGATGGTATCGCCGGGCAGGATCAGCTGGGCAGCGGACATTGGCAGGATAGTGGCATCCTTCAGCTTCGGATTGGCCTTGAGCACGTTTGCAACGGCGATCGCGCGCGCCAGGCCGAGCCCGGCATTGTCGGCGGGCAGCAACGCTGATACCGGCAGCTTGCCATCCATCGCGCTGATGATCGTATCGTCAAGATTGGATTTTTCACGCGCCACCGGCTGCTCATCCGTATGACCAATCACCTCGACGATATTGGCGCCGTAAAGGTTTAGATTGCTGGCGATTTCGTCCGTGATCGTCGTGCTGAGCAACTGTGCGAACGTGCCTGTCAGTTCGGCGCTTCCCGATTGGAAATAATTCTTCTTGGCATCGTCGAGATTGATGATGGGTGGCCAGTCGTGCATGCCGTTCCCGCCGCCGTTGCTGGCCAGAAGCTTATTGACCGCATCGGGTGCCGTGGCCAGCGCGATACCATGCTCCTTGAGAACGGCCGCGACCTTGGACAGCGATTGCAGATCGGTCGATGTCGCACCTTGGTCCGTTATGCTGTCGAGCGTCTCTTTCGCCAGCACCAGCTCCCGCCATTGCTTGTCCACTGCAGCCTTGTCCGCGGCTGAGAGATCACCGGAGACGACCTTCGACTGGAGAAGCACGATCTCGGCTGCCTGCTCAGCTCGCTTCTTTTCGAGCACGGCGACCTGTTGTTCGGCTTTCTCAAGCTTGCGCTCGGCTTCGTAGCGCTTGTTTCTCTCCGCCGAAATCATGGCGGCGGCTACGAGCAACAGGCAGAAGACCAAAAGCAGCATGGATTCGGCCATCGTCAGGCCGAGGATGAGGCCGCGATTGTAGCCCTTGTGTTCCAGTTTCGGCGTGCTGTCCGAGCCTTCTGCTACCATAGATGCCACCAGCGTTTTCGCGGCGCGACTTCGGGCTCGGCAGCGATATAGCCGCCGGCCCTCGGCAGCGGCGCCTGCGCCATCGCTTCCGCCATCCGGCCAAGCGCCACTTCGATGTTGCGCAGCGGCTGCAATTGCGCCTCCGACATCTCCTTGATCGCAGTAATCGCCGGCGCCAGCTCCGCCCTCACCACATCTTCCGGCGAGCGTATCTCCTCGAGTTTCTTGCCGACATTCTCGACGGCGGTGCCGAACGCGCCGATAATCTCCGAAAGCTGCGATGTCGTCGCCGTCAGCTGGGCGGCTGCATCATTGATCGGCGTCACCGCCTGCTTCGCCAGCATTTCGAGGATCTTGTTGATCTCCTGGCCATTGCGTTCGGCCTGCCGCGCGATCTCTTCGAACCCTTCCGACAGCATCTGGTTGCTGACGCGCCGGTAATGCGAAAATTCGCGTGACGAGGAGTCGAGTTCGGTGCGCACGCGCCGTGTCATCTCGGCAAGCTCATGGCGCACGCTGCGCTCGATATCGATCGGGTCGCGCCGCATCTGGTTGAAGAGAATGCGCAGCGTCACTCCGGCAATGGTCGAGGTGACAGCGATACCGAAATTGCGGACGATGGTCTCGATCGATGTTTCGCCGGCAAAGAGATAAAGGGATACGCCGAGGCTCGACAGGGTGAAGAGGAATCCCATGTAATAGAGATTGTCGCCCGCCTGCTCGTTGTGCAGCCGGAAGCCGGCAAAGGCCAGCGATATGGTGAAGTAGATCCCCATCAGCGCCAGCGGCACGCCTGTCACAACGGGGAGTGGCCAGCCCATGAGCTTCGAGGACCAGATGAAGATCATGCCGCCGATGGTGATGGAGGCGAACAGCACCATCGGCCCATAATCCCGGATGAGATATCTGGCGTCTGTGTTGGCCATCAGCGTATCCCTTCCAACCGCACGAAGCCGTCGAAATCACCCTTGTTGTTCTTGATCCACTGTGCCCAGAAGTTCGCCAGATCCTCCATGCTGAACCTCATGTTCGGCCGTTGAAAGGCAAGAATCTTGACGATGACACCGTCCAGTGACGTGCGAAAGCGGTCGTTTGCCGGACTGTGCTGGTATTTCTGATAGGAGGCACCGTCGCTATAATTCGAAAAAGCTGCCGTATGCTCAAGCATGTCGGAGGCTATATAAAGGCGTTTCGGCATGCCGGCCCGCGAATTGGCAAAGACTTCCAGATTGATCTTCTGGATGGCCGCCATGATCGGCGACAGCCGACCGGACTCGCCTTCGGTCAGTTTGCCGGCAATCTCTGTGAGCGGCTTTTGGAAACCCTTCTCCCATCGCGCCTGCGCCAGGCGCGGATTGCTGGTCCACTCGTCGACATTCGCGCCGCTGCCGGGATTGCAGCCGTGGAAAGTCTGGATCAGCTCGCCCTCCTTTTCGGTCAGCGCATAGATATCGATGGCGCCGCCGATCGGCACGCCGGCCACGATCTTCTGAAACTGGTTGCGCAGGTCGAGCGCCGTCGTATCAGCGATCGGATCGGTGACATCGAGGAGGATGGCCGTTTCCGCCTTTGGCCCATCCACCGGGCAGAGCGAGGCTTGATCGACGGCGACATTCCCGCTCGCCTTGTAACGCAGCCAGCCATAGGCGCCGACGATCCCGAGAGACAGGACAGCAAGGCAGATGGTTGCGATGATGAGACCGGCGGACCCGCCGCGCCGGCTACGCCGCTTGCGTCGCGCCAAGGATACTCTCCGGGAAAAGATTATCGAGCTGATGATATTTTTCGATGGCGCGCTCGAATTCGTCGCCGATCCGCTTGATCTGCTCCGACAATTCCGCCTGCGCGCCTTGAATACGCGAGCCCAGCACCTTGTCATCCCACTCTTCTTCGGTCCGGATGACGGGCGTCAGGCGCTCCACCTTGTAAGCGGTCTTGAAGTAGGATGGTTCCGGCTGGGTTCGCGCGGCACGATTGGCATCGCGGTAGGAGGTGAGCAGCACATTCGCGGCACGCTCGAGATGGTTCTGATGTTCGGCAAAAAGACTCGCAGTCCGCGCACGATGCGCGATGATGGCAGCCGTTTCCTGCCGGCGCAGCGAGAGGTCGCGGATGATCTCCTCGATCTTGCCGTTATGCTCGTCGCGGATCTCGCGCAGGTCTTCGATGAGATCGAGCTTGCGGTCGATATAATTGTCCCTCGCCAAATCAAGGCGCTTCTGCACGCCGGCAAAGCCCGGATAGGGATCGGTCAGATAGCAGCCGTCGATGAAGGCGACGAGCGAAAACATGAGGCCAATGGCAAAGAGCACCCAGGAGTTCAGCTCCTGCAGCCCGAGCGGTGCTGCTTTCAGACGCTGGATCACCTCGGCACCGGCCCCGGTCAAGATCGTTGCGGAGACCTCGCGGTAATGCGCCAACGCGATATTGATCCCGAGGGCGACGGCGACATAGGCGACAAGTCCCAGCAGACCGAGCAGCTTCAGCGCAAAGGACCGATGCACCAGGAAGCGCACGCAGAAGAAGGAGAACATCAGCGCTGCGCCGATATTCAGGAAGGCGAAGGCAGCCGCCTCAGTCACGCCACCCACGATACCCTGCTCGCTGCCTTTGGCAAGGAAGCTGCCGTTCATCACCATTTCGATGAGTACGAGGAAGACGATCAACGAGACCTTGAAACCCCAAGCGGCCCTGCTGGAAACCTTCGCCGCACGCTGCAGCCTGTGCTTGGCTTTGAACCCCACCATCTCGTCCTCGGCGGTTTTCAGCTTGCGGCGCAGGCCATGAAGCTCATCGACGCCGCTTGCCACCTCCGCTTTGAAATCCGAAACACTTGACGCATTCGCCTGGCGGATCAAACCAAACTGTCCCTCGAAATCGAGGTTGCGTAATCGGCTGTCGAAGGTCTGAAATTGGTCTTCGAGGATCTGATAGGAACTCTTCTTTTCCGCCTCGACCCAGGCGATGACGCGCTGCTCCGTCTCGTCATGCGACTGCGCATCCGGTGGCGGCCGGTTCTGCCGGCCGGCAGCAGCTCCCTTTTCCTTCAGGTCGAGCGTCGCGCCGAGTTTTTCGATATCGACGACGGGAAATACGTCCGTCGAGGCGCGGAAATCATGGCTGGTCTCCCGAACGCTGTCCCAGAGACGGTTGAGGGCTTCGAAACGCAACGATCTTCCCCGGCGAATTCATCAACTTAGAAAGGACAATTGAGAAATCGATACCGCACCGGTTGTCCATGGTCCAGAGCGATCTAGCCGAAGTTAGGATGCGATTGTGGTAAAGACTAGCCCAAGCCTATGCCGAACGAAAAAGCCTCTTATTCAGGTCGGATGCGCATGGCGAATTTACGCGAGGCCTGTAGTGTGTCCAAAGGGCAGCCTATTCGCGTTCCGATTTCCGGCAATCGGATTAAACCACTCGCCAAATCGGGGTCCCGCCATATCTTGGCAGGGGCATGCGACTTCGTTCGGAGCATCAAATCATGACGTCCTCTCCCTTCAAGAACATCTGTATCTATGGCGCCGGCGCGCTCGGCGGTGCGATTGCGGCGAAGCTCGCCTTATCTAAAGAAAGCCAGATTAAGATTTCCGCCGTGGCACGCGGAGCTCATCTGGAAGCCATCCGCGCTGGCGGCATAAGCCTGTGGGAAGCGGATACGGATAGTCCCATCGTTGCAAAGATGGCCGCAACGTCCAATGCAGATGAATTGTCACCGCAGGATCTCATCATCACCGGCCTCAAAGGTCATCAGCTTGCCTCAGCCGCTCCAGGCATCGCGAAGCTGCTTCATTCCGGCACGCGGGTCGTCATGATCCTCAACGGTGTACCGTGGTGGTATTTTCACCAGGATAGCCAAAGCGGTTACGCCGAACGCCAATTGGAAGAACTCGATCCGAACGGCGATCTCTGGCGCCTGATCGGGCCGGAACGCGTTATCGGCTGCGTGGCCTATCAGAGCGCGGAAGTTATTGCACCCGGCGAGGTCAGATTGAGCAACAACGGGCGCTTTATCCTTGGAGAGCCTTCCGGCGAAACGACGGCTGATATCGAAGCCGTTGCGGCGCTGCTGCAACAGGCGGGAGTCAGCATCTCCATTTCCTCGCGCATCCGCGACGATATCTGGAACAAGCTGATGGGCAATGCCGCCTTCAATCCGATCAGTGCGTTAACCCGCGGATTGATGTCAGATATCATGGAGGATCCGGCTCTGGCTGCCATGGTCGGCCAGGTGATGAGTGAGGTAAAAGCCGTCGCCGAAGCATTGCGATCGCAAATTACCATGTCCATCGAGGAACGTCTTGAGCGTTCCCGACAGATCGGCCCCGTACGTACCTCGATGCTGCAGGATCTGCTTGCCGGCAAAGCGCTGGAAATCACGCCTCTCGTCGGTGTCGTCGTCTCGCTCGGAAAGCTAACCAAAGTACCGACGCCGGTCTCGGCCACCATCCTGGCGCTGATTACCCAGCTCGACCGCAAGAACCAGCAGGCGGCCGACCAGGCTACGACATCGATATCAAGCGGATTTTCCGTACAATCCGGCTGACACCTGCCCAGCGTCGGAAGGCGTCATCCTTGAGTTGGACAGCTTCGCCTCCCAATCAAATCTACAACACTAAGCCAGGCTCGACAGTATCCCGCCCAACGCTTCCTTAACCGCCACTAGGTAAGCTTGTGATCAGATGCCACAGAACAGAAGACAATGTCCAAGCCTGCCTTCCGCTACAGCCACTACGACCTCAAAGAACAGCGCGCCGGAACGGTGATCGAAATCACGCTCTCGGCGATCGCCAATGTCAGGCTGATGAATAGCTCGAATTTCCAGCGCTTCACGGAAACCCTCAAGCATCAATTTCTTGGCGGTGTCGCCAAGAAATCGCCGATCCGACTTACTATTCCCGAATCCGGCCACTGGCATCTTGTCGTCGATATGGAAGGCCACAATGGACAGGCCGAGTCGAGCGTGAAAGTCGTGGATGCGGCGCCAGCTCCCCGGATGCAGAAGGCTCCGCAGGAAACCACCCCCGGGCGGTGATACCCGATCTCAGCGCTCGCCGCGCTCCTTGCGCAGCTTCGACCACCAGTCCAGCCGCTTGCGGATTTCCCGCTCGAAGCCGCGCTCCGGAGGATCGTAAAAGGTCTGGCGGCCCATCTTCTCCGGAAAATAATCCTGGCCCGAAAAGGCGTCCGGCTCGTCATGATCGTAGCGATAGCCGTCGCCATAGCCCTCGGTGCGCATCAGCTTGGTCGGCGCATTGAGGATATGCTTGGGCGGCAATAACGAGCCGTTCTGCTTGGCAGCCTGGGTCGCCGCCTTGAAGGCCGTATAGACGGCATTGGATTTCGGCGCGGTGGCGAGATAGACGCAGGCCTGCGCCAGCGCCAATTCTCCCTCGGGCGAGCCCAGATAATCATAGGCGTCCTTGGCGGCGTTGCAGATCACCAGAGCCTGCGGATCGGCAAGTCCGATATCTTCAACCGCCATCCGCACCAGCCGGCGGCCGAGATAGAGCGGGTCTTCGCCGGCATCGAACATGCGGGCAAGATAGTAGAGCGCGGCGTCCGGGTCGGAACCGCGAACCGATTTATGCAGCGCCGATATCAGATTGTAGTGTCCATCCTGCGCCTTGTCGTAGACCGGGGCGCGGCGCTGGACGATCTTGACCAGCATATCGGGATCGAAAAGCTCGTCCTTGCGTGCGGCACGCCAGACTTCCTCCGCCAGCGTCAGCACCGACCGGCCATCGCCATCGGCCATGCGGATCAGGCTGGCGCGGGCATCCTCCGTCAACGGCAGCGGCTTGCCTTCCACCGTTTCGGCCCGGCGCAGCAGCTCTTCCAGGCTCTCCTCGTCATGCGAATGGAAAGTCAGGACGCGGGCGCGGGACAGAAGAGCGGCGTTGAGCTCGAAAGACGGATTTTCGGTCGTCGCCCCCACAAGAATAACGGTGCCGTCTTCCATCACCGGCAGGAAGCTATCCTGCTGGGCACGATTGAAACGATGGATTTCGTCCACGAACAGCAAGGTCTGGCGGCCATCCATGCGGCGCAGACGTGCCGCCTCGAACACCTTCTTCAAATCGGCAACGCCGGAAAAGATCGCCGAAATCTGTTCGAAGGCGAGTCCCGCTTCGCCCGAAAGCAGACGGGCAACCGTCGTCTTGCCGGTGCCGGGCGGCCCCCAGAAGATCATCGATCCCAGAGAACCCGCCTCGATCATCCGGCGCAGCACGCCGTCCTCGCCGGTCAGATGTGCCTGGCCGGTGACTTCAGCCAGCGTTTGCGGCCGCAGGCGATCGGCCAGAGGCCGCTTGTTGGCGACCTCCTCCGGTATCCGCGGCGCAAACAGGTCATCGCTCATCGGAAGAACTGCCGGATACGCTGGCCGTCACGCTCGATCTCCACGCGCCAGAAGCTCGGATTGGACGTAACGGTTTTCTGAAGGATCTCTGTCGTGCTGATCGCCACGCCATTGATGGAAATGACGATATCGCGCGCCGCAAATCCCAGCCGGTCGGCTGGTGAGTTCTGCTTCAGGCTCTCGATGACAACGCCTGTGGAATCTGAAGGCATATGGAGATCATCGGCGACGCGCGGCGAAAGATTGGCAACGGTCGCGCCGGAGAAAGGATTGTTGCCCTCGATCACCCGTTCGTCGCGGGGCGTCGATTCGGGCGCTGCGGCAAGCGTCATCGTGGCCTGATGTTCCTTGCTGTTCTCCAGCACGGTCAATGACACGGTCGCGCCGAGACCGGCCGTGGTCAGGCGATAGCCGAGCGCGTCTGGATGTTCGATGGGGATATTGTTCAGCGCGGTGATCACTTCGCCGGGCTTCAGGCCGGCCTTGGCGGCAGGCCCGCCATCCACCACCTTCGTCACCAGCGCACCGCGCACCTTGTCCAGGCCAAGCGCTTCGGCGACATCGGATGTCACAGGCTCGAAGGAAGCTCCGATATACGGGCGCTCGAAGGACTTGTCGCCACGATCGGCCGCGGCAAGGAAGACCTTGACCAGATTGGCGGGAATGGCGAAGCCGATACCATTGGAACCGCCGCCCTGAGAGAAGATCGCCGTATTGAGTCCGATGAGCTCGCCGGTCATGTTGACGAGTGCGCCGCCCGAATTGCCGGGGTTGATCGAAGCATCGGTCTGGATGAAAAAGCCAACTTCGTTCTTCACCTGATTGCGGGCAAGCGCCGAGACGATACCGCTCGTGACAGTCTGTCCGACACCGAAGGGATTGCCGATCGCCAGCACGAGATCGCCGACCTCGATGCCATCGGAATTGCCGAGTGGCAGAACCGGGAAGCTCTCATTCTTCGACTGGATTTTCAGCACGGCGAGATCGACACGGTCGTCCTTCAGAACGACCTTGCAGGGAAACTCGCGGCCGTCCGAAAGTGCGATCTTGATATCGTCGGCGCCGTCAACGACGTGGTTGTTGGTAATGACGGTGCCATTCGCCTCGACGATGACGCCCGAACCCAGAGACGATTGCTTCTCGGTGCGATTCGGCATGCGCTGTCCGAAAAACTGCTCGAAGAAGGGATCGCCTGCAAAGGGGGACTGACGCTGCACCACACGCTCGGCGTAGACGTTCACCACGGCACCGGACGTCTGCTTGACCAGCGGTGCGAAGGAGAGCTGCATCTGCGTCTGGCTTTGCGGCAGTGTCTTCGCCGTCTGAGCCTCAGCGGAAAGCGGCATTGCCATGACGAGGGCGATCATCGAAACGGCAGTGCGCTTCAGGAGGACATGCATGGAAGTTTCCCTTTTTAATTCCCTTGAAACAACGTTGTAGCGCCCGACGCCAGAAAGGAAAGAGGGCGGAAGCATGAAGCATAAATGGAGGTTTGCTGCGATAAAAAACAGGCTCGATGAACAAAAACATGCTGTCATGCATTTCGCGTTGGGAATCGCCAAAGGGAGCCAGACATGCGATCGATCCATCTTGCCGCCGCCACTCTTCTTACTACCTTCGGCTTGGCCGGCACCTCTCACGCCGCCAGTTTCGACTGCGAGACGCAGAACCTGAAGCCGGACGAGAAGACGATTTGCGATGTGCGGGTACTAAACGATGCCGACGTCAGGATGGTGACGACTTTTGACCTGCTCTCCGGCCTTCTCGCCATGGGTGCGCGCGGCACGATGCAGGACCAGCAGACGGAATGGCTGAAGAAGCGGCAGGCCTGCGGAGCGGACGTGGCGTGCCTCACCTCGTCCTACCAGGAGCGTCAGAAAGAGCTGAACGACGCCTATAAGCAGATCAATCGCCCACTATAAATTCGCAGTATGCTTTGGGTTTAAAAAGTTGCCGCGTAAGTCCCTTCTCCCCGCCTGCAGGGAGAGGGCTACGGCGAGGGGCAAACGCAGGAACAGCAAGCTGTGCCTTCGCGATAAAGCTCGAGACGCCCCTCATCCATCCTCTCGCGGCCGAGCCATGCCCGACCATTCGAGCCCACCTTCTCCCCGCTGCGCGGGGCGAAGGGGCTTGGTTATTTTCCACCCAGATCACGAACGGCGCCGCGGTCCGCGCTCGTGGCAAAAGCAGCATAAGCCTTCAACGCCGTGGTGACGTTGCGCTTGCGCACTTCGGCCGGATGCCAGCCCTTGGTGTTCTGGGCTTCACGGCGGGCAGCAAGTTCCTTATCATCGACGCGCAGGCTGATGGTGCGGTTCGGGATGTCGATATCGATCATGTCGCCTTCGCGCACCAGGCCGATTGTGCCGCCATTGGCGGCCTCAGGCGAAACGTGGCCGATCGACAGGCCCGAGGTGCCGCCGGAGAAGCGGCCGTCGGTGATCAGCGCGCAAGCCTTGCCGAGGCCCTTCGACTTCAGATAGCTCGTCGGATACAGCATTTCCTGCATGCCGGGGCCGCCCTTCGGGCCTTCGTAGCGGATGACGACGACGTCGCCGGCCTTGATCTCATTGCTGAGGATGGCCTTGACGGATGCATCCTGGCTTTCGAAGACCCTGGCCGGACCGGAAAACTTCAGGATCGACTCATCGACGCCGGCCGTCTTCACGATGCAGCCATCGAGTGCCAGATTGCCCTTGAGAACGGCAAGACCGCCATCCTTGGAGAAGGGATGCTCGACGGAGCGGATGACACCCTTCTCGCGATCGGTATCGAGCTCTTCCCAGCGGGCGTTCTGGCTGAACGCCACCTGGGTCGGAATGCCGCCGGGAGCCGCGCGGAAGAATTCACGTACGCTTTCGCTGGTGGTGCGAGTGATGTCCCAGCGGTCGATGGCGTCACCGAGGGTTTCAGCATGAACCGTCGGGCAATCGCGATTGATGAGACCGCCCTTATCGAGCTCGCCGAGGATCGACATGATGCCGCCAGCACGATGTACGTCTTCCATGTGTACGTCACTTTTGGCGGGCGCGACCTTGGACAAGCACGGTACGCGGCGCGACAGAGCGTCGATATCGGCCATGGTGAAATCGACTTCACCTTCATGCGCGGCGGCCAGAATGTGCAGAACCGTGTTGGTGGAGCCCCCCATGGCGATATCGAGCGCCATGGCGTTCTCGAAGGCCTGCTTGGAAGCGACGGAACGCGGCAGGACGGATGCATCTTCCTGCTCGTAATAGCGGCGAGCGAGGTCGACGACCAGATGGCCGGCTTCGACGAAGAGGCGCTTACGGTCGGCATGGGTGGCGAGCGTCGACCCGTTGCCGGGCAGCGACAGGCCAAGCGCCTCGGTCAGGCAGTTCATCGAATTGGCCGTGAACATGCCCGAGCACGAGCCACAGGTCGGACAGGCCGAACGCTCGATGACCTGAACGTCTTCATCGCTGATCTTATCGTCGGCAGCGGCAACCATGGCATCGACGAGATCGAGCGCATGCTTCTTGCCGTGCAGGACGACCTTGCCGGCCTCCATCGGGCCGCCGGACACGAAGACCGTCGGGATGTTCAGGCGCAACGAGGCCATCAGCATGCCGGGGGTGATCTTGTCGCAGTTCGAGATGCAGACCATGGCGTCGGCGCAATGGGCGTTGACCATGTATTCGACGCTGTCGGCGATTAGCTCGCGCGACGGCAGCGAATAGAGCATGCCGTCATGGCCCATGGCGATACCGTCATCGACGGCGATGGTGTTGAATTCCTTGGCAACACCGCCAGCGGCCTCGATTTCGCGCGCAACGAGCTGGCCGAGGTCCTTGAGGTGGACGTGACCGGGCACGAACTGCGTGAAGGAATTGACCACCGCAATGATTGGCTTGCCGAAATCGCTGTCCTTCATACCCGTCGCGCGCCAAAGGCCGCGCGCACCGGCCATGTTGCGGCCGTGGGTGGTGGTTCTGGAACGATAAGCTGGCATGGTGTCTTCCTCGTCATCCTGGAATTTGTGCGGCGTCGGGCATGGTTCAAAGGTTTCAGGCCAAAGGGCACCGACAACTCCGCTTTTTGGATTTGTCCTAATCCAATCGTGCGATACTGTCACTATCAACTCAAGCGAATCCGGTACGCTGCCGGGCAAGGACTGCTGCCGAGCAACAAGTCGCTCGACAAAGTTAGGAGCGAAACGGCCCGATCACAAGCGCACACAAAAAGTTGCTTTCACTTCCAAAGAAATGCCAGCCTAAGAGTGTAACAAAACCTGCATCCGTTGCGTATCGCTTATATCGAAGCTGCTATCGCATAGAGGAATTGTTCCATGGCCGCCTATCGCCCGCCCAGAATCGCATCATCCGAGATCACCCCCCGCTCGACCTATCTGAGGCGCCGCGAGTTCCTGACGGCCGCAGCGGCCGGCATCGGCATGGCAGCTATCGGCGGCAAGGCAGCGATGGCCGAGGCGCTGGCGGCGGCCAAGAGCAACTACACGGTCAATGAGAAGCTGACGCCGATCAAGGATGTCACCACCTACAACAACTTCTACGAATTCGGCCTGGACAAGGCCGATCCGGCCAACCTCTCCGGCAAGTTCAAGCCACGTCCCTGGACCATCAAGGTCGACGGCATGGTCAACAAGCCCGGCACCTTCGACATCGACGCGCTGATCAAGGAATTTCCGCCGGAAGAGCGCGTCTATCGCATGCGCTGCGTCGAAGCCTGGTCGATGGTCATTCCATGGGACGGCTTCCAGCTGTCGGCCCTGCTCGACAAGGTGGAGCCGCAGGGCAGCGCCAAGTACGTGGCTTTCGAGACTGTCGTACGACCGGAAGAAATGCCGGGACAATCGGGCCTGCTGCAATCGCTGGACTGGCCCTATGTCGAAGGATTGCGTCTGGATGAGGCGCGCAACCCGCTGACGCTGCTCGCCGTCGGCCTTTACGGCGGGATCCTGCCGAACCAGAACGGCGCGCCGATCCGGCTCGTCGTACCCTGGAAATACGGCTTCAAGGGCATCAAGTCGATCGTGCGGATCACGCTCACCGACAAGCAGCCGATCAACACCTGGCAGGCGACGAACAGCCAGGAATATGGCTTCTATGCTAACGTCAATCCGGCCGTCGATCATCCACGCTGGAGTCAGGCGACGGAGCGGCGCATTGGCGAAGGCGGCTTTTTCGGCTCCAACCGCCATCCCACCCTGCCCTTCAACGGCTATGCCGATCAGGTCGCCAGCCTCTATAGCGGCATGGACCTCAGGATGAATTTCTGATGGCCCTCTCCTTCGCTCTCCCCAAGCGCTGGCAGCCCGCCTCCATCTGGGCGCTCTACGTGGTCGGCCTTCTGCCGGCGGCCTGGGAATTCTATCTTGGGGCGACGGATCAGCTCGGCGCCGATGCGGTGAAGACCTTCGAGCTCTTCCTGGGGCTGTGGGCGATCCGCTTCCTGCTGCTGACGCTTGCGGTCACGCCGCTTCGCGACCTCTTCGGCTGGAACTATCTGCGCTATCGCCGCGCGCTCGGCCTGCTCTGTTTCTACTACGCGCTGATGCATCTGACCGTCTATATGGTGCTCGACCAGGCGCTGGACATACAGGCAGTCATCGACGATGTGCTGAAACGGCCCTTCATCATGTTCGGCATGGCGGGGCTCGTCATGCTGCTGGCGCTGGCCGTGACCTCGAACAATTTCTCGATCAAGCAGCTCGGCAAGAAATGGATCTGGCTGCATCGCCTCGTCTATATCATCGCCGCCTGCGGTGCCCTGCACTTCGCCCTGTCCACCAAGGTACTTTCGGTGGAGCAGTTC
>JBCNPI010000080.1:0-19763 GCA_039593415.1 Rhizobium sp. | reverse complement strand
CCGGCTCGATGAGCAGGTTCTTGACCGGGTTCCACTTGACGTTCGTGGTTGCGGCGAAGATCTTCGAGTCGGTGTAGGCGAGCTGGAGGTTCCACTTCAGCTTTTCGTTGATCGGAACGCCAACGCCGCCCCAGACAGCCCAGTCACCCCAGCCGCACTTCGACGGATCGTTAACAGGGCAAGCCGAACGGTCGAGGTTGGTGCCGGCATACTTGTTGAGCTTGGAACCATCGGTGTTCCAGCCGCCCATCAAGAAGGCCGAGAAGGTGCCGAAGTCGGCATCAACACGAGCCTTGATAGCGCCTTCTTCGACGATCGAGTCATAACCACCGACGACCTTGAAGCCCCATGCGCCGGACTTGAAGCCAGCACCGGCAACAACGTCAGGAGCGTAGTGGTTGGACTTGTCATCCGTCCACCAGCTTGCACCATAGGATGCAGAACCGTCAGAGGTAGAGTTCGAATCTTCAACCGAGACCATGGCCGTGAAGCCGTTGCCGGCATCGTAGTTGTAGGTCAACTGGTTGAGTTCATACGGGCCGTCATAGATCACGTCGTCGTTGATGACGTCGCCGGCGTAGCCGATGTAGGAGTTGTACTGCGAGTCGGCCTTACCGACGAGGAAGCCGCCGAGGCTGATATTGGCGAACAGTAGCTTGGTGGAGGTGGTGTTGCCGTCGTTCCAGTCCCAACGGATAACCGTGTTGGTCTTCAGCGGACCGTATTCGGTGTCGGTCGCGGTATCGACGCTAAGCTCGGCGCGGGTATGCCACAGCGTGCCGTTCTTGCTGTTCGGGTTGTAGGCATCGTACCACTCGCCTTCGGTACGGACGCGGCCGCCGATCTTGAGGCAGGTTTCGGTGCCTGGAATGAAGAAGTAGCCTGCGCCGTATGCGTCGCAGATGCGAACGTATTCCAGCGGCTCGGGCTCAGCAGCAACAATAGCGTCAGCTGCGTGAGCACCGGAAACTGCTGCCAGCGCAGCAGCGGAGCCGAGTAGAAGGCTCTTGATGTTCATTATAAAACTCCTGGTTGTAATATGCATTTCTAATTTACCGCGAGTGCAAAGCTGGATACCGCCTTAGAGATCGGTTCGGTCTAAACGCGACCGGCAGCCCGGCAAATACGCACCTGATGTTGGCTAGAGTCCCCTCGAACCTCCATGATTGACCCCGCGGCAAAGGTTTCGAAATGCCTCTACCGATCCGGACGATTGCTCGGCCGTAAGACAATTTATGTCCTGTATCCGGCTTACAAACAGGCCGTATGTTTGTCAATTATATGAACCCGGCCCAGGCGCTACTCTTGCGCGCTGTTGCTTAAATGCAACTGGCCACGGCAGGGCCGGAACCGCTTCTTCCAGCGAGCGCAAAGGCACGGCAACTCGAGCAAATGCATGCCAGCAGCGATCGCTGACCGTGCGCAGGCGAAATCGACACCGACAACCGACGGAGAACGACCGCCAGCGCCGCCGTTGCCGCCAACCTATCTAGGTCAAAGTCGCAGACCATTGGGCGAGGTCTCGCTCGAGAACTTCAGCAAGACGCAGAAATAAAATTCAACAAATCAGCACACACAGAAATGTTGAATTTTCCTAGATTCCGGCGACTCGCGCCATTGGAAAGGGACAAATCGCGAATGAATGAGAACCGGTTGATCTTCATCGCGACCCCCTGCTTTGGCGGGCTCGTTACCAAGGATTACATGCAATCCATCTTCTCTCTGATGCAGACGGGCGCCCGCGCCGGAATACAACTGACGCTTGCGCTTCTCGGCAACGACGCTCTGATTACCCGTAGTCGCAATACGCTGGTATCATCCTTCCTCAACGACACCTCGGCCACCCACATGCTGTTCGTCGATGCCGACATCAGCTTTGAACCCGATCAGGTCCTGCGACTGCTGGAAGCCGACAAGGATGTGGTCGCCGCCATGTATCCGATCAAGGATTATGATTGGGATACCGCGGCCCGCGTCAATGCGAACGACGGCGAATCGCTTTCGGCCGCAGCACTCCACTATGTCGGAACGCCGCTGGTCGGCCAAAGCGCCGAGCGCGACGGCGATTTCGTCAGCGCCGTCTATGCGGGCACAGGCATGCTGTTGATCAAGCGCGCCGTCATCGAGATGATGATCGCCGCCTATCCGGAGCTGCGCTACGGCACCATCCACGCCTACCCCAGCACCAAGCGCACACCGAGCACCCAATATGCCCTGTTCGAATGCATGATCGAAGAGGGAACGGGCATCTATCTCAGCGAAGATTTCGCCTTCTGCCATCGGTGGCGGGCGCTCGGCGGCAAGATCTGGCTCGATACAGCCAGCAAGCTTTCCCACACCGGCCCTCATCGTTTCATCGGCAATACCGCGCCACGTTACTGAACCATCACACGCCGAACGCCCGTCTTTGCACTACAGCATTGCAATTGCATGGCTACGGCAATGATCAATCGGCCGAAAAAGTGCCACGATCGTTGCGGGGTTGACAGAGGGCAAGGGTAAGGCATAGCCTTTTCCACATTCACCAGGGGGGTCCCGGCAAGGGGCTGAGATACTGCTGAACAATGCGGCTTTGCCGATTGTGGGCGCAGTGACCCGTTGAACCTGATCCAGTTCATACTGGCGTAGGGACGGTGCAAGCGCTCAAAGGCTTCGGGTTCCCGCCTGGATTCCATGCCGGCGTCTTTTCATCCTTCCGGCTGATGACTGGGTCTCCAACCGCAACTTGGAGCCTCAAACCATGACCATTGCCGCAAAGAACGTCACTCCGACCGTCACCAGCGGACCGCTGCCGGCATCTCGGAAAATCTATATCCCTGGGGACATCCATGCCCACATCCGCGTACCGATGCGCGAGATCAGCGTCCATCCGACATCGGGCGAGCCGCCCGTCGTCGTCTATGATTCCTCAGGCCCCTACACGATCGAGGGCGCGGATATCCGCATCGAACAGGGCTTGCCGCAGCTCCGCCGCGACTGGGTGCTCGCCCGTGGCGATGTCGAAGCCTATAAGGGCCGGCATGTGCGCCCCGAAGACAATGGCTTTGTCACCGGCGAGCGGCTGACGCCAGAGTTTCCGGCCAAGCGCCAGCCGCTGCGAGCCAAGGACGGCAAAGCCGTCACGCAGCTTGCCTACGCGCGCGCCGGCATCATCACGCCGGAAATGGAATTCATTGCCATCCGAGAAAACCTCGGCCGCAAGGTGAAGGCAGAGGCCCTGATCCGAGATGGCGAGAGCTTCGGCGCTCATATTCCCGATCATGTGACCCCAGAATTCGTCCGCCAGGAAGTCGCCGCCGGCCGCGCGATCATTCCGGCCAACATCAATCACCCGGAAAGCGAGCCGATGATCATCGGCCGGAATTTCCTGGTGAAGATCAACGCCAATATCGGCAATTCCGCCGTCACCTCCTCCATGGCGGAGGAGGTCGAGAAAATGGTCTGGGCGGCGCGCTGGGGCGCCGACACCGTCATGGACCTTTCGACCGGCCGCAACATCCACAACATCCGTGAATGGATCGTCCGCAATTCGCCGCTGCCGATCGGCACGGTTCCGCTCTATCAGGCGCTTGAAAAGGTCGGCGGCATTGCCGAGGAGCTGACCTGGGAGATTTACCGCGATACGCTGATCGAGCAGGCCGAACAGGGCGTGGATTATTTCACCATTCATGCCGGCGTGCGGCTGCACTACATCCCGCTCACCGTCAATCGCGTCACCGGCATCGTCTCGCGCGGCGGCTCGATCATGGCCAAGTGGTGTCTCCACCATCATCGCGAGAGCTTCCTCTACGAGCATTTCGAGGAAATCTGCGATATCTGCCGCGCCTATGACGTCTCCTTCTCGCTCGGCGACGGCCTGCGTCCGGGCTCGATCGCCGATGCCAACGATGCCGCGCAGTTCGCCGAACTCGAGACGCTGGGAGAACTAACGAAGATCGCCTGGGCGAAAGACTGCCAGGTGATGATCGAAGGTCCCGGCCATGTGCCGATGCACAAGATCAAGGAGAACATGGACAAGCAGCTGGCTGTCTGCGGCGAGGCGCCTTTCTACACGCTCGGGCCGCTGACGACGGATATCGCACCGGGCTACGACCACATCACGTCTGGCATCGGCGCGGCCATGATCGGCTGGTTCGGTACCGCCATGCTCTGCTACGTCACCCCGAAGGAACATCTGGGACTGCCCGACCGCAGCGATGTCAAGACAGGTGTGATTACATACAAGATCGCCGCCCATGCGGCCGATCTTGCCAAGGGTCATCCGGCAGCTCAGGTCCGCGACGACGCACTGTCGCGTGCCCGCTTCGAGTTCCGCTGGGAAGATCAGTTCAACCTGTCGCTCGACCCCGACACCGCCCGCAGCTTCCATGACGAAACCTTGCCGAAGGAAGCGCACAAGGTTGCGCATTTCTGCTCGATGTGCGGCCCCAAATTCTGTTCGATGCGGATTTCACACGACATCCGCGCCGAGGCGCAGAAGGAAGGGCTGGAAGCCATGGCGGCGAAATATCGCGAAGGCGGCGATCTCTATATGCCGATCGATGCCGCCTCTAATCCGGCCAAGTGACATGCGCATTCTCGTAAAAGGGGCCGGCGTTGCCGGCCTCACGGTCGCTCACGAACTTGTTCGGCGCGGAGCCGAAGTCACGATCTCCGATCCCGGCCGGAATTTCAGCCGAGCCGCCTCATGGCTTGCCGGCGGCATGCTGGCGCCATGGTGCGAGCGGGAAAGCGCCGATGAGGCCGTGCTGGAGCGCGGCCGCGATTCTGCCAATCGATGGGACGCGATCCTGCCGGGCCTGGTCCTCCGCAATGGAACGCTCGTCGTCGCGCCGAACCGGGATCAAAACGAGCTGAAGCGATTCGCCAGCCGCACGACGGGCTATCGCTGGATAGAGGAGCGTGAGATTGCCACTCTGGAACCCTCTCTTGCCGGCCGCTTTCGCCATGCTCTGCTCTTTCCGCAGGAAGCGCATCTCAACCCGCGCGAGGTCCTGCAGAGATTGAAAGACGATCTGTTGGCGAAGGGCGCAATCTTCATCGAAGAGGCGACGGACGACGGCGACTTCACTGACATCGCCGACTGCACAGGAGCGGCCCGCCTCGGCGAAAGCCGGGAGCTGCGTGGTGTGCGCGGCGAAATGCTCTATCTGCAGACGCAGGAGGTCGCGCTTTCGCGCGCCGTCCGCCTGCTGCATCCCCGCTTTCCAGTCTATATCGTGCCGCGCGGCGAAGGCCTCTTCATGGTTGGTGCGACGATGATCGAAACGGACTTCGAAGGGCCAATCACCGCCCGCTCACTGATGGAACTTCTGAACGCCGCCTATGCGCTGCACCCCGCCTTTGCCGATGCAGCCATCGTCGAAACGGGCGCGGGCATCCGTCCAGCCTTTCCAGATAATCTCCCGCGCGTGACACGGCAGGGCAAAACCATCCTTATCAATGGCCTTTATCGTCACGGCTTCTTATTGGCGCCGGCAATGGCTGCGGAGGCCGCAGACCTCATCTTTTCCGAACACGGCAGCAACAGGAGCCGCCAATGCGCCTGATCATCAATGGCGAAGCGCAGGTCATCAACGCTAACACTTTGTCGCAGCTTCTGAGCGCGCTCGACTACGAGGGCGAATGGCTGGCAACCGCCGTCAACGGCGAACTTATCCATCGCGAGGAGCGCGACGATCACACGCTCGCCGAAAATGACAGGATCGAGATACTCACACCAATGCAGGGAGGCTGATCCATGCTCGAACTCTACGGAAATCAGATCGAATCACACCTTCTTCTCGGTACGGCGCGCTACCCCTCCCCGGCCGTTCTGGCTGAAGCCGTCAAGCGCTCGGGAACCGAAATCGTTACCGTTTCGCTGCGCCGGGAAACGGCCGGCGGGCGCAATGGCGGTGCGTTTTTCGAGATGATTCGCGACCTAGGCGTTCGTGTTCTCCCCAATACCGCCGGCTGCCATGGCGTCTCCGAAGCCGTGCTGACGGCGAAAATGGCGCGCGAGGTGTTTCGGACCAACTGGATCAAGCTCGAAGTCATCGGCAACCACGACACGCTGCAGCCCGATGTCTTCGCGCTGGTTGAGGCGGCCCGCATTCTCGCAGATGAGGGATTCGAGGTCTTTCCCTATACGACGGACGATCTGGTCGTCGGCGAGCGACTGCTGGAAGCCGGATGCAGGGTGCTGATGCCCTGGTGCGCACCGATCGGATCGGCGGCAGGCCCGCTCAATCTCTCCGCGCTTCGCTCCATGAGAGCGCATTTTCCGGAGGTGCCGCTGATCGTGGATGCCGGTATTGGCAGGCCTTCGCACGCGACCACCGTCATGGAACTCGGCTTTGATGCCGTATTATTGAACACAGCCGTCGCCGGTGCAGGCGATCCTGCCGCAATGGCGGAAGCCTTTGCCAAGGCAATCGATGCCGGCAGGCAGGCGTTTGGCGCGGGCATGCTGGAGCCGCGCGACATGGCAGTGCCATCGACGCCCGTGATCGGAAAGGCGGCTTTCTCGTGAGGCTCGACCCCTTCTATCTGATTGTCGACAGCGCGGCCTGGATAAAGAGGTTGGTGCCGCTCGGCGTCAAGCTGGTGCAATTGCGCATCAAGGATCGCGTGCCATCGGAAATCCGCGCGGAAATTCGCGAATCGCAGACAGTTTGCGCCGCCCACGGATGCCAGCTGATCGTCAACGACTATTGGCAGCTCGCGATCGACGAGGGCTGCGATTTCATTCATCTCGGCCAGGAGGATCTTGCAGCGGCCGATCTGCATGCGATTCGCTCGGCGGGATTGAAACTGGGCCTTTCAACGCATGACGAGGCGGAATTGGAAAGGGCGCTCGCTGCCGAACCCGATTACATAGCGCTTGGGCCGATCTATCCGACCATCCTCAAGGCCATGGCTTGGGCTCCGCAGGGGCTGGAGCGCATCGACCAATGGAAAGCGCGCATCGGCGACATTCCGCTTGTCGCAATCGGCGGCCTGTCGGTGGAACGCCTTGCCGAGGTATTCGAACATGGTGCCGACATCGCTGCCGTGGTGACGGACATCACCCGCAACAGCGATCCCGAGTCGCGGACACTTGAATGGATGGGAGCGACAAGACGATCGCCTCGAGGCTGAAAAGACGAGGCCGCGCGGCGTCACTGCCCCGACCTTCAGAACTTCCGCCCGATGAACGGCGCATTCATAAAATATTCAGGTGAACATAATCATGCTTAAAACGTTGATTAAATGGCTCGCGCATTCGCTGAGCACAAAGACTGCTTTGGAGGTAGCCATGATTAAGAAGACGGTTCTTACGGTTTTGCTGGCCGCTACGGTCGTAGGCGGCGTTTTGGCGCCCGTCAGCAGCGCGCAGGCGCAGTATTACGACGGCTATCGCGGTGACTGGCATCGTCATCACCACCATGGCAACGGCGGCGCGATCGCCGGCGGTGTTGCCGCAGGTCTCCTCGGCGGCTTGATCGTCGGTGGCGCTCTTGCCAACCGGGGTCCGGTTTACGAAGTCGCCCCACCGCCGCCGAGATGCTGGTTCGAGGACCGCCGCGTCCAGAACGAGTATGATTACGGCTGGCACTACGAGCGCGTTCGCGTTTGTAACTAAGCACCCAACGATGCGCCCGCACGGAATGGCTGCATCGTTTGACGGATGACCTGGATTTGCCGGCGGCCGAAATCGCCGGCAAAACTGTTTTAAGCCGGCTGCATTGGCCGACAAATCACAGGCCGTGTGTCCTCGGATAGGCGCTACGTTGCGGGAAAGCCCTCCCGGCAAGGCTTTCAGCCTCAGGCCGCCATATTTCGACCAGCAAGGGATAGCAGGGCACCGTATCGCTCGAATGTTCGCTGCCGCAATCGCCGCCGGGGCAGGCCGAGAGCGCGCCAAGAAGATCGATCTCCGCAAAGAACTCGATGAAATCGCCCGGCCGCACGGGGCTTGCCTTCATGAAATACTGATGGGTATCGCGCGTAAAGCCGGTGCACATGAAAACGTTCAGCACGTCGTGAACATGAAACTCCGCCTCCTGGACTGGGATGTTCATTTTTTTGGCAAGCGCACGCGACAGGTTCGAATGGCAGCAATGATGATAGTCGTCGCCCTTCAGCAGCCGGTTCGTGTAAGGATCGCAGCGCGTACCGATGACATCGTGAACACCGGCACCATCCGCATCCCAGCCATACCAGCCAAGCGTATCATGGGTAATCGTCGCCATCGGCCGCAGATAAGGCAGCGTACTCCAAAGCCGATCGCCGACACCGACATGAGTGGCGTGCAAAGCCCGCGTCTTGCCGCTGAAGAAGCGTTCCGTTAGATCGTCCGCGTTCCACAGATTGAGATCGCCCACCTGCGATCCCTCGACGCTGACGATGCGGAAGAAATGCCCTTTGGGCACGCTGAAAGCACCCCCTTCCCGCGGCGGCACGATGACCTCGCCAATCTTGGTCATATCCGCCCTTGCCGCCCGCAGCAGGTCCATATCGACCGCCGGCAGTGTTCCATTCGGATAGACCACGACCGGTGGCTTTCGCCGCCGCTCGTCGGCGTCTGTGGGAGCGGGCGTATCAAAGAGCTTTTGCACGGTCATGATCATCCTCTGCGTCTCGGGCGGCTTGCCATGTTCTGCACGCTCAAGCACGCAGCGGCACCTCGGACAACTGGCGGCAATGTAGTGAGAACCGGTGCAAGCGCAACGTCGATTGTGCTTGCCCTTTGGCTAAGCCTTACTTAGCGTTATCCCATGCACCAAGTTCCCCTTGCCTCCCTTCGCGCCCTGGAAGCTGCCATTCGCCACGAAAGCTTTGCCAAGGCAGCGGCGGAGCTCAACCTGACAGCGGCAGGTGTGAGCCAGCATGTGCGCACGGTGGAAAATTGGCTTGGTATCGCCCTGTTTAACCGCCATGCACGCGGCGTGACGGCAACCGCCGCCGGCCGCGAATTCGGGACGGCAGTCACAAAAGGGCTGACACAGATCGAGACTGCCGCGCGGCAGCTGCGGCGCGACGGCCACGAGCGCCCCGTCAGTGTGGCATGCATCGCCTCCGTCGCCACCCGATGGCTGATACCGCGCCTGCCGGCATTCCGAAGGAAATTCCCTAATATCCGCATCAATATCGTCTATGCGCTCGATGCAAAGACGCCGGAAGCGGCAAGCGTCGATCTTCTGATCCGCCACGGCCCGCGTCCCGATGCCAATGCGCTCCCTCTCTTAACGGCAGAGACACGGCCGACCTGTTCGATCGAGTACCTCCATCGCCACGGGCCGTTCAGGACGCCACCGGACCTTGTGAATGCCGATCTCCTGCATGATGAAACACCAGCCTCCTGGAGCCGTTGGTTCACAATTTCCGGCATCCAGGAGGCTCCCCCGGCGGGCCCGATCTTTGCCGATTTCAGCCTGATGATCGGCTCTGTCGGCGGCGGGCAAGGCGTCGGTCTCTGCCCGACCGCGCTCATTGCCGAAGAACTGGCTAGTGGAACATTGGTCACCCTGTTCGATACGCCCTTGGATACGGAAAAATCCTATTGGCTACTTGAGGCGAGCCGTCTTTCCGGTGAGGCACAAATCTTTCGCGACTGGCTGACTGCTGCCAATGGCGATGCCGTTTCAACGCCGGATCCCTAAGTCATCCGACCCGGCGCATCGGCGGAAACGATTCTGACGTTCATGGCGAGCCGAAGCTTTGCCATTCCTCACGGTAGCGCCGCGAAAGCCTTTCGGATATCCACAAGTGCGACGATATTGGCCGTCCGACCCAGATGGAATCTATCGATTCTTTGTGATTTATGTAATTTCCTTATTGCGCTGCACGCTCTATGTTGCGTCGCGAAAGCCATTCAGTCCAAACATTGCAAGGGTACCATGTCCGTTCTCAATACCGTCGTTAAGCCGTTCAAAGCCCAGGCCTTCAAGCAGGGCAAATTCATCGAGGTCACGGAAGCTGACATCGCCGGCAAGTGGGCGGTGTTCTTCTTCTATCCCGCCGATTTCACCTTTGTCTGCCCGACGGAGCTCGGTGACGTCGCGGACCATTACGCCGAGCTTCAGCGTCTTGGCGTCGAGGTGTTTTCCGTCTCGACCGACACGCACTTCACCCACAAGGCATGGCATGACAGCTCCGAGACCATCGGCAAGATCCAGTATGCCATGATCGGCGACCCGACGGGCACGATTACCCGCAACTTCGACGTCATGCGCGAAGCCGAAGGTCTTGCCGACCGCGGCACCTTCGTCGTCGATCCGGATGGCGTCATTCAGGCGATGGAAATCACGGCTGAAGGCATCGGCCGCAACGCTGTCGACCTCCTGCGCCGGATCAAGGCGGCTCAATATGTCCGCTCGCATCCGGGCGAAGTCTGCCCGGCCAAGTGGGAGGAAGGCGAAAAGACGCTCGCTCCTTCGCTGCACCTCGTCGGCAAGATCTGATTTGAGAACTCCTGGCCCTCCCTGAATTCAGGGAGGGCCCCAGGCTACTAATAAGAGCCCGCACGTCTGCCATATCAGGCAGGCGACGAATTCCCATTTCCCGCAGGAGACCTATCGATGCTTGACGACGCGCTGAAAAGCCAATTGAAGGCCTATCTGGAGAAAGTCGTGCGTCCGATCGAGATTTGCGCCAATATCGACGACAGCGCAAAATCGACGGAAATGGTGGCTCTCCTGCAAGACATCGTCGGCCTTTCCGACAAGATTACGCTTTCGCAGCAACACGATGACAACGAGCGAGCGCCCTCTTTCGCGCTGACGAGCCCGAGCCATGACATCAGGCTGCGCTTTGCCGGCATTCCGCTCGGCCACGAATTCACTTCGTTGGTCCTCGCCTTGCTACAGACCGGTGGTCATCCGCCACGCGTCGAACAGGCGATCCTTGACCAGATCCGCGATCTCGAAGGTGATCTCCGCTTCGAGACCTATTTCTCGCTGTCTTGCCAGAATTGCCCCGACGTCGTGCAGGCATTGAACCTGATGTCGATCCTCAATCCGCGGATCAGCCATGTCGCCATCGATGGCGCCGTCTTCCCGCAAGAGGTCGCCGACCGGCAGGTAATGTCCGTGCCGACGATCTATCTCAATGGCGAGGTTTTCGGACAGGGCCGCATGGAGGTCGAGCAGATCATCGCCAAGCTCGATACGGGCGCAGCCAAGCGCACCGCCGAAAAGCTGAAGACGCTCGAGACTTTCGACGTGCTGGTCGTCGGCGGCGGGCCGGCTGGCGCGGCCTCAGCGATCTATGCCGCACGCAAGGGCATCCGCACGGGCGTCGTCGCCGAACGCTTCGGCGGTCAGGTGCTCGACACCATGGCAATCGAAAACTTCATTTCGGTTCCTCATACTGAAGGACCGGCTTTCGCGACAGCGCTTGAGACGCATGTTAAAGACTACGCGGTCGAGGTCATGAATCTCCAGCGCGCGCAGAAGCTTAGCCGCCACGGCGATCTGTTCGAAGTGGAGCTTGAGAGTGGCGCGACGCTCAAATCCCGCTCCGTCATCCTTTCGACCGGCGCGCGCTGGCGACAGATGGGCGTGCCGGGCGAGGATCTCTATCGCAACAAGGGCATTGCCTATTGCCCGCATTGCGATGGTCCGCTGTTCAAGGGCAAACGCGTCGCCGTAATCGGCGGCGGCAATTCCGGCGCCGAGGCGGCGATTGATCTTGCCGGCATCGTCAACCATGTCACGCTCATCGAATTCGATGGCAAGCTACGCGCCGATGATGTGCTGCAACGCAAGTTGCGCAGCCTTGCCAATGTCGATGTCATACTTTCGGCCAAGACGACGGAAGTGCTGGGGGACGGCAGCAAGGTCACCGGACTTGCCTACGAGGATCGGCTGAAGGGTGAAAAGCATAGTCTGACGCTCGACGGCGTGTTCGTACAGATCGGATTGCTGCCGAATACCGAATGGCTGAAGGGCACGATCGCTCTGTCCGATCGAGGCGAGATCGAGGTCGATCATCACGGGCAGACATCGATGCCAGGCGTCTTTGCGGCCGGCGACTGCACCACGGTTCCCTATAAGCAGATCGTCATAGCCGTCGGCGAAGGTGCCAAGGCCTCGCTTGCAGCTTTCGACCATCTGATCCGCACTTCGGCGCCGGGCGAAGACGAGGCCAAGGCAGCCTGAGGCGAGGCCATCGCCGGAACAAATGTCTCTCGGAAAGCATTCCCAACCACGGGCGCTCTGTTTGATTGGTTTGCAAAGGAGATGGCTATGGACCAGGATACGATCGATCGGCTCAATTCGGTAAGCCAGCGACTGCAGTCGCGAGCTCTCGCCCTATCCAAGGCCGAAGAAGGCCGCGACCACGCGCTCATCATGTCGGCACTGCGTCTCATGATAGAGGAGGTGCAATCTTTGGATAAAAGGGTGGCCCGTCTCGATGGCCTAAAAGGGATTGGCGCGGCAGGCTCCTAATGCCGGTCCCTGCGGTTATCGGAAGTGGATATCAGCCGCCATCAACTCTGACGGTATCTCCGCCAACACTTCATGATCAACAGCCAGGCTGACATCTTCAAAGGCTTTCTGCGGTAACAGTCAGAAAGCGGACCGGCTCTGGATCGATCAGCCCCAGCCGCTTGAACGTCAGGTCGATGGCACGCCGGGCCTGCACCTCGGGCGCCTGATCAAGGACGATCGTCATGAGATCCTCCTTCAGATAGCCGCGCGTCGCATTGGACAATTCATGCCCGACCCAGAAGACAGGTCTGAGCGCGCGCTCGACCGCTCCTACGCCCGCGGCAGCCGCCACATCCTTCAACGTAACCTTGGCCACGCTTCGCCTACTCTCTCCAACTGATGATCAGGTTTGATCATAGATTCGCCAGGGGTAAAGGAGGTCGGAGGTCGAAATCTCAGCCGAAACGGTCAACCAGAAAATCGATGACACTGCGCAACATCGCCGTTGGACGGCGATCCGGCGCATAGACTAGATGCATCGGCGTCGGCTTGTACGACCATTGCGGCAGCACGGGTTCAAGCCGACCGGCATCGAGATCGGCGGCCAACAGCAATTCAGGCTGCAGCGCGATGCCGGCGCCATTCAGAGCGGCAACGCGCAAGGCTCCGCCCTGGTTCGTGGTGAACCTGCCCTTGATGGCGATTTCGCATGTTTCTCCTTCCGGGCCGACGAGATGCCAGCGTCCCTGCAAGCGCCAGTAGGAATGGCCAAGACACATGTGATTGACGAGATCCTCCGGCCTTTGCGGCCTGCCGCAGCGGTCAAGATAATCTGGCGACGCAGCGAGAATGCGCCGATAGGGCTTCAGGGGACGCGCCACGAGACTGGTATCCGTTAGCTCGCCAATATGAATGCCGAGTTCATAGCCCTCGCCGATCAGATCATGCGGATTATTGTCGAGCGCCAGATCGACGCTGACGGCGAGATTCTCATGCAGATAGTCGACAAGGGCCGGCACGAGGCTCTGTGTCCCGAAACTGACGGGGGCTACGAGCCGCAGGCGGCCGCGTGGCGCCGATTGCAGCTCGGACGCCGATTGCTCGGCAAGATCGACTTCCGCCAAGACCGTTTTGCAGCGCTCGTAATAGAGCCTGCCGACCTCGGTGAGCTGGTGACGCCGCGTGGTGCGATGAAGCAACCGCGCGCCGAGCCGCTGTTCGATTGTCCTCACATGCTTGGCGACCATGGTCGCCGACACCTCGCTGATATCGGCCGCAGCAGCAAAGCTGCCGTGCTCTACCACTCTGACGAACATCGCCATTCCGGCCAGCTTGTCCATAATTGCATACCCACAGGTTTGGAATGAAGCAAACGAGAGCGTATTTATCGTGTTCTGGTTTTGCAAGATAGTCGGCGGGCCTAACGTCAGGCGACACTATCTCAAGGAGTTGCAATGCCCATTCTGCGCTTGGAAATGCATCCCGGACGCACACAGGACCAGAAGCGCGCCTTCGTTCGCGAAGCGACCAAGGTTGCGGTCGAAACGCTGGCCTGCCCGCCGGAATCGCTGGAAATCATCATTACCGAGATTTCGAAGGATTCCTGGGCAACGGCGGGCAAGCTGAAATCGGATAACTGAAAGGCCCCGGTTTCACGATCATGGCCAGGCGGTCCCTATCGGACCGTCAGGCCTCGTTTGGATTGACAGTCTGCCGCCCCCAGGCTTCGGCCCAATCCATCAAACGCGCCATCTCCTGCCTGAGAGCATGCGAACGGATGATATCGGCAGCGTGTTTTTGATTGCGACGCGGATTATAGAATGCGTCGATCTCTTCGCCGCTCTCCCGCCTTGCCGCCTCCAGACGAAGCTTCACGTCCTCGACTTCGGCCTTCACTGCGAAGTACCGCCTCATGACCTCGACAAGATCGCGGTCGCCTGCACTGATCTCCATGCATACTCCATCCTGCTTATTTTAGGGTCTCGCAATGATCCGATTCGAATGGCGAAATCTAGGTCATTGTTTAGCCGGCAAGATGAGCCGGCCGATGGCAGCCTCACAAGGCGGATGGAATACGAATAGGATTCACGACCAGTTTTCCTTGACCGATTGCATCACTACATTGGTCGATGTGCTGGCCACGAAAGGCAGGCTGGAGATCTTTTCACCGAGGACGATGCGGTAGCGGCGGATGTCTGAGGTCCGGACCTTGAGGAGATAATCGAAGCGGCCGGCGATCATGTGGCACTCTTCGATCTCCTTGATCTTCTTGACGGCGTTGTTGAAGCTCAGCAAAGCTTCCTCGCGCGTATCCGTCAGCTTCACCTCGGCAAAGGCGACATGATCGAGGCCGAGCTTGATCGGATTGAGTATGGCCCTGAAGCCGTCGATATAGCCGGAATCGATCAGTTTCTTCAGGCGTGCCTGACACGGTGTCTTGGAAAGACCGACCCGTTCCGAAAGCTCCGTGATCGACATGCGGCCGTCTTCGACCAATGCATCGAGGATCTTTTGGTCGAACTGGTCAATTTCACTGGATTTTGTCATTTCAGCAGGCATTCCTATTTGAAATAAGCATTATTGAAGTTCAATATGACTGGAAAGCCGCAGTTTCAAGGCGGAACGCTTTTCTGGAATGAACTATGTTCTGATCGAAGCAACGGGAGGGCCGCGTGGGCAATATCGCCAATGCTCACCAAGCCATCGGGACCCTTGCACCTTGAGGTTATCATGACTGTCTCTGCCAAGCTCGCAACTGAAGAACCAGCTCCAGAAGCTGCCCCATTTTCGCAGTTCGCACCGCCCATTCGTGAGCAAAGCCCGCTGCGCCGGGCAATTACGGCCGCCTACAGGCGTCCGGAAACCGAATGCCTCCCTTTCCTGCTGGAAGCTGCCGCCTTGCCGGAAGCTACGCGCGAAGCGGCAGGGAAGACCGCGAAAAGGCTGATCGAAGCGCTGCGCGCCAAGCACAAGGGCGACGGCGTCGAAGGTCTGGTGCACGAATATTCGCTGTCCAGCCAGGAGGGCGTTGCGCTCATGTGTCTCGCCGAAGCGCTGCTGCGCATTCCGGACACGGCGACACGCGATGCGCTGATCCGAGACAAGATCGCCCGCGGTGACTGGAAGTCGCATCTGGGCGGCGGCCGCTCGATGTTCGTCAATGCCGCAACATGGGGCCTCGTCGTTACCGGCAAGCTGACCTCGACTATCAACGAAGGTGGCCTTTCCGCCGCGCTGGCGAAACTGATCGCGCGCGCCGGCGAGCCGGTCATCCGGCGCGGAGTCGACATGGCCATGCGCATGATGGGCGAGCAGTTCGTCACCGGCGAAACCATCGATGAAGCGTTGAAGCGCGCCCGCGCGCTGGAAGCGAAGGGGTTCCGATACTCCTACGACATGCTCGGCGAAGCCGCGACCACCCATGCCGACGCCGAGCGCTACTATCGCGATTACGAAAACGCGATCCATGCGATCGGCAAGGCGTCGGCCGGTCGCGGCATCTATGAAGGTCCCGGCATCTCCATCAAGCTCTCCGCGCTGCATCCGCGCTATTCGCGTTCGCAGGCCGACAGGGTCATGGGCGAGCTTCTGCCGAAGGTGAAGGCTCTGGCGCTGCTCTCCAAGCGCTACAATATCGGCCTCAACATCGACGCCGAAGAGGCCGACCGGCTAGAGCTCTCGCTTGATCTGCTGGAGGAACTCTGCCTCGATCCGGACCTCGCCGGCTGGGACGGCATCGGCTTCGTCGTTCAGGCCTATGGCAAGCGCTGCCCCTTCGTCCTCGACTTCCTCATCGACCTTGCCCGCCGTTCCAAACATCGCCTGATGATCCGCCTCGTCAAGGGCGCCTATTGGGACGCGGAGATCAAGCGAGCACAGCTCGACGGCCTGGAAGGCTTTCCGGTCTATACCCGCAAGATCTATACAGATGTCTCCTATGTTGCCTGCGCCAGGAAGCTGCTGGCCGCAACCGACGTGGTGTTCCCGCAATTTGCCACCCACAACGCTCAGAGCCTCGCCACCATCTACCACATGGCCGGAAACGATTTTTCCGTCGGCAAATACGAATTCCAGTGCCTGCATGGCATGGGCGAGCCGCTTTACGAAGAAGTCGTCGGTGCCCAAAAACTCGGCCGTCCCTGCCGTATCTACGCACCGGTCGGCACGCATGAGACGCTGCTTGCCTATCTCGTCCGCCGCCTGCTTGAGAACGGTGCGAATTCCTCCTTCGTCAACAAGATCGCCGACCCGGCAGTCCCCGTCTCCGAGCTGATTGCCGATCCCGTCGAGCGCGTACGTGCAATGACCGTTATCGGCGCACAGCACGACAAGATCGTCCTCCCGGCCGACCTGTTCGGCGACGTGCGGCGGAATTCCGGCGGCATCGACCTGTCGAATGAAACCGCGCTCACGGAGCTGTCCGGACAGCTGCGAACCTCCGCGGCCAGCGACTGGATCGCCAAGCCGCTCCTTGCCGACGGCTCCGAGCGCGGCGTTGCCCGTACGGTTCTCAACCCTGCCGACCACGTCGACATCGTCGGTCACGTCACCGAACTGGAGCCGCAGGATGCGACCGACGTCATGCGGCTGGCGGCGGATGCGGCCGAGCGTTGGGCGGCCGTCGGTCCTGACGCGCGTGCTTCCATCCTGGAGCGCGCCGCCGATCTCATGCAGGGCGAGATGCCTATTCTCGTCGGCCTGACCATTCGCGAAGCCGGCAAATCGGCTGCGAATGCTGTCGGTGAAATCCGGGAAGCGATCGACTTCCTTCGATATTACGCCGCCGAGGCCCGCAAAGTCCTGAAGCCGGATAGCGTCCCGCTCGGCCCCGTCGTCTGCATCAGTCCGTGGAATTTCCCGCTGGCGATCTTTACAGGCCAGGTCGCAGCCGCGCTGGTCGCCGGCAATCCCGTGGTCGCCAAGCCCGCAGGCAACACGCCGCTGATTGCCGCCCAGGGGGTCCGCATCCTGCATGAAGCCGGCATTCCGCGTGATGTCCTGCAATTCGTACCCGGCAGCGGCAGAATGGGGGCCGCACTCGTCGGCTCGCCCGAAACCGCCGGCGTCATGTTCACCGGCTCGACGGAAGTCGCCCGCCTGATCCAGGCGCAGCTCGCCGAGCGGCTCTCCAAATTCGGCAAGCCGATCCCCCTCATCGCCGAAACCGGCGGTCAGAACGGCATGATTGTCGACTCCTCCGCCCTTGCCGAACAGGTTGTTGGCGATGTCATCGCCTCCGCCTTCGATAGCGCCGGACAGCGCTGCTCGGCCTTGCGCGTGCTTTGCCTCCAGGAAGACGTTGCGGACCGTACTCTGACGATGCTGCGCGGCGCCCTTCGCGAGCTGTCGGTCGGCAAGACCGACCGCCTTGCCGTCGATATCGGCCCGGTCATCGACGACAATGCCAAGCGCGGCATCGATGAACATATCGAACGCATGCGTACACTCGGCTGCAATGTCGAACAGCTCGACCTTCCCGAAAGCACGAGAAGGGGCACTTTCGTTGCTCCCACCATCATCGAGTTGAAGAAGCTCAGCGATCTCAAGCGGGAGGTCTTCGGCCCGGTTCTTCACATCATCCGTTACAAGCGCAACGGGCTCGACAAGCTGATTACCGATATCAATGCGTCCGGCTACGGCCTGACCTTCGGCCTGCATACCCGGCTTGACGATACGATCGCCCATGTCACCGAGCGCGTGCGCGCCGGCAATCTCTATGTCAACCGCAACATCATCGGCGCCGTTGTCGGCGTCCAGCCTTTCGGCGGCCGCGGCCTTTCCGGCACCGGCCCGAAAGCCGGCGGCCCGATGTATCTGCGCCGCCTCGTCGCTTCCCCGACCGAGCCTTTGCGCGATGCCTCGGTGCAAAGCGACCCAGCCGCACAACAGTTCATCGCCTGGCTCGAAAGCAAGGGCGTTGCGGATGCGGCCAAACAGGCCCGTACCGTCGCCGGCCGATCATCGCTCGGCTTCAACACCGAGCTGCAAGGCCCGGTCGGCGAATTGAACCTCTACGCGCTGCATCCGCGCGGTAGGATTCTGCTCGTCCCGCAAACGGCACTTGGCCTTAATGTCCAGGTCGCCGCTGGCCTTGCGACCGGCAATTCGATCGTCATCGACGCCGCATCGGGCCTGCAGGACGACCTTCGCGATCTGCCGGCGCAAATCGCAAATCGCATTTCCTGGACGAAGGATTGGGCGGCGGACGGACCGTTTGCCGGCGCCCTCATCGAGGGCGACGCCGCGCGGGTCCAGCAGTCGATCAAGGCCATTTCAGCAATTCCCGGCCCGCTGGTTCTCACCCAGTCGGCTTCGAGCGAAGAAATCGCCGAAAGCGCCGACGCCTATTGCCTCAACTGGCTGCTCGAAGAGGTGACGACGTCGATCAACACCGCAGCAGCCGGCGGCAATGCCAGCCTGATGACGATCGGCTAACATCAACAACGATCTGAAATTGACGCGGCGGCCGGACCGGCAAGGTCTCGGCCGCCGCTTTTGTCTTCACTATACGCATTTGATGGGCATTCCGCGTTGAACTACATATCCACGGCGCCCTCACCCCGCTTCTCTCAGCCCTCTTCCCTTCCACGCAAAAATTGCTGAGAAAAGCTTTTCTCTAGTTGACTCTTCGATTGAGAAAAGCTTTTCTCAAAGAGACTCGAATGGGAGAAGGCATCTGGAAAATCAGCGTGCAAAAAGCGGACGCGCAACGATTCACGACGTTGCGGCGGCTGCAGGCGTGAGCATTTCAACGGCATCCAAAGCCTTGAACAATACCGGCCGCATGGGTGACGAAACCCGGGAAAGGGTCAAGCGCGCCGCTACCGAGATCGGCTTCCGTCCGAATGCACTCGCCAAGGGCTTGCTCAGCAATCGCACGTTCACGATCGGTCTTCTGACCAATGATACATATGGTCGCTTCACGCTGCCGGTCATGGCCGGCATCACGGAAGCACTCGTCGATCACGGTGTCTCGGTCTTCCTTTGCACGATCGAAGACGATCCGGCGCTTGGAAAGGTTCATGTGGACGCGATGCTGGACAAGCATGTGGATGGTATCATCGCCTCTGGAAAGCGGATCGACCGCCGCCTGCCGGTGGATCTGTCCAATCTACCGGTCCCGGTCATCTATGCATTTACCGAGGGTGCGCCGGGAAGCGTCACCTTCTGCGCGGATGACTATCAGGGTGCCACCCTTGCCGTCGAATGGCTGCAGGGGCTCGGTAGAGGTCGCATCGCCCATGTGACCGGCCCTGAAAGCTTCGTCTCGGTGCGTGAGCGCGCCAGAGCCTATCGCGATCTTGCCGGAGACCAACTGCCGGTCATGTACGGCGCATGGTCCGAGGCCTGGGGTCACGAAGCTGT
>JBCNPI010000008.1:0-60567 GCA_039593415.1 Rhizobium sp. | reverse complement strand
CCAATACGCTTCGGGCGCTTGCCTCCGATCTCGGCTATCTCGAAGCCTGGTGCGAGCTTGCCACCGGCACCCCCCTCCCTTGGCCGGCGCCAGAAGGCCTGCTCCTGAAATTCGTCGCCCACCATCTTTGGGATCCGGTCGAGCGTGCCGAGGATTCTTCCCACGGCATGCCGGTCGAGGTCGAGACGGGATTGCGCGCCAAGGGCCTGCTGCGCGCCAACGGCCCGCATGCGCCCGATACCGTCCGCCGGCGGCTGACCTCATGGTCCATCCTCACGCGCTGGCGTGGCCTGAGCGGATCGTTTTCTGCCCCGTCCCTGAAATCTGCGCTCAGGCTCGCCGTGCGAGCCGGCGCTCGGCCAAGGCGGCGCAAAAGCAAACGCGCCGTCACCGGCGATGTGCTCGCAAAGCTGCTGGCAACCTGCCACGGTGAGCGCCTGGTCGATTTCCGCGATCGCGCCCTGTTGCTCGCCGCCTTTGCCTCCGGCGGCCGCCGGCGCTCAGAAGTCACAGACCTGCGGGTCGAGGATCTGGTCGACGAGGAAGCGGTGCATGCCGATCCGGCAAACCCCGCCTCCCCTCTCCTGCCGTGCCTCACTGTCAATCTCGGCCGCACCAAGACCACGACGGCCGACGACCGCGTACATGTGGTCCTGATCGGTCGACCGGTCGAGGCGCTGAAGCAGTGGCTTGCAGAGGCCAGGATCGACACCGGACCTGTGTTCCGGCGCATCGACCAATGGGGCAATATCGACCGCCGAGCGCTGACGCCGCAGTCGGTCAATCTGATCCTGAAGACGCGTTGCGGCCAAGCGGGCCTAGATCCGGAGGTATTTTCGGCGCATGGGCTGCGCTCAGGTTATCTAACCGAGGCGGCCAACCGCGGGGTGCCGCTGCAGGAGGCCATGCAGCAATCCCTGCATAAATCAGTGCCTCAGGCCGCAAGCTACTACAACAATGCCGAACGGAAGAATGGGCGGGCGGCACGACTGGTAATTTAGGTCCTTAGCAAAAGGAATGCTCGGGCTGCCGTATCTTGACCAGGAGGGAAATGTCGCTGCTCGCACGCGCGTCCCAGAGGCGACTTGGGATCCATACTGGGTCGGCATATATAGTCATTATGGTCACTATAGTTAAAGAGAACTCCAATGCAGCCATCACCCCACGACGAGAAAAGTTGGACCGTCGCGAACGCAAAGGCCAAACTTTCCGAAGTCATTGAGCGCGCCCAATCCGCGCCCCAGACAATTACGCGAAACGGCAAGCCAAGCGTCGTGGTCGTCTCTGCCGAAGAGTGGCAGAAGAAAACGTCACGCAAGGGCTCGCTCGCACAGTTTTTAATGGAATCGCCACTACGCGGTGCCGGCCTCGATGTTGAGCGTCAACGCGACGAACCGCGTGATCTGCCGCTGTGAGGCTTCTACTCGATACCAATGTTTTGTCAGAAGTGACAAGGCCAATCCCCGAACCCCGTGTTCTGGAATGGCTGGATGGACTTGATGAGGATCGTACATTCATCAGCGTCATATCAATTGCGGAAATTCGTCGCGGCGCCGCGTTGATGGACGCTGGGAGAAAGCGCGATGCACTGACTGAATGGTTGGCGTCAGACCTCCCCGGACGCTTCGAAAATCGGGGGATCACAGTGAATGCGCCGATCGCCTCGGCGTGGGGCGATCTTATGGGCCTTGCAAAGCGCAGTAGCCGAGGGCTTTCATCCATGGACGGCTTGATTGCCGCCACCGCTATTGTCCATGACCTCACGATCGCAACCCGAAATGTCAAGGATTTTGAGGGATTTGGAATCGAGATCATCGATCCATGGATCTCGTGAAGCGAGCTTCATCGACACGCTCCTTGGCTGCAATAGCCGGAAGTAAGATCGGTCGCTTGATCAACGGGAACTCTTCGACTGCATGCCTTTCCTTGCAAAGCATAGGCTTGTGCGACGTTCATCCGCTTTCGGTACACTCAGACCTTAGACATTTGTGAAGGATGACGCGGAGATTTGAAAGGCAATGGGCCATGCCTCACGCCTCCGACATCAACCAGTTGTGGGATGATATCACTGTAGAACTTCGCAACAAGCGCGGCTTGGAAAGCGAGACTCCCAAACTGCGCTATCCGCAGTCGCTCAGAACGCAAGCTTGATCGCGGAAGGGCCGCTTAACTCCGCACTATTCGGGTGGACTTCCCTACCCGCCAAAATCACACAGCTTGCTACGGCGGACATGTCTTCGGATTCGCCCTCGCATTCCGGCTTAGTCGAATTTCGCTACGTCGATGCCAACATTCCGCAGAGGCAATCGAAGCGAGTGGAACCAGCCTGCCGAGCCTGCACAGCGCTTGCCGCATTTGTTGGGCAACCCCATTGGAACACATTAGGCCTATAAGTTCATACCTAGTAGGATGTGCGCATCGATGAGTTCGGTGTTGTCTCCGCGCGCCCGCATCTTGGCAACGATATAGTTCGCCAGAAAAATCCCGTTCGAGCGGATCGGTAGGACCGTAGAACATCAAAATCTTTGAAGACATGATCTACTCCTGGCAGCCTTCAAAAAAGACTGTTGCATCCGGCGTTGCTGCGATCGGAATTTAACTCCATTGCCGATGCTTTGAAGTATCGAGGCAATGGGAGGTATGCATCCATGAACCGATGCACGGCCTCGTATTATCGCCCACTACAGCGTATCGGGGGCGAACAGGAACGATTGTTTGCAGGGGGAGTTTAACTCATTCGACGTGTCCGTTCATAACCCGGCACCCGCTGTAAGGACGGAGGAGAAAACGATGAACGAAGATTGCGATAACAAGGTACACCGCCGCGCCTATAAGATGGGGCAGGTGGAAGGCCAGCCTCAGGAAGAAGAGCTGCGGCATTTGCTCCAGGCTTCCGGTGAGGACAAAGACAGAAAGCCAAACGCTGAAGAGCCAGAGGGCGCTCCAGATGCCGCAACTACCGAAAGCGACCCAAATGCCGCCATCAAGAAAGAGCGTGCCAAGGAGCGGGAAGGCGAACAGCCGCCCGAACCAAAGGGCGGCGTTCCACGGCAAGCTGCAGAATAATTAGCCCGATCGACGACTGCAGTTCGGTGCATTCGCCGGCTTTAAGGCCTTTTGTGCGCTTATAGAAAAGCAGGAGATCGACTGATGACCTCTACTGTCAAAGAGCCCGCGGCGCTCCGATGCGAGCAGGCCATCGATGAGCTGATCGATGCGGGTATATCAAACGATGCGCTGAACATAACACCCGGAAACGAAAGCGATAGACAGGAGAAAGGGCGTCTCGACTTCCTGGATATATTGTCACGATCCTTCTATTTCTCTGACAAGGAGCGGGGACTTTACGCCGAAGGCCTGCGACGCGGCGGCTATCTCCTGACAGTCCGAGAGACCAGCCAAGATCAACATGATAAGGCCCTGAAGATCCTTTCAGAAAGCGGCAGCATCGATCTCGATCAGCGAGCTGAGGATTGGCGTAGGGAAGGCTGGGCCGGCGACGCCAGTTAATCTATCTTTTGCGGAGTCCGCCCCGCCATCTGTTGCTGCTCGCCTTTCAACGGTCCAGCAACAACCGCTCGAGTTTGCCATTCGGGCTCCCGAACAGCAGATCTTTGAACAAGGCAGAAACAATCCGCGGGCGCAAACCGGCTCTCTCATCGATCAGTACGACCGAGAGCCTTTTGATCTCAATGGTGATTGTGCGGGCATCGTCAGTGCGACGATACTTCCATGAATCGAGCAAATTGAAACCGTTCTGTGCCGCCCATGCCGCAACAATCTGCGCCGTCATGACGTATCCTTCGCGGACGATGCGGCTATCGCGCCTGCTCGAATCATCCCGTCATTCACGGAATAACTCGAACGGAGTCAAGAGATCCAGCGTCAGTTCGGCCAAGCCATCGATTGTCCGAAAGCTGTTGCAGCTTGGACTCACTCTTGGGCCAAGGGTCGATCGACGGCAAGATTTCCTATCACTCACACTAGGCGGCCTCGACTGCTCCCTCGAGATTGGCAAACATGTGATCAAGATTGAGGAAGCAGACCATCCCTTGGTCGAGGGGAATGATCCCGTACGAGAACGCCGGATCGAAGGTCCTGCCGAGATCCGGTACAGGCTCGATCCGGTCACTGCCGATGGAGAGAATATCGGAAACGCGGTCCACCACCAGGCCGATGATATTGTCGCCGATTTCCGCCACGACAATGGCGCTACGATCAGTATGCGTGGCACTGCGAACCCCAAGCTTTGCCGCAAGGGCGATTACCGGGATCACGGAGCCGCGCAAGTTCATGACTCCGAGCACGTCAGGCGGGGCGTGGGGGAGCGGCGTTGCTGCCGCCCATCCCCTGATCTCCCGGATCGCAGTCGTCCGGATGCAGAACTGCTGCTCGCCGAGATGGAAAGCAATGATTTCAAGTGTTGAGTTGCTGATCGGAGCTTCCATCAAAATTCCTCCCATTCCTTGGTGGCAGCTGCTGCTGCCGTGCGGCCGCCGAATGCTCCAGCCAGCTTCTGGGTCAAGGCACGAGCAGGGGAAGCAACAGGCTTGCTGTCTTGCCGTGTCGCACGTGGCGCAGAAACCTGACCGTCCATTTTGAAGCGAGCGATCAGCTGGGCCAGATTGACAGCTTCATCGGCAAGCCGGTTGGTCGCGGCCGTCGATTCCTCCACCATTGCCGCATTCTGCTGCGTCGTCTGATCCATCTGGTTCACCGCGGTGCTGACTTCAGACAATCCGGTCGACTGTTCGCGGGCTGCCGTCGCGATGGAATGCACATGCTCATTGACCTTGATGACATGGCCCTGGATGAGGCCGAGGGCATCGCCGGTCGCGGTCACCAACTTGACGCCGGTGTCCACTTCCTCTCCAGACCTGTTGATCAGCGCCTTGATGTCCTTGGCGGCGGTCGCCGATCGTTGCGCCAGTTCACGAACCTCCTGGGCAACCACAGCAAAGCCTTTGCCGGCATCGCCAGCGCGCGCCGCCTCGACGCCGGCATTCAGAGCCAGCAGATTCGTCTGAAACGCAATTTCGTCGATAACATTGATGATCTTGCCAATCTCGCCCGAAGCCTGCTCGATCCGCCCCATGGCCGCGACCGCATCCTTGACCACGGCACTCGACCGCTCAGTGCTCCTACGGGCTTCGTCGACCATATGGCTTGCCTCCGTTGCCCGTTCCGTCGAGCTTTTCACGGCAACGGTGATCTCCTCAAGAGCGGAAGAGGTTTCCTCCAGCGCTGCCGCCTGCTGCTCCGTGCGCTTCGAAAGATCGCCGGAAGCAATTCTCATCTCGCCCGCCCCGCCATTAATCGCGTCGATCGCCGCGCGCACCTCTCCCAGTACTGAGCGCAGGTTTGCCATAGTCGCATTGACGTTATTTTTCAGCTCACCAAAAGCGCCCTGAAACTCACCGCGCATGTTTTCCGTGAGATCACCGTCGGCAAGGGCGGAAACAACCCGGCGCGTCTCGGCGACGCCACGATCGACGGAGGTCACAAGCTCGTTGACGCTCGCGGCGAAGCGGTCAAGATCAGCATTGTCGTAACGCTTGGTAATGCGCTGGGTGAGGTCGCCTGCAACCGCGGCAGAGACGACCTCGCCGATACTTGACTGCAGATCGGCGCTCTTCGCCTGCATGGCTGCCTCCTGGGCATTCATCTCACGGACCTTGATGCCGTTCCGCTTGAAGACCTCGACGGCGCGGGCCATGGCGCCGAGCTCATCACCACGGGCGGAACCTGGAATATTGACAGACAGGTTTCCATCGGCGAGCACTGTCATTGTATCGGTCAGACCTTTCATCGGTCGGACGACTTGCGTGATCGTGACATAGACGCTCAGCATGACTGCGAACAACGCACCTAAGCCGAGAACGACATAGGAGGTGACTATCGTCGTGCCGGTAGTAACGCTCACCGCGTCATTCTTCCGTTTCAGCTCCGACTTGGCCCAGTCATAGAGCTTGGTCGCATCGGCATCGAACTTCCGGCGCGCAGGCGAGAAGTCGTCCTTGGCGAGCCGCAGAGCCGTCGCGTTGTCATTGGTCAAGGCTGGCCTTTCGACCGACTCTGCAGAGGCGCGCACGGCGGCAAGATCGGACGTAAGCGTGGCAAAGTCATCTTTCCGTTCGGGATAGAAGACCGCTCCCTGCTCGATCGATTTGCCGGTTTCGGCAAATACCTGCGTCAATTCTCCGGCGGATTTCTGCATATCCGAAACGTTGGTTTCCGCGATCATTCGATACAGAACGCGACCGATCGAGTCCGTCTTGCCAGCGATCTCCGCCAATTTGATGGAGCCATTGACGTCACTATCGAGAACCGCACTGTAGGCGCTATCAATCGACCGCAACTTTGTCGCTTCATAGATGCCAACGCCCGCACCAATCGCAACCGTCACGAGCGTTAATATCAGCAGTTTTCGCCCGATTTTAAGCGATTGCAATGTGTTCGTGAGCATAAGCAACGATCCTCTTTGCGACAGTGAGCGCAACTAGATATTGAGCAATGTACAGATTGAAGCAATTTACGCGATTATTCGCGTTTTTCGATACGGATTCAAATCATTTAAACCGCAAGGCTATGAAAACATACAGGAATGTGAACATGTCTCGAAATAATACTTGGAGGCTAATGGTTAATATATAATTCCCGATTTTTCGCCATCCGGTGAAGGTTGCGCATCATGGATCGCTTGAACCGGTGCATGCCGATGCGGCGAACTCCGCCTGGATCGTTTACCGCCCCTTCCCTGAAATCCGCGCTCAGGCTGGCGGTGCGGGCAAGCGCTCGGCCAAGGCAACGCAAGAGCAAAAGAGCCGTCACCGGCGATGTTCTGGCGAAATTGCTGGCCGTGCGCGGCGACAAACAAGGTGAGACTCATCCTGATCGTCGCGCTATATGGCCGCCTGTGACGGCGCTCGCCTGGTCGATCTTCGCGATCGCGCCCTGTTGCTCACCGCCTTTGCCTCCGGCGGTCGCCGGCGCTCGGAAGTCGCCGACGTGCGCGTCGAGGATCTGGTCGACGAAGAACCAGTGCATGCCGACCCAGGAGACCCCGCCTCCCCTCCCCTGCCATGCCTCACCATCAATCTCGGCCGTACGAAAACGACGACGGCCGACGACCGCATGCATGTGGTCCTGATCGGTCGACCGGTCGAAGCGCTCAAGCGGTGGATCGAGGAAGCCAGGATCGACACCGGACCGGTGTTCCGGCGCATCGACCAGTGAGGCAATATCGACCGCCGTGGGCTGACGCCTCAGTCGGTCAATCTCATCCTGAAGACCCGTTGTAGCCAAGCGGGTCTCGATCCGGAGGTATATTCGGCGCATGGGCTGCGATCGGGATATCTGACCGAGGCGGCCAATCGCGGCGTGCCGTTGCAGGAGGCGATGCAGCAGTCTTTGCATAAGTCGGTGACGCAGGCGGCAAGCTACTACAACAACGCCGAACGGAAGAACGGACGGGCGGCGCGGTTAGTTGTGTAGCGGCGGCAAATACAAGCGCAGAAATTTGCGCCCTGTCTCAACGGCGCCGAGACCTTTCGGCGATGCTGGAAAGGTCCACCTTTTTGCCAGCGACATCGGCGATGATTTTAAAGCTACGGCCCAGGGACTCGAGGCAGTCTCGAAGTGTCGACAGCGGGCTTCTCCAACCGAGACACGTTGGTCTGCTTAAAGCCTGTTTTGGCAGATACCTGCTCTTGCGTCTGACCTGTCAGAGCCCATAATTCACGCAGGTTATCGGCCTCAAGCAACACCTCCGCGCGCCTTCCACCGCCTCACGTTCGTCGGCCGGCAAATCGCTTATCCGTCTATCAAGATCGTCCACGGTTCTGCCAAATGATCGTCGTATCACTTATCGGCAGGTCGATCAGCCGCATAGAAGAGCTTCTGGCTAACGCTTTTCGCGTCGCAGCACCGCTGGGGCGACGCCGTCCTGAGCGTGCAGTCGTCCCTATGCCGGCGGTTCCGCCTCAACGCCGACAACCGAGCGATCCTCATGCCGGGCGTCGTTTGATACTCCGTCGGGCTCTCTCAAATTCTGTGGTTATTCAGTCGGGTTGCGGTGCGCACGTCGTTTCCCCCTCACAAATCTCGCAAGGCAACAAGAGGGGTTTGCCGAGACCCGTGCGGCTCTCCGCGCCCAATAAGACAGCGACCGCCGCCGCAGCAATTTCCTGAATTGGCTGCTTCACGGTGGTCAGGCGTGGGATCGTCATGCTTGCAAGCGGAATGCCGTCAAAGCCGACAATGGAAAGCGCAGCCGGGATCGGGATTCCCAAATCATGGGCTGCCCGCATGCAACCAATCGCCTGCTGGTCGGAACTTGCGAATATGGCGGTTGGGCGCTCGTGGCGGGCGCGCGCGAGAAGATAGTTTCCGGCAGACCGCCCGCTTTCATAGTCGAAAGCCGCTTCTGCGATCAGCGGCACCGCATCCTGCTCGCCATCAAGAGCTAACCTCATCGCATCGAGATAGCCCGTGAGGCGATCATTGGCGGGGACGGAGTCTTTGGGACCCGAAATGAAGCCGATCCGACGATGGCCAAGCTTCACGAGATGCTCGACGCCGAGACGCACGCCACTGCGATGATCGGCGGCGATGCCGGAATATCCCGGCAAAAGGCGATCGACGATGACGATTGGCAGTGCCTTCGGCAGCTTGAGCGTATGGAAATCATTGCTCGGAACAAGGAGGATGCCATCCACCTTTCGGCTCGTTAGCTGTCCGATCCGATCAGCCTCCTTGGACGCATGATCAAAGGAGGTCATAACGATGACGTTATAGCCATGTCTCGCTGCCGCTTGTTCCGCGGACTGGACAAGTTCCGAAAAGAAGGGATTGGTCAGGTCGGGAATGACGATGCCGATGAGACGGCTGACCTTGCTGCGCATGCTTCTGGCAGATGGGTCGGGCATATAGCCGAGCTGCTCGATGATGCTTCTGACCCGCACCCTCAATTCATTCGTCACGGATGGGTGGTCATTCAAAACCCTCGAGACGGTCCCGGTGGAAACTCCCGCTAGCTTGGCAACGTCTCGAATTCCAACCTTCGGCATAACGGAACCACTATCCCTTCATCTCACCTTCCGAGACACTTTTGAGGCGCTGATCCAGGCTCTCGGCTAATGCTCTCTCCACCTTAGCCAAAGAGCTTCATACCAAGCCGATTCTCCATATGGGATCAAAACGCCTGGATGGAAACGGTTCATCATACCTATCTTCTTTGCCTGGTAAAGATGCAATTTCAGTTGTTTTTCGTGGCAGATTCGGCGTCTTGACAATTCCTGACGGCATGGTACCCAATATGCGTGGAAACGGTTCATTGTCGCGGACAACTCAGGTGGAGCTGAGCCCAGGACCGTTCGGGAGGAAGAAATGACCAAATATACAAAGCGTGAATCCGTCTTGATCAGCGCTAACCGGCGTGCGGCACTCAAACTGGGGCTTGCCGGCACCCTGGTGCTCGCGCTGTCGTGCGGCGTATCGCCTGCCTTTGCCGCCGGCAAGCCGAAGGTCGGGCTGATCATGAAGTCTCTGTCCAATGAGTTCTTCAAGCAGATGAAGGCTGGCGCCGACAAGTATGCAGCCGAAAACAAGGACAAGTTCGATTTCAAGGCCGTCGGCATGAAGGATGAACGTGATTTCGCGGCGCAGGTCGATGCCGTCGAGAACTTCGTGACCCAGAAATACGACATCATCGTCGTCGCTCCGGCCGATTCCAAGGCCATGGCCACGCCGCTTGCAAAGGCCGTGAAGGCTGGCGTGAAGGTCATCAACATCGACGTGCCGCTCGATGCCGATGCCAAGAAGGCGGCTGGCATCGACCTCGCCTTCTTCGGCCCTGACAACGCTGCCGGCGCCAAGCTTGCAGGCGATGCACTTGCCAAGGATCTGGGGCCTGGCGCAAAAGTCGTGATTCTGGAAGGCAATCCCGAAGCCGACAACGCCAAGGAGCGCAAGGAAGGCTTCATGGATTCCATAAAGGCCGGCAAGCTTCAGCTTCTCGACAGCAAGACCGCGCATTGGGAAACCGAGGAAGCCAATACCGTCATGACGAATTTCCTGACGAAATATAAGGATATTCAAGGTGTCATGGCTGCCAACGACTCCATGGCCCTCGGGGTGGTCAAGGCTCTTGATGCATCAGGCCAGGCCGGCAAGATCAAAGTCGTCGGCTTCGACAACATCCCGTCCGTCAAGCCGTTGATCAAGGACGGCAAGATGCTTGCCACCGTCGAACAATATGGCGCGGAAATGGCGGCTATGGGCATCAAGTATGGTCTTCGTGAGTATGCCGGCGAGAAATTCACCGGCTGGGTCAAGACCGATGTCAAGCTCGTCACCGCCAAGGATCTCAAATAGCCAATAATACAGGCTCTGCGGGCAAGGATGCGTCGGCATTTTGCCGGCGCATTCGCTTCGCGATCGATCTTCCCGCCAGCCGCTCGAGATTAGGCTGAGCCCTGTTGGAAGGCAGCGCGAGGAAGGTCGCCATCTCCAACTCGAAACAGAAACGCGCATGAGGTGGACGTGCCAGAGATCGTAGATGATGCCATCCTGAAGCTGGAAGGAATAGGCAAGCGCTTCCCGGGCGTTGTGGCCCTGAGGGATGTCTCCATAGAGATCGGCCGCGGCAAGGGGCACATTCTTCTTGGCGAAAACGGCGCCGGCAAATCGACACTAATCAACCTGCTTGGCGGCGTCTTCAAGCCGGACGACGGCCGCATCCTGTTTGACGGCGAAGCCTATAGCCCGTCCTCGCCGCTTGAGGCGTTCCAGGCGGGCATTCGCATCATCCACCAGGAATTGCACCCACTTTCCAATCTCACCGTCGCCGAAAACCTACTTTTTGAGCATCTGCCACGCCGATACGGCCTTGTGAACTACAAGAAGATGAACGCCAGGGCGGCGGAGCTGCTGGCGGAAGTCGGCCTCAACGTGGCGCCGACGACGCTTGCCAGCAGCTTGAGCGTCGCCCAGCTTCAGCTTCTCGAGATCGCCAAGGCGCTCTCCAATGAAAGCAAGCTTCTGGTCCTCGATGAACCGACGGCAACCCTGACATCCAAGGAAGTCGATCGTCTCTTTGAAATTCTGAAACGGCTGAAGGCGCGCGGCGTCACCACGCTTTACATATCGCACAGGCTCGAAGAGATCTTCGAAGTAGGCGATGACGTGACTATCCTTCGCGATGGACAGCATGTGACCACGCGGCCGCTGGAAGGCTTAGGAATTCCAAAAATCGTTGAACTGATGGTCGGGCGTGAGCTCGCCCAGCACGACGCCTTCCACGGCGACAGCACCTTCTCCGGCGAGGCGCTCGGCGTCTCCGGTCTCAAAGTGACGAGCCACAGCTCGGACCTGTCATTTTCCGTCGCCAGGGGGGAAATCGTCGGCATCGCCGGGCTTGTGGGCAGCGGCCGCACCGAAGCTGTTCGGGCCATATTCGGCGCCGACGCCAAGGCTGCAGGCGAAATCCGCGTAGATGGCCAGCCGGTCGAGATCAACTCGCCCAAGGACGCCGTAACCGCAGGGCTTTGCCTGGCGACCGAGGATCGCAAGATTCAGGGCCTCATGCTCGATATGAGCTGCGCGCAAAACAGCACTATCACCAATCTCGCCAAGGTCTCCCGCAACGGGTTGATCATGCGCAAGGTCGAAGACGATTCCTCGCAGCGCCTCGTTCGTGAATTGCGGATAAAGACACCGTCCATCCATCAGGCCGTCAGGACATTTTCGGGCGGCAACCAGCAGAAAGTCGTCATCGCCAAATGGCTGTTCCGCGGCCCCAAGGTACTGATCTTCGACGAGCCGACCCGTGGGATCGATGTGGGTGCCAAGGCGGAAATCTACGAGCTTCTGTGGAAGTTTGCTGCCGAGGGAAAAGGCGTTCTGGTCGTGTCTTCAGACCTGCCGGAGCTCATGGGCATCTGCCATCGCATCATCGTCTTTTCGGACGGCAAGATCGCCGGGGAAATACCCCGGGACCAATTTGACGAGAGCAGGATCCTCTCACTCGCTTACAAGGAGTACAGTCGTGTCCGGCAACATTGAAAAGACGACCGAGGCGCAACAGGCCAGCGTCTGGGACAAGCTCATCCGGATCTCGATGAAAGAGGCCGGCGTCACCATCGCCCTCGTCCTGATTTTGATCTTCTTTTCGCTGACGGCGCCCTATTTCGCGACGCCAGAGAATTTCCTGAAGATCTTCGTGCAGATCGCCATCAACACTGTGCTTGCCGCCGGCATGACCTTCGTCATCCTCACGGGCGGCATCGATCTTTCGGTCGGATCGCTGCTGGCGCTTTGCACGGTCATCGGCGCGACGATCATGATCGACCCACGGTTTTCTCCCTGGCAGGCGATCGCTCTCGCATCGCTCGCCTCGATGGGTGCCGGCGCGATTCTCGGTGCAATCAACGGATGGATCTGCGAGAAGTGGAAACTTCCTTCCTTCATCGTCACGCTCGGCATGCTGAACGTCGCAAGCGGCCTTGCTCGCGTCGTCAGTGACAACTCCACCATCACCGGCCTGCCGCAGCCCTTCGTCGATTTCGGCAATCTGATTTTCTGGGGTGTCCTTCCATCCATCTTCCTGATCGCGATCGTCGTCGTTCTCATCGGCTGGTTCGTTCTGCGCTACACCGTCTTCGGACGTTTCGTCTTCGCAATCGGCACCAATGAAGAGGCGGTTCGCCTCTCAGGCCATGAACCGAAGCAATACAAGATCGCCGTCTTCACCATTTCGGGATTGACCGCCGGCATTGCCGCCATGGTCTATCTGCTGCGCCTCAATGTCGGCAGCCCGGTTGCGGGTATCGGCTATGAATTGAACGCCATTGCGGCCGTCATCATCGGCGGAACCAGTCTCTCCGGCGGCAAGGGTTCGATCATTGGAACGCTCGTTGGAGCCTGCATTCTGCAGGTGCTGTCCACGGGGCTGCAGCTTTTAGGCGCCGACGACAACATCAAGCCGATCGTCATCGGCGCTGTCATCGTGCTCGCCGTCATTCTCGACAGCTATCGCGGCCGCTTGATGCGCATATTGGAGAGCCGCTGACAAGGCGGCTCGCTGGAGCAAGGCAGCGGTTCATCAAAACCGAACTTTGCCGTCAGCGACGGTGCAACTTCCAAGTCCGGATTTCGAACGGATGGCTCTGTTGATGGCGTGGATGCCCCTCCCCTCGATAGCGGCGCGCATTGCTGCTGTCAGCAAGAGGAAGAAATCCGCTTCGACCGGCTTATTCATCCGAATGCCCGATACCGCAGTCAAACATTGTCCGCGGATGAGCTGCAGAGACGAAGTGCTGTGCCGGAATTCCGCTCAGAGTTCAGCCGTAGCGAGGCGAACCTCGTGTCGATGCAAAAGCGTCCTCATGGCAGGGACCACATTTTCAGCGGTTCAATGCAGGTTGGTTTGAAAACGGGTGTTTGCGCTGATCCCCATCGACTAAATTGGGATGGCACCGGCACACTGCACGCCGATCCACACCCCCCCTTCCTCCCGCCATGCCTCACCATCGATCTCGGCCGCACGAAGACGATAACCGCCGGCGACCGGGCGCATGTCGTTTTGATCGGCCGGCTGCTGACGCCGCAGTCCATCGATCTGCTTCTGAAGAACCGATGCAAACGGGCAGGACTGATTCCCAAGATGTTTTCGACGCACGGGCTCCGATCGGGATATCTGACCGAGGCAACCGGGCGGCTCGATTGATCATATGATCGACGGTATCGCAATCACTTATAGTGTTACACGACACCTACCGGCACTGTGTCGCCTTGCGGACATAAGCGGAATATGTAGTCCTGTGTCTGCTTTGCAGGTCGCTGGAGGATTGTTGCGATGAAGGCTCGGATCGACCCGATTATCGAGAAGGCGATCGAGACAGGCAAGATCGTCGGCACTGTCGTGATCGTTGTCGAGCACGGAAAGACCGTCTACAGCCGCGCGGCGGGTTATGCCGATCGCGAGATGGGGAAATCCGTCGAAGCCCGGACCATATTTCGTCTCGCTTCTGTGAGTAAGCCGCTTGTAGCCGTCGCCGCCCTCGCCCTAATCGACAAGGGAAGGCTCGCGCCGAGCGACCTCGTGCGAGATCATCTCCCCTATTTCCAGCCTCGGCAACCAGATGGGAAGATAGCCGATATCACCATCCATCACCTGCTCACTCATACGGCCGGCCTCAGTTATGGTACGGATCCAAAAACCACGCCACCGGAGCGAATGTTCAACGCTGGTCTTTCTGATACAGACCTCGACTTTCAAGAGAACTTCAGCAGACTATCGACCTTTCCGCTCCTGGCAGCGCCCGGCACGCTTTGGTCTTACTCGATCGCCATCGATGTTCTTGGGGCAGTCATCGCGCGGATCGAAGGGTGCAGTCTCGACGAGGCCGTACGTCATCATGTGACCGGACCGTTAGGAATGATCGACACCGGTTTCTTGGTCAGTGATCTGGAGCGGCTTGCAGCACCCTATGCCGATGCCAGTCCGGCAGCCGTTAGAATGACCGATCGTCATCTGGTGCCGGATAATGACGGAAACTTGTTGACCTTTGCGCCGACCCGGCTCTTCAATCCAAAAGCTTTCCAGTCCGGTGGCGCCGGCATGGTGGGAACAGCGCCGGATCTGATCTTCTTTCTTGAAACCATTCGCCAGGGCGGGGCTCCCATATTGAAGGCGGACACGGCGAGGGCCGCGCTTCTCAATCAGATCGGCAATATTCCGCGCCTAGGTGAACCCGGACAGGGGTTCTCCTATTTGGGCGCGGTGATTCAGGATCCGGTTTTGGCAGAGTCTCCGATGTCAAAAGGATCGGTAAGCTGGGGTGGAGTCTATGGACATAGTTGGTTCATCGATCCCGTCAAAGGCATTTCCGCCGCGATCATGTCCAACACCGCCGTCGAAGGCTGTCTAGGATTGTACCCGCGAGATGTCGTTCGGGCGATCTACGACGTTTGATGCTTTTCTCGCAGAAGGTCTTCACCTTGATTGCGTCCAATGAACTAGAAGTAGCTTTTTGGCGGGAGCGACGGCTTTTGGTCGCTTGGGTGATTATCGCTAAATTGCGGTGGTGAAGCCCGGGAGCGAAATTGGGAATAGCAGCTGAACATTGAGGTCGCTTGTCGAAACGGCCTTCGATCCAGTTATCTCGTCGAAGCTGGGAATCGCTGTATCCCTGCCCGAGGCAAGAAGCGTCTAAGCCAACGCCCTTACCGACCACGTCTGCACCTCGAAACTTGCCCAAGACGCCGGAGTCGGAGCCATCGCGTACGAAATCGGCCTTGAGTGAGATTTCCGCCGTAAAAGCCCGCAGGCGCGCCTTCCTTGGTTGCGATGAGGGATTGGCTATCCCTTGTTAGGTATCGCGCTCCATGGTCGTCAATTTAGACCATAAAACACGCTTGCAAAGGTCCCTTTTTTCACGCATTTATCATCTGTGCAGACGCCAAAAGAGCAGGCCGAGAATTCCATGGCGAAAATGGCAAGAGACAATCCCTCTCCCTCGCCCCGACGGTTGATCGGATACGCCCGAGTTTCCCCAGACGATCAGCTCGACGACGCCCAGACTGACGAGTTGCGTGCCGCCGGCTGCCATCTCATTCATCGGGAGCATGGATCCGGCACGACGCGCGCAAGACCGGTGCTGAACAAACTGCTCAAGGATCTTTCCGCCGGCGACGTGCTTGTCGTCGTCCGCCTCGACCGACTGGCACGATCGGTTAGCCATCTGCTGCAGGTGATCGAGGACCTCGAAAAGCGCGGGGTTCATTTCCGTGCGCTGCGCGATCCGATCGACACTTCGACGCAGCAGGGCATGTTTTCCCTGCAGGTGCTCGGGGCGGTCGCCCGGCTTGAGCGCGCCGTCATCGCGGAGCGAACCAAGGCCGGCATCAAGGCTGCGAAAGCCCGAGGAAAGCTTCCTGGAAACCCCGGCCTGCGCGAACGCCGCCCGGAAGCGATCAAGGCCGTGTCGAAAGCCCGCGATAAACTTTATCTCGATGAGCTGATTTCGTCTGCGCAGGCTTGGCTCCCGACCGTGCGGCAACTTCGGCCCAAGCACAGCTGGGACAATGTCGTGCGGGTCCTTAACCGCCGCGGCCATGACTGGACGGTCGAGAGGCTGCGCCGGGCCGTTCATCGCATGGTTCGGGAGAAGCTCGCGGAACCGGAACTGCTGGCACGCTCTCCGCGCCGCGCGCCGGAAGATCGTTTGATGAAGCTTGTCGCTGCGATCATCATTGCCGATCCCAGCCTGTCGCTTCGCGAGATTGCCGCGCAACTGGACCAAATGGGCGAACGACCTGCGCGGGGCGGCCGGAAGTGGCAACCATCCTCTGTTCGCCACCTACTGGATGAGGCACATCGGTTCGGCCTCATCCGTCATTGAGGGTGCGGAGCATCACCCTGCCTATTACCGGCTTCTTGCCGGCCCGGTTTTCGGCGGTACAGCTTTTTACAGCTCTGACGCTCAATGATGCCGTCGGCGAGTTGCCAGTATTCGGTTCCGTTCGGAGTTTCACGACTGGTACTGCCCCCGTTGATAAGGAAAAAAACCTTATGATGGCCGGGGGCCGGTCCACGCTCGAATTGACGATAGGCTTGGCGAACAGAGGGAGAAAGTCGATCCGTCTTGGAGCCCACTCCGGGGGAGGTCTGCGATCGCGGTAGGGATATTGTGGCTGAAGAGATGTCGGCTCGATCCTTCCGAAGCCCCACTTATCCAGTTCTCAACCTGCCGCGGTGGGCTGGAGTAATGGCTCGCCACCCGCCAATGCCAACAGCCAAGAAGCTCATCACCAGCTAATGTTCGATCCCAGAACTGAGATGGCAAGCATGCCTGTCGTGGCGAAGCAGATGCCGGCCGAACCGAGCACGTTGAGCGATAGACTGCATTGCTATAACTCACAAATGCGTAGAAAGTTGAGTCATAGAAACGAGAACTATAACTCACGCACTGAAATTGGACGCAGCTGGTTGGCCGACGCGAGGAACCCCGGTTTCCTGCGTTGATCTGGTTGATGAGAACCTGTATATGCCGATCCCCAACCTCGGCCTCCCCTCTCCTGGCGTGTCGCACCATGAATCCCGGCCAACGGAAATTCCGCCGTTATAATGTTTTCGCGAAAAAGTTATAACTACGGCAGCTGTTGAGTTCATGAGAGCTACATCTAATGGTTCCAGGGACTATTTTTGGTTCTATGACCAATGCCATTGACATCACTGGTGCCGATGCCCGCCCGCTAACATTGAATTCATGGAGCTAGCGTAAGAATAGCCCACCGGGTTGGGAGGGTTCATCCATGCATATTCTCATGAAGGCATTGCGGATGCTTATTTTTGCAGGTGCCTTTGCCTCTGCTTCGTCAGTTTGGGCATCAGGATTTGAGGACATAATTATCTCAAACGCGAAGGGCGCTGATGAGACAGAAACAACCCTCCCCGCAGACAGCGCCGCGATCTATCTGTCGGCGGACGTTACGGATGACGTCAGCTCCGGTTCCAAAATCACCGTGTCCTGGATCGCTGTTGATACCAATGGTGTAGCGCCGGCGAACTATCAGATCGACGAAAACAGCTTCAGTATCGGTGCTCTCGAAAACCGCCTTGACGCGTCGCTTAGCAAACCGAATGCCGGTTTCCCCGTTGGCAAATACAAGGCCGTCCTTTCGGTGGACGGGAAGGTGATGGAAACTGTCGAATTTTCCATCAAGTAGACCATAATGGTTCCATATGAGTAACTATGGAAAGCGACCTCCTGGTCACCATTCACAGGGGCCAGATCCATCACTGCGGGTTCTGACCTCTTCACCAGATCATCGCGTGACTTTTCATTTGTGCCGCTGGGACATCGTCCAAGCGGTCCTCTCTTCATACAGCTCGGCAAAACGAGCTTGTACGATGCTACAGGCAGCATTGGCGAAGACGATTTGAGCTTCGGAATCTTCGGAAGCGTCAGTGGGGAAAAGCTTCCGGAATATTATTTTGATCTAAATCAGTCCGCGATTATAAATGGCATGCTACTGGCCTTCATCAGAGGGCAAAGCCACGGCAGACGCCGTGGCATTAATGTGCGCCTCATCCGAGGGTGTGGAGATGCGAAGCGGAAGAGGGATCCCTATCGAGCAGGGCGACTCCGTCGAAAGACGGCGCTCGCCTCGTTTGCCTCAGCCCCCCCTATTCCCCGAAATCCAAGCCGGAATGGCCTTGGAATTCCTGTCGTTCTCGAACTTGGATCTGGCTGCCGATAGACAATTCTCCGCGTGGCAACAATATATGATGCCATTGATCGACATACGCTTGCCGGGCAACGCCCGGGTTGATGACCCATTTCTCGTGCGCCAAAGTATCTGGAACCTCGAAGGGGTGCTGCTGATCCAGCAGGACAGTCCTGAGTTCAGTTTCGCTCGATCGGCGGAGGAAGTGCGCTTTAGCGCAATCGATCATTGGCAGATCACATTTCTGCACACGGGCAAGACATGGACCAATACGAATGGGCGAGTCGTCGAAAATGCCCCTGGTATGATGGAAGTGCGCCATTTGGGACGCCCCTTCTATGGCAGATCTTTAGCCGGGCAATCCGTCACGCTAATCCTCCCACATGATCTATTTGCAATCTACGGCGGACTTCCAAATGCCCGTGCCAATATCGTGCTGGGGGGCGAACGCGCTACGCTGCTGTTCAGCTATATCGACCATCTCGAAGCAAATCTCGATCGGCTCACCAAAAGCAACCTTACCGGCGTAAGAAACCAGCTGCGTGATACGATATTCGAAATCATGGCATCACTGGAGAAATCTGGTCCTGATGATGACGCCGCGCAAAGTGGACTGATGACGCGAGCAAGGCAGTTTATTCACGATAACCTCCATTCGGAACATCTAACGCCAGAGTCCCTAAGTCGAGAGTTGGCTCTTTCGCGCACTCGGCTTTACGAGCTGTTTCAGGCATCAGGCGGAGTCTTGAACTACATCCGAAGGAGACGACTTTTAGCCGCGCGCGCAGCACTTGGCGATCCCACAAATAGTCTGAAAATCGGTGTCATAGCCGAGCAATACGGCTTCGAATCCGCCGCCAACTTCTCTCGAGCATTCACCCATGAGTTCGGCTACAATCCCAGCGAGGTACGCAAACATTCCGGAAAGCACGAAATGGGGCAGTCGCCGCGGCCAAAGGAGATCGCGACGTTTAGTGGCTGGCTCAGCACCCTGGGCCTTTAATCGGGCATAACGACCCGCGCGAGATTGCGGCGCAACTGAAATTGGCGCCGATCGACAATCATCCTGATCACTCCTAGGCATTCCAGCCTTTCGTGGCCTAGCGCCAACCCAAACCGAAAAAAGTTACAGCTGTAACTCCGGCTCCGCGGCCGAACCAGAACGAGCGTGACAGCAAGTCATCTGCATTGGTAACCATCAATGTGCACCATACGGTGGGGAACACTCGCGAAGAAGCTGCGCCTTGGCCGGAATGTTTCGGACCGACTTAAGATTGGATCAAAGATAATATCGGGGGCGATTCAAAAGCCATCGAAACCACCGGCCGCCAGAGCCCAACGGCTGATGCAGATAATTGATGAGATGGGCTGGGCGATCGCAATTGCAGCGCAAACATCATCAAATTCAAAGCGGAGCGGGAAGGCCATGCCAGCTGCCACGCCCTGCGAGTTTGGTGAGGGGCGTATGAAGCATGGTTCAGCCATATGATCGCCGTGGTCGATGGTGTGCGCAACATTGTTCCAGCTGTGCTCGCGTCAACGCTGGCGAACAATCTTTTGCGACGCTTGCGCTGCGCCCACCAGTCCGTTGAGGATATTCCAGTCTGAAAGATACCGGCCCTATGGATGTGAGCCTAACCGCCATCAGGCAAACTGGATCGTGCCGGTCCCAGCCGGCTCGCCGTCGTGTTCGCGAGTTAATGATTGAGCTGCGGAATGCTTCGAGCGTGCGCACGCGCTACCCACGCCATTTCCGTTGCGGGATAAGCCATGACGACGCTGGTTATTGCTACATGGGCAGCGGAGAACGGATTCGACGCACTCAATTTGCGGAGATATCGACGAAGCAACGACGGGCACACGATCACCATGGGGATAAAAAAGCATTCCGCCGTATTTATCGAGGAGAGGGCTGGTTCGCGCCGTTCAGAGATTTGCTGTCCGGCAGCCTGGGCAATAAACTTGAGCACCATTTGCTGGTCGATCGAAGCCCTGCGCAGGCGAGGGGAGGCTTATGGCTTTCCATAGCACAGTGCACGGCGTGTTTTCGACACCCAAATTGACATTCCTCCGGTAGCCCTTAGAAGGGGGCGCACTTTTCGGGAATTTTCAAAGGGGCTAGCGCACGGATCCAGGAGCCTGCAACTACACTTCGATGACGCGCGGATATCGCCTCGGCTAGAGCGCCGGGAGCAGTTCTCCGCTATAGGCACAGGCAAATCTCCCTCGCGCATTCGCGCGAACACGAATGATGGCTTACCCTCCCAACACCAGCAGTGCGCTTAATAAAGTTTCTTTAGAGCGATTGGCAAACTTCAGAATATCGTAACTGGCTAGGTCCGGTCAGACCTGGCGCCAGCCCACTCGCTTTCGAATTCGGCGGCAAAATCATCGTTGACTTTGTTTTGACCGCGCGGCCTCGTTCTTCCCGATCCCCTGAGAGGTCATGCTCTTAGACGCGCAACGCGAATTGATTCAGCGCAAGGCGGGAGGGGTGATGAGCTATATTATCGCTATCATCAAAACTCAATGTTTCGGGTCAAATTATGGGTCCTGACATTTTGGCAATCGGCGCTTCTGCAGGCGGAGTGCGAGCTATATGTGCCTTGTTAAGCCGCCTGCCCGCCAATCTTCCGGCAAGTGTCCTGATCGTACTCCATCGACCGGTGAACATGGAAAGCCATCTGCCGGCTGTTCTTGCCCGGGCCACGTCTCTCCGCGTGCGCTTGGCAACGGAAGCCGATAAACTCGAACATGGAACCTGTTTGGTCAGTCCGCCCAACTGTCATTTGACCGTCACTCCCGGTCCACGGATTCATCTCCTCCCAGACGGCTTTTATCGAAGCCATAACGTGGACGCGCTGTTCACTTCACTTGCCGGCTGCGTAGGATCGCGAACCATAGGCGTCATCCTCTCCGGCGCGCTTAAGGATGGCGCGCTTGGTTTGAAATCCATCAAGGATGCCGGGGGACTGGCGCTGGTACAGGACCCGATTGAGGCTGAATTTTCAGAGATGCCGTCCAGCGCAATACGTTATGATGGGCCCATCGACTTCGTTGCACCAATTGCGGAGCTCGCCGAATTCATTTGTCGGCAGACGGGATGCCTTCCGGTCGAAATTTCAGCGGCCTGAGCTGTTGATGTTCATATCAATCCGCGATCGAGCTCTTCCTTGACGGCAGACGATGATCGAGGAATAGTCGGTGAATATCCTCGAGATTTGCTAGTATTCGCCTAGCCAGATCGATCTCGCCTCCATCGTGCTCCATCAGGTCGAGCCGCTCCTCCTGTTTACGGATGTGATCGGCGGTTCGTTCCATATATTGGTCCAAGATGTCCAGGCGCTCGCAAAGCCGACCGAATTTGTCTTCCTCCTCCACCAACAAGCGCCTTACAGCTGATCGCGAGTTCAAATCAGCCTCCGTCTCAAGGTGGGAGACGAACAATTCGATATTCCGTCTTCCTATGAATTCGCGCATCGGATCCATGCTTGGCCCTCTGTCTCGCCGCAAATTCATTATATCACCAAGGAAGAGGCGTGAATAATAGTTTCGGATTTCTGCCATTGTGCTAACGCTTTTGCCTGCCGACCGGCAACGCCACCGATGGCATCGCCACCCATTTCGGGTACGTGGGGCAGAAGGGGTGGCAGAGGAGCTGTGCTTAGCACAGGATCCTGTGGGTCATCGATGACGCGGGATTGCTTTGGTACTTTTTCGGAGCGACGATTGTCTTGTATGGAGGCATCGAGATGCACGGGATCACCCTTGACGGCTTGAGTGAAGCGGAACTGATCGAGCTGCACGATCAGATCGTTGATCGACTGCATTTTCTGCATCAGCAAAAAACCACCCACGCACTGCTTAAGCTGGCGATTGGTGAGCGCGTCATGTTCGAAGACAATAGCGGCCAGACGCAGACGGGCATTGTTATCCGTCGGAACCGCAAGACGGTGACGGTGCACGGCGACAACGGCCGCCAGTGGAATGTTTCCCCGCAGCTGCTGCGGAAGGAAAGCCGGGCTGAAGAAGCACGGTCCGGCAAGCTGGTGCCGTTTTCGAGAAAAGGCTGATCTCAGTTTGTCGTCAGGACAAGGTCAGCCAGGGGCGGTATTGTCGATCCGGCGGATGCAAGACCAAGGCGATCGCCAAGATAGGTATAGAATGAGATGCCGAGCTTCTGACAGGTCTTCAGTAAGCCAAGCATGACGTCGCGAGCGAGACGACCGTCAAGGCTCATCGTGCCACCGGAGATTTTTCGCTTGGTGACGAAAGTCCGCAGATCGTTTTCCGAGGCATTGGTATGCAGCGGAATCTCAGGATGTTCGAGGACTTTGAGAAGCTCCCGCCGCCGCCGATGCAAGCGCGCCAACAGCGTATCGAGGGCGTTGTAGCCGGTGCGCAGGGTGAAGATGCGATCAAAACTGCGCCGGAATGCATGAGCTGCCTGCGGTGATGGTTGTTGCTTCCAGACCTTGAGCGCCTTGTAGAAGCGCCAGACGAGGTCGCGGATCAATTCGACGCATCGCACCTCTCGTCGCTTTGCCGGCATCAGCTTTTGTAACAGGCGCTCGCAATGGATCCAACACAAGGCGTGATTGCCGACACGGAACTGACCGGCATCGTCGGAGACAATGACCGTGTTGCCGAGGAGGCCGTGATGACGGATCGCGCCCCAGCTGCCGGCTTCGGTAAGCAGCCGCATCAGTTGTCGATCAAAGATATCGATGCCTCTGCCGGTCAAATATTCCAGGAAGGCAATCTGGTCGGCAAAGATAATGGCGGATCTGCTCTGGAGCTTCCCCATGAGTGCCTGCTCGGCGCCCTGTGTCTCCAGCCAATTCATCGCCTCGTCATTGAGGATATAGTCCTGATGACCCGCTTTCAGGATCGACAGGAAGTTGAGCCGCGATTTGGAAAAGCTGGTGCGGAAGGTGGAAAAGCGCTCACCACCGATCTGGGTGGTGTAGGCGTTGCGCCTGATATGACGGGCGCCGGTGTCGTCGACGGTGATGAAGGGCGCCGAAACCAGTCCGGCATGCAGAACCGCACTGTCTTCTTCGACGAATGGTGTAAGGTCGGTCGTGAGCAACCGCACGACCTGCCGCTTCGAGATCTCGACGCCGACGCTGTTGAGAATATCCGTCAGCCTTGGTGTCGTGACCTGTCCCTGCGCATGGAGCGCCAGACGGATCCGACACAAGTTGCGACCAAAGCCGCTGGCGACCCCGTTTGGCAAGGGAGCCGTGATCAGTTTGCCCTGGGGCGTCAGCCAGCGCTCCCGGCGATAGTTCACGAGCTCCGCCGACAGAACCAGATCGCGCACCAGGAAGTTCTTGTATCCTTTGAAGCGTGAGCCCTCGGGTACATCGGCCTTCAACGTCACGGTGCGGGTGATCCGGTTCTTGTCGCGCTTAGGGCCGCGAGGCGGCTTGCCGCTTGTTCGATCATCCCCGAGATTATTCCTGGTAGGATCTGTCGCCTTGTCCATACCCGATGGTCGAAACGGCGGCCTTGGCGGCAGTTTCTTCAGCCGTGCGATCTCGTCACGCAATTGCTGGTTCTCGACCTTCAGACGGGCATTTTCCAACCGGAGTTCGGGGGAAGATGCCGCCAATTTTATGTTCGATAACATATTGAAATTGAAAAGATAACATCCTATTACGGAAGCAGTTGGGTATATTGCTTCCGTCTCCTCTACAGAGGGTTACGACTATCTTGAGCTCCGCGTTTGACGGGTAGTTCCAAGGAGATTCTTGCTCCGCTGAGGTGCAGCTACGGCAAGAGACACGGCACCCCTGCAGAGCGCGGGTTTACCGCTAGACAACGCTGAGATAGAACGAAGCCTGAGCGCTATCATGCCGCTTGCTGTTTTCCAGCCAAGTTGAGCGGCTTTCGGTCGAGCGACGACTGATTTCGGAACAGACGGAGGGCAGCCTTGCCGCAGCGAGGGCAAAGGGTAGGGGACCCGGCGCCAGCCGCTAGACGCGAAAAAGGTCGAGGCTGCCATGAAACTGGTCCGAGCCGGAACACCGCCGGATGAAGCCGCAAAGCAACTAGGTCTCGGTCGCTCCACCGTTTGTCGCGAAATGCGCCGGCCGTTTTCAGCTGAGCTGCGCAGTCCGCAACTTGTTTCATGATTGCGAGGATTCCGTGAAACCATCGATCGCTGCCCCGGCAAAATGGCTGCCAAGCGACATTGAGACTCGGCAACGCTCGTTGACGCGTGGCGAAATCCTATTCCGCAAGGACGACGCAACGGTTGGATTTTATCAGGTCGAGCAGGGACAGATACGGCTCTGCCGGGTCGATCAAACCGGCCGGGAGGTGGTTCTCCATGTTGCCGGCCCAGGCGACTTCATTGCGGAAGCTTCGCTTTTTGCGCAGATCTACCATTGCGATGCCGTGGCGATCACTGACGCAAGGGTGCGTCTCTATCCCAAGGACGTGGTACTCGCGCAGTTCCGGCAAGATCCCGAGGCACTGGCGGCATTTGCGGCAAGGCTTGCTCGTGAGTTGATGGCGCTGAGAACCCGCATCGAGTTGCGCAACATCCGTTCCGCGCGCGGACGCGTCGAGACCTATCTGGAACTGAATACCGAGGCGGACGGGCGCACGATCACCCTGCGGGGGACGGTGAAGGACCTCGCCGCTGAGCTTGGCCTCACCCACGAAGCCCTCTATCGGACACTCCGCACGCTCGAGAGTGACGGAACTATTACCCGTACAAGGGAGGGGATCATCCTGAAGAAGACGCCAAGGGTATGATCCTGATCATATGTGTCGTCGATCATCTTGGATAATGTATCGTCATCATTCCATGTTCAGGAGATTTCTATGGTATCGTCGTTCCGCAAATTCGGTATCATCACGGCAACCTCCGCCGTCGCGATTGTGGCCGGCATAGCCATTGCTCATCCGATCGGCCCGGCATTTTCTCAGCAAATGCCCATGAGGGATCACGCAATGTCGGGTGATGACCAGATGCCCGGCATGATGCATCATATGATGCAGATGCATGGCCAAGATGAAATGCAGATGGGCCTGAATACGCCGACCATGCCAGGCCAGGAGGCCTTTGGCGCCATTCAGGAAATCGTCCGCATCCTGGAGGCCGATCCCCAGACGGATTGGTCGAAAATCAACCTCGAAGCGCTGCGCCAACACCTGATCGATATGAATGAGGTGACACTGAGGGCGAATGCAGCGGCGACGTCAATCGACGGCGGCGTCGCAATTGCAATCACCGGCGAGGGCCGTACGCTTGCGGCCATTCAACGGATGATCCCCGACCATGCCCAAGAACTCAGTCAGATGAACGGCTGGCGCGCCATGACCGAAACGCTGCCTGACGGCGTGCGTTTGACCGTCACGTCGACCGACGCCAAGGAGGTGGCGCACATCCGCGGGCTCGGCTTCATCGGACTGCTTGTCAGCGGTTCGCATCACCAGCGACATCACCTTGCAATGGCGAAGAACGAGATGGTGCACCAGCACTGAAGGCCGGAGCGCGGTGTGTTCGATTTCGATCATATCGCCGCGGTAAGTCCGCCGGAGCGCATTTTCGGCGAATTGAGCGCGGACGCGTTCGGGATTTTCGCGCCCGTCGTACCGGGTCCCGTTGAGCTGCAAAGTGACCTGATCTGTTGTCCCTTAGCGTTGTCCAGCGGGAAACCGACGCTCTGCCCTCCTATACGAAAGACGGTACTTCTGCGTCACAATCGCACGTCGGCTTCCATAAGCTCTTCGCCACAAAGGAAGATAAACAGCAGTCGTGGGCGAGCGCCGAGGCTGCCTGATTATTCAAATCGTTTGGCAACCCAAGAATAGCTACTTTCAACTAGTCTGACCGGCTTTCGCAGAATGGCCTTGAGAGCTTCCGTTGTCGGCAGCACCTTCTGTACTTGCTCGATGACGCGGTCAGTGAGCCACTCTTTGTCTTGACTCGGCCCATCTTGCTTTATCAGCGGCTTGACGGAGATGTCCGAAATCACCTTTGGCTCAGGCTTCTGGCAAACTGCCACTATCACAGGGTAGGGCCTGTCACGATATTCCTGTAAGCGGCTTTCTGAAACGTCATTACAAAGCGAGATGGTCTCCCACCGCTGGTCTACCGTTGCAATGTAGTGGCAATTCGACCCGCCCGCGTTACATCCGAGAATGGTCATTAAGACGAATTCCGCACCCATCCAATACCTCTATCGGTCGTTAAAGGACCGGCACTAAAAGGAATATAAAGAGACCCGGTATGTCAATCTGACAATCGACAAAGTGGTCTCTACCTTCAGATTGGACGGCGCTTTCACTCGCGCGACCAAAGACCGGGTAGAAAAAAGGAAACCGGGATCGATTCCATCGCTCGTGCCTTGAGATCTCTGACCCAGCCAAACAGCGGGTTCAGACACGGGGCAAGAAGTTCAAGGCCACGTCGGCCATCATCTCGGCTTTCCTATAATCGCGCGGCCGGGAACACCTAAGTTCCGATCACATTCTCAAACTCATCCAAGAGCACAGCACCGCGCCGAGTCTCCTGCTTAAGAAGAATCGAAATCGGCGATCCCATCTCAGCGAACTGCCTCGTAAAACTGATCTTCTCCAAGCCGAGGGATTTCCGCCATGATAACAACCTCGCACGCTTTCAGCATCGCCATCCTATGAAAAAGTTACAGCTGTTACTCTTTGGCCTGGCCGTACCGATGGTCAGCCAAGCCGAAAAGACTGCGTTCAAGATTGAGACTGCCATCGATGGCCCGGTCTATCATCGCTCTGAAATACCCGCCCGGCCTGTTGATCTGCTCCGGATCGCGGATCGATTTTTCTAGGACCGTGGCAAGAATCGCTGCGGCGGCGTACAAACCGACCTTACTCTTTCCATTCACCCAACCGGCCTCTGACAATCCTATCATCAGGCGAAGTGTTTCTCCCGAGCGGCCCAGCGCCGCCCACGAGTCGAACGGGATCGCTGTCATAGACTGCACCTCAGGGCAGGCGGCCTGAAGCAAACCGAGCGACACTGAGCCTAAAACCTCGCCCTGGATCTCGTCAGCATTCCGCTGCAATGGTCCAGATCGGGCTTGCCGTGTATTGCCGGCTTCGCCAGGCTTTTTTTCAAAAGCCAATATGACCGCTCCGCGGTCATTATTGTTATATTCCTCCCGCTCGTGAGAGTGGGTCCGCTGGTTCTTACTTTCAGTGAATGAATCTTGGGTTGTATTAATATTAGGGCTGTCACCGATGTCACCCTTGCGTGTCATCTGGAATGGAGCGTTCTGTGGTGACAGTACGATGACCGCGCGTTTATGCAGCTCCTGAATCGCATTTGCCCGATCGAGGAGTGTGGTGCCGGCCGCCGCGATCGACGCAAGCTCGGTTCTGTAGTCAGCGGCATCAACGGGATAAGCTGCGCACAAATCTTCTATCGCACGCGATAACCTGGCAATATCCCGCCTCGCTGCAAGTTCAGCTGCCAGCCGCTCTTGGTATTCCGCCACAGCCTGCCGCAGCTCGTCCACTCTCACGCGCGCCGGTGTAAAATCGATACCGAAGCCAGAAACAACGTCTCCTGCCTCGTTGCGGTAGACGAAACGCCGGCCCGTAGAGCTGTCGCGGTAGGCTGCAATGCCCGCTTCGACCAAGCGGCGGATACATCTTATGACCGTGCGCTCGGAGCGCATCGTGTATTCGGCCAGTTTCGCGTTGGAAATCGCGACTACCGGGCGTCCAGCCCCCTTCCAGTCGTCCGCACGCGAGAGGCCGAGCAAGATGTCCATCACATGATAGGTGGTTCCATCGATGCCGAGAACAGGCGCCGCCTTTTTGAGGAGCAGGGCGATCTCGGATTTGCTCGTGTCTGGAACGTCGTTGGCCATGGCAAGTCGAGCACTGGCCACGATTCCGGGGGTCACACGTCTAAACGACGCAACCGCTGATGCTTCAGTCATAGCTTTCCCGCTGCGATCGCAAGATCGCATCCCAATCAATAGAAATTCAGGAAGCCATCGGACTACAGGCGCAAAAAATCCGTCCCTGGCAGTTACAGAGACTTGATTAACGCACTTGTCCGTCTTAGAATCAGATCGTTACAGCTGACGTCGACGGAGCGTTTGTGTTCCGTAGGCCATAGGTTTAAGGGTCTATCGATTGCAGTCGATAGGCCCTTTTCCGTTCTGGTGATTATGTCATCCCAGAATCCTTTCCTTGTGTAGCCTGAAACTCCAGGACAAGTTCCGGCAGCCGTTGCAGCAGCCACTCGGCAAGCCCAGGGAGGCGATTGTCAGGAATTGAAATCCTGGTAGCGCTCTCGGTGCGCCGTGCAGGAATAACGACGCCGTTGGCGAGCGTCACATCGAAAACCTCCGGCGCGCGCTTCGCGGAACGGTCAAACGCCTCCATGACCAGCGAAAAACGCTCATCGCTGCTTTTCTCTGACCATTCAGGCGATGCCGCCAGATTTGCGATCGCCTCCTTTTGCGGACCGCTCAGCTGGCGATCACGGACAAGCGCTCCGAGCTTTTCCCAATTCGGTCGACCAACCGAAGGAGCCGCCCCTATCAACCGAATGAGTTCTTCCGGAATAAGCGCGGCAGTGTTCGTGAGAAAGGAGATATAGGCAAGGTTCTTGCGTTCCTTACGGCCGAGCGCGTTGGCGATAATTTCGCGGGAATATCCGCGCTCTCGAAGAGTGAGCGCGAAAAGTGCCTGCTCGATGAACGACAGATTAAGTCGCTCTGAATTTTCGATTCCCTGCGAGACGACGAGCTCTTCGTCGCTCATCTCGCGAACGATCGCCTTGATGGGGCGCTTGAGGATCTGGCAGGCACGAAGCCGCCGGTGACCGTAAGCTGCCTGGTAATGGCCGGGCTTTCCCGCGACCGGACGAACCAGGATGGGAAGCTTTTGCCCCGCCTCCCTGATGCCTTCCACGAACGCCTGGAAGGTCCGATCGCCCTCAATATCGAGACGGTCGTTCACAAACGAACCCACAACTCGATCTGGATCGAGCTCGATGATTGATTCAGCCGAGAGGAGTTGGTCATGCAGGCGCTTGTTCTCGTCCTCGATCGAGACGAAAGCCCGGTCCATCGACTTCACCGCAGCAGATCCCACCCGTCGCTTTTCCAAGTCGATGGGGGAGGGCGGGGCCTGCTTGGCGAGCGCCTCTGTATCGACATTCGCGAACAAGCTTTTCATCCGCTGGTTGCGTTCCTTGGGGTTTGCCATTATCTCCCCCATACTTCTTTGATGTGGGCCAAGATTTCGCGATTTACGGAATCCACCGACTCCAGCGCACGGCTGAGTGTGTCTCGTCCGACGCTTCCCCTCGCCAGTTCATAGAGGCTTTTCTTTTCAAGGCCCGCGCTGGCGATGGCGGTTGTCTCGACAACGGCGGGCGCCAGTACGTCTTCCTTGAAGAGCGATCGCAGGAGCGTAACCACGTTGACCTGCGGTCCGTCGTTGGGATTGTGCCGGGTAATGACATATCGGATGAAATCGTGGGTTAGCATCCCGCCGCGTTCCTCGATAACGCCCATAAGGTCGCTCATCATCGCGAGGAACTGATTCATGCTCGCCACATCGATCATCGCGGGATGAATGGTAATCAGAAGCGCAGTCGCCGCGCAGAGCGCCCCGAGCGTCAGGTAACCGAGCTGCGGCGGCGCGTCGATCAGCACGACGTCGTAGTCCGCCTCGACCTCGGAAATAACCGTCGACAGTCTGCGGAAGAAGATCTTGTCACCGCGCCCGTAGCCCTCGGCGATCGCCTGCGGGGTCTCATGTTCGTATTCCATCAGCTCGAGGTTCGCCGGGATAAGGTCTATCCCTTCGAAGTAAGTTTTCCGGATTACCTCCTGCACGGGTCGGCGGCGATCGTCATAGCGAATAGCGGCGTAAACGGTCTCGTTCTCGTCGACGTCAAATTCAGGCTGATAGCCGAACATCGCCGAGAGGGAGGCCTGCGGGTCGAGGTCGATCGCCAGAACTCGGAGCCCTTGAATGGCAAGATAGTGGGCGAGATGAAGAGTGGTAGTGGTCTTAGCAGAACCACCCTTGAAGTTCGCGACGGCAATAACCTGTAATTTCTCGCCAACTCTGCGGCGGGGAAAAAACTCCAGCGCTTCGGCCGGTCGCTTGCGAGCCAAATGTTGGCGGATCTGATTGACCTGCGAGAGCGTGTATATCCGACGGCCATTATCTTGTCGGTCCGGGATCGCACTCTCGCCATCAAGGGACATCTGCCGCAATGTCGACTCGGCAATACCAAGCAGCACTGCCACCTCACGAGACGTGAAGGTCTTGAGAGTCTTGGCGGCTTCGGGCTCGTACAGTCTTTCGCGAATAGACTGGAGTTGCGCAGACAACAGCTGTGACTGTCGGCTAATCTTGCTGGCCGATGATTCCGCAGGTTCAATCTGCTGCTGGTTCGCTCTCATTTTGCCTCACGACGGTTTTTCCGTGATCGTCAGTCATTTTCCGTCGAAGTCACAATTACGCGATTCCCTGGTTTCGTCAAACGATCCTTGGTTAATAAAACCTTAACGAGCGCCGCGGCCCCCCTTACGAGACTTCGCTGGTGATCCGGATTTTTCGGCAGTCTTTTCCGATACTTAGATGTCATGGTTGTTTCCAACTGTCTCCATGGATTCTGAGGTTAATCCAACATGAACGTAGCTGTTGAAAGCCTTTCCATGGAGCCAATCCGCCCCCCGAGGGCCGCTGATTGGCACGGGAACTTGTAGGATTCTACAACTGCCACCCGATTCGCATCTGGGCTGTTTTCTCCGTCAACTTAAGGGTAACGGAGGTGGCATGAAAGAGGCCGCGCCCCCTGAGAGAACGGATCATTGAGCTGCAGGTGATGATCGAGTGACAGTCACACTTCCAGCCGTTCGGCTTACCTTATTAGGGTTCGCAAGATCTCAACAAGGGAGCCGGAAGCATGACTGCCTTTTATGAAGACCTTGCGGCGTCGACTATCACAAATCCTACGGCCATCTGGTGGTGCAGGATTCCGCCGGAACAGAAGCAGCACCCCTGCCTTCGCGATCGCCTCGCGCATGCCGCTGATCTTATGGGCTGGAAAGTTTTCCATGACCGCGATGACGCAGACCGAAGTGCCATCGTGTTTCCGTATCTATTTCCTCTCGTTCCAATCAGGCAAATCGACAGGCTGGCTGAAAGTTCCTTTATGGACGAAGGATCGCATCTCAGCATGTATAAGCTGCATACCTTCTGCATTGCGCATTTGAAGTTGTCTTGCGCCAGCATTCTTCGAACCAATGGGAACAAAGAGGGGGTACGCGTGATTCACTGGCACCGTGAGCGATGAAAATTATCGGTCTCAGGTTCTTGCTGGAGGCAATCATGAGCGACTATCAGGTGGATGACAAAAGTGCGGTCGTTGAACCTTCGAAACCACGGATACTGGAAATCCTCGGGCCTGGCCTGATCACTGGTGCCTCCGACGATGACCCGAGTGGGATCGCGACTTATTCACAGGCAGGCGCGCAATTCGGTTACGCTGCGAGTTGGACGCTCGTCCTCACCTATCCACTGATGGTTGCCATACAGATGATCAGCGCCCGCATCGGCCGGACCACCGGCCGCGGCTTGGCGGGAAGCATGGCGAAGTGCTATCCGCGCTGGGTCGGGGTGAGCATCACTGTCCCTCTTCTGATTGCCAATGTCATCAACCTGGGCGCGGACCTCGGTGCAATGGGAGATGCGGCGCACTTGCTGCTGAGTGGCAATTCGCTGATCTATGTCGCGGGCTTCGGCGTGATCTGTATCCTTCTGCAGGTTCTCCTCAAATACAAGCGCTATGTAGCCGTCCTGAAGTGGTTGAGCCTGGCACTTCTGTCCTACATTGCGACCCTTTTCGTGGTGCATATCGACTGGGCGACCTTCACCCGTGGACTCCTGCAGCCGACCTTCAAGGCCGACCCGAACTATTGGTCCATGATCGTCGCGATCTTTGGAACGACGATCAGCCCCTATTTGTTTTTCTGGCAGGCGTCTCAGGAGGCCGAAGACCTAAAGGAAAAGCCGCGAGAGGAACCGCTCGTCAAGCATCCTCAGGAAGCAAAAAGGGCGGACGCGCGCATCACGCTGGACACGTTCATCGGCATGGCGGCATCCAATATCGTGGCGCTGGCTATCATAACCACGACCGCTGCTACCCTTAACAAGGCAGGTGCTACGAGTATCGAGAGTTCCGTCGATGCAGCGAAAGCGATCGAACCGCTGGCCGGACACTTTGCCAAGATCGTCTTCGCCACGGGCATTATCGGAACCGGCCTTCTGGCGGTGCCCGTCCTCGCCGGTTCGGCCGCCTACGCGGTCGGGGAGGCCGCGCGATGGAAGGTTGGGCTATCGCGCGAGCCGAGCGAGGCCAAGGCGTTTTACACGACTGTGGGATTGGCGACCGTAGTCGGCATGTTGCTCAATTTTACGCCCATCGCGCCCATGAAGGCCTTGTTCTGGAGCGCCGTGATCAATGGTGTCGTCGCCGTTCCCGTTATGGCGATCCTTATGTTGATCGCCTCCAATCGCCAGCTCATGAAGCAGTTTGCTATCCGTGGCGCATTGAAAGTATTTGGATGGATCGCGTGCGCTGCAATGTTCGCTGCGGTGATCGGCATGGCCGTGACCGCTTTTTTCTAAGGTCAGGCGGGAACCAAACGGCAGACTATCTGTTCGGGGAGTGAGGCCGAGGAGGTCTCACAATTAAACGATCTCGCCGACACATGATGGAGGACCCCACATGGCATCCGAAAAGACTCTGAACGATCTTTTTCTGGACACGTTGAAAGACATCTACTACGCCGAGAAGCAGATTCTTCGGGCTTTGCCGAAGATGGCGCGCGCGGCCCAAGCTGAAGAAGGTAAGCAAGGATTTCTTCATCATCGCGATGAAACCCAAGGTCATGTCGAACGACTGGAGCAGGTGTTCGAGATGCTGGGAAAGCCAGCGCGGGGAAAAACTTGCGAGGCAATCCAGGGCATCATCGCTGAGGCCGACGAGATTACCGAGGAATTCAAAGGGACGGCAGCACTCGATGCAGGCCTGATTTCCTCTGCGCAAGCCGTCGAGCACTATGAAATCGCCCGCTATGGGACACTCATCGAATGGGCGAAGCAGCTGGGGCTCAAGGACGCCGTACCTCTTCTGCAGCAGACGTTGAATGAAGAGAAGGCCACGGACCAGAAGCTGACGAAGCTGGCGGAAACCGCAGCAAATGCGAAGGCCAAGAAAGCAGCTTAGGGCCGGCGTTTGGTCGCATTTTCCGGTGCGTCGCAAAACGACGCACCGTCAGCGCTAGATATGAAAACTTCGACTTCATGGACCTGTAACGAATGCGCGTGAGACGACAGAGAGGTCCGTGGCGATATTCACTCAGTGGATGACGACGCTTGTCTGCCGGATCGCCGGCTGAGATTCATCCGTCTGACTGGCTCAATTTTCCCGGTCGCACGGCAAGTTGCAGGTGATGTCCGATTGCAGGTTGCAGCCCAGATCTCAAAGCAGCACCCTCTGCCATTTGCCATAGAACGCTGGTGAGGATCGCACAGAATATCGCTGCCACATCGCCGCTCGTTGCCAGATCTTTCAATTGTATCGTCGTCTTTTTATGGTCGTCGGCCATTTTTTTGGACAGGCGCCGTTGTCTGATCATCAATCTCGCTACTGGCCAAACTTGCTGGCTTCGATTTCGAAAATGTTGCTGCTTGCGGGTCCGTTGACGGAATCCCGCATTGTTGGAGCTATGCCTATGAGAGGATTGACGCCGCTCTTTTTAGGGGGGAAGTGGGCAAATGCCGCGCTGGCAGGAAGCGGAACTCCCGCATTATAGTTGAGCGCTTCATGGCATTCTTCTTTCGTCGGTCTTCGAACTTTGAAAGGCCGAAACGTTTCAGAGCCATTTATACATCATTGGATCTCGCCAGGGGCGATTATGACCGTCGAGACCAGTCATGCTGTTCCTGCACGGGAACAGCATGACTGGTCTGAACGATCGTATCCTCCGTCCTCAGCGTCTCATAACGTTCATGATGAGTGAGACGACGAAGAAGATGAGGAAGATAAAGAACAGGACCTGTGCGATGGACGCGGATGTACCTGCTATGCCACCAAAGCCCAAGGCGCCTGCAATCAACGCTACGACAAGAAATACCAGTGCATAATAAAGCATTTCGCTCTCCATTGGTTGCTGGAAGGAGAACGGAACTGGGAGTGCTTTGTTCCTTAGATTGATGACAGGGTCATGCCGTTACGGTTGCCTGTCTCCGCCAAGCCTTTTCGTCGCCATTGTCCGGCGGCGGCGGTTCGGCGGCGTCCAGATACATCTTCACCGGCGCCGTGAGCACGAACCAAAGACTGGCGCCAAGCAGGAAGAGGTTCGCTGTCGGATCGACGCCGCCGACGCAGAAGGGAAAGACCGTGGCGGTAAGCAAAACGGTCAGACGTATCGCCCATTCGGCCTCGCGTTTGTGTGTGGCCGCAGCCGCCAGCGCTCGATAGGACCGGATATCGTAATTTCGTCCCGCTCGACCGCGGGCCAATAATCGCAGTGATGGAACGGAGAGCATAAAGAGCGTACCGAGAGCAAAATCATAGATCGGACCGTTCAGGAACAGGCCGCTTGCGGACAGGAGGGCAAGAATGACGACGAGATTCCACAAGGGGCTGAGCGTCTGCGGAGAATGGCCAGTTCGTTTGTGCCACAGACGCATGGCTGCCGATCCGCCGCCAAGCAGCGGGCGATCAATGTAACGATTCAGGAATTCCATGGTGCGCCCTTCTAAAGCCTGTGCGACAGACATCAGCAAAATTCGGCATCAGCATGGCAGGATTGAAAATCTGGAGGAACGATCAACATCTCCATCTTTTGCCGTTCCGGGATCGAGGGCGGCCTCGAAGATGATCGAGGCAGGGCAAACAGATTGAAAAGGACATCCCGCTCGAAATACGGCTGGAAAGAGGAGCTTCCAATCATGGATCCGATTGCGCTCAGGACCGTGGAGAGAGAATCGTTGGCTTGGTTGACCAGGGAACGATCACCCTTCTCCCATGTTAGGTCGCAGGGTCAAGCAAGGAGGACGATCATGAGTCTGAAAGCCTTAGCAGTGAACGCCACTTTGAAGACTGGCGCCAGTCAACCGTCATCGACGGACCGAATGCTTTCGCTTGTAGGAGAGGCTCTCGCCAGGGAGGACGTAGAGATGACGACGATCCGTCTCGTCGACCACAATATCCTTGCGGGTGTCAAATCGAACGAGGGCCCCACAGATGCGTGGCCGGGCATACGCCGGATGATCCTCGACGCCGACATCCTGATTTTCGGCACACCGATCTGGATGGGACAGCCATCGAGCGTGGCAAAACGCGCCTTGGAGCGCATGGACGCGTTCCTGTCGGAAACGGACGAGAAGGGTAGGATGCCATCGTATGGGCGCGTTGCCGCCGTCGCGATCGTCGGCAATGAAGATGGCGCCCATCATGTATCCGCAGAAATCTATCAGGCCTTGAACGATGTTGGCTTCACCATACCCGCCAACGCTGTCGCCTATTGGGTGGGAGAGGCCATGGGCAGCACCAACTTCATTGATCTGGAGACCATTCCGGACAAGGTCACCGACACCGTAAACATGCTGGCGCGCAATACCGTACATCTCGCAAGACTGTTGAAGGGGAGCCAATATCCCGGCATCGACGATTGATCTTTTGGCACTGGTCCAAAAGAATGAATTGCAAAGCTCATGGATCGCGGCCGAAGTCCTTCCGGAGCTCTGTCTTTGCCTTTTCCAATCTTGCGCGCCGAGCTTTCGAAAGCTGATTGCCCGCCCGATTGATATAGAAATTCAACATCGACATGGCGGATCGAAACGGACTGGATTTGCGGCGGTCGCTCCTTTCGGCGGATTCTTTGAGTGAATCGGCAATCTTTTTGGCGCTGCGTTCATTGAATACGCCTTTCTTCAGGTCCATAGCATCACTGTTCTTAGTGACGTGCTTTGACCATTTCTTCGATTTACGTTTCGGCATTGCTGCGTTCCTTGCTGAAATTTGCGGTGCCGGCAACCTCGAAGGACTGGGGTTGTCAGCACTGGAATTCGAACAAGCGAGTTGCCTTTATGTTCCAGCATGCTGGGGCGAACCGACATCGTCGGCCGGAGGTTTCACCCGGAGCAATCTGGAACAGACGACTGGCAATATTATTTGCGTGAGGACCGGTCGCGCCTGATCAAAACAATAGGTTGCCAGGGGACTGGCGACTGAGCGAACCCGAACGCGAGCTTCGCTATGTGCCTTGGCATAAGGATGCTGTCATCTATCAACCGCGGTGCGCATCGAATAGTCGAGCCAAATTCGATCAACAGTGACATTGTAGGCTCGTCAGAGGTCAGCTTGCTCTTGGCCTGCGGTCCTCCAAGAGGCGCAAAAGCAAGTTCCGCCCTTTACCGCGCTGGACAAGATTAATGTCGCTGACAAGTATTGCGCCGCCCTGGCGTCGTTCCAAGGTGATTTTGCGGCTGTGAAAGGCCTCCAGCTCAGCTCGGTGCGCGACGCTGATAATGGTGACCTCCGGCAACTCGCGGATCACCATTTCCATCATCTTATCCTGGCTCTTCTCATCGAGCGCTGAAGTCGCTTCATCCAGCACGATGATATCGGGATCGTGCAGGAGAAGACGTGCAAATGCGAGTCTCTGCTTTTCGCCGCCCGATAAGGTCTGGTCCCATGGCGCGTCTTCCTCGATCTTGTCGTTCAGATAGTCGAGGCCGACCTTCTCAACGGCAGCTTTAATTTGATCCAGTGTCCAGTCTTCGGCTGCACGAGGATAGGCGACGGCCCGGCGAAGTGTCCCCGAGGGTATGTAGGGTCGCTGTGGCAACATGAACAATCGGCTATCGGGATGAAAATTGACGCTCCCGTGACCCCAGGGCCAGAGACCGGAAATTGCCCTTACCAGCGTGCTTTTGCCCGTGCCGGATTCTCCGGCGACCAACACGCGTTCACCCGGATCAATCTCGACCTCTGTTTCTTTAACCACAGAGGTACCATCATCGAGCGTAACGGCGAGGTCGTTTAAGCACAGCATTGCTTCTCCTTCAGTTTCACCATGCTTGATGCGCCCGAGGGCGTCGCTCTTTTCGGCGCGTTCCAAGCCGTCAAGCGACGTCATGAGCGAGGCAACGCGATGTGCAGAGGCGTTCCAGTCGGCAAGACGTGGATAGTTGTCCACCAGCCATCCGAACGCACTTTGGACGATGGCGAAAGCAGAGGCGGCCTGCATCACCTGACCGAGTGTCATGCTGCCTTCGAGAAATTTCGGTGCGCAAAGCAAGACAGGCACGACGGGTGCAATCAGCATCGACCCCTGCGACACGAGGGTCGTGCGCATATACTGGTGCGCAAGCAACGCCCACTGTTTCAGCACATTGCCGAAAGTCCGCTCGAGGTCGTTCCGCTCCTCTTCCTCGCCGCCAAGCAACGCAATGCTTTCACCGTTTTCACGCACATGTGTCAGCGTATAGCGAAATTCGGCTTCTACCTGGTTCTTCACCTCGGAAACCTCGACGAAATGGCGGCCGATCACAGCCATCGAGGTGGACGTGATCACGGCGTAAAGCACAGCGGTGACAACGAGAAAACCAGGAACTGTGATAACGATACCCGCGATCTGGAACGTTAAGGCGCCACCGATCGTCCACAACACCACGATGAAGGTTGTGGCTGATACGAATGCGGAGATAACGCCGGCTAGAAAATCGACTGGGGACTCCGTGGCAATCCGCAAATCTTCGGAGAGACGCGCCTCGGGGTTCTTATGGCCTTCGCCGCCGAGGAGGTTCAGTTGATAGTAGCGGCCGTTCGCGAGCCAGCGAGCGATGAGCGCGGTCGTCAGCCAGGAACGCCATCGCCTCTGGATCATCATGCGAACGTAGACCTGCGCCGTAACCAGGGCGACGCTCCCGAGTACGAGCGGCGGAAACACGAGACTTAAGAAATAGACCATATGGGCATTGCGCTGCTCAATGGCGTCAAAAATCGAGCGGTTCCAGATATTGATCCCATACTGGATGCAGACATTCATGCCGATCAGGGCGAGCAGCCCGATGGTGCATGGCCACGCAAAGCCATCTCCTCGGCGGCTCCAGTAACCGCGGGCGCTGATCCAGAAACGTGTCAGTAAATATCGTTTACGCGCCTGTTCGGCCTCCTCAGGCGTCAGTTCCGGATCGGGTTCAATGATATTTGAAGGCGGCTCGATCTCCGCGGTGGGAGCCTTTTCTCGATACCGCTTCCCGGCGCCAGGCGATCTGGTGCCGCCGCCGGTTTTCCCATGGGATTTTGCGCCGATCATAAGCATGACAACGACTTAAAATTCAAAAAGTTTCGCCTTCGACGCAAGGGCATGCATTCAGTCGCTTGCAGAACGGATCCAACCGACCGATCACGCGCATTTGCCTCATGGCCCGCATTGAGTGGCGGCCGTCGCCACAGAGACCGAACGAAGGTTCGATGAGCTCAGGGAACCGCCGATCGCAAATGGCGTTTCAATGTCAGGAGGAATTCAATATGTGCCCGCAAACACCGATCACAGCCGCAGTTTTCGCACCTGCGCTTGGACTGCCGAATCCAATTCAATATTACCCCGAGCAAGCCCCCCGTCTTCCTGCTTCAGAGACCGAAAAGGAGGCGTATGAACAAGGGGTTAAAGCTGGGAGATGCGAAGCCGAGACCAGCAAGAACCCTTACCCGGACGACAGCGAACTGGCCAAAGCCTATGAACATGGCTACCTGGATGGCCAAAAGCTGCGGTTCGCAGATCCATCGTGACGACGGAGATCGTGGCCGCTCATCGCGTAATGTGACGTGGCGAAATCGTGCGATGGATTGCATTACACGTGCCATGTAAAGCAGCTGGAAGTCCTCGTTATGCTTGCGCATTTCTAGCAATGGGCCGGGGAACTTCGCTGGTTCACTGCACGCTCCGCTGTTTTTGGGTGATAGCGCGGGCATAAAGAGTATCTGCCCATTGGACGCGTCACATCCGGGGAAGAGAACGCCGACAGAGGCGTGAAACAACCTCTGCCGAGGAACGGGAACGGAGCGGCGATCGCAGGTCGGCTGCTCAGGCGAGCATGCGTATTCTAGGCTCGCGATCCCAATATCGCTTGGAAGCAGCCCCTATGAAGGAGCCGAGATCCACAACGCCGGCATCAGGTCGAACACCCGCTTTGTCGAGCAGCGCCTTGGCGGCTGCGTCATGACCGATGGCTTTCAAGTGTCCGAATGCATCCATCACCCACTGAACCGCCGCTCCCTCATTCATCAAAGACGCCGCGCCCTCATTTGAAAGGATGACGGCGATCGCGTCGAAAAGCTGTGACGGCGAGCCAAGCAGCTGTCCGTCCGCCTTGATCGTATTGCCATCGGAAAGTTTTGTCCCCCCAACCTTGGGGGCTACGATAAACGACCTGGCCTTGGCCTTGTTCAGCGCGTCAACAAGCTCCGAAATCGCCTTGGCGTCGCTTCCGGTGGCGATCAGGATGCCGACCTGACGCCCTTCCAGGGTTTCCTTCATATTCCTGTGAATGGAGAGCGCCGCGGACGCATCGAGCTCGATCGGTTCGCGCGCCGGCGAATTCCTGGTCGGGTTGACAAGACCCAGCCCGGCAGCAACGCGATTGGCGAGGCCGGCATCGACGTTCATGAGATTGCCAACCATGCGCGGAGGTATATGCGGCAGCTGCACTTTTGATAGCTCGAAGACGAAGGCGGAAGCAATGTGCGCCTGTTCTGACGCCGTCTGGGATTTCCAGAAGAGACGCGCCTGGCTGTAGTGGTCGGCAAAGAGTTCGGCACGCGCGCGCAGCTTGTCGCCTTGTTCATCAGGAGCCGAAGCATGCTCATAGGTATGGAAGCCGGTTACAGGACATTCGCGTGAGCCTGCGGTTTCGCCATTTTCACTCAAGCTGTTCGGCTCGTAATTGGCACGCCCCTTCGGAATTGCCATTTGCATTTGCCCGTCGCGCTGGAAGTTCATGACCGGACATTTCGGCGCGTTGATCGGCAGCTGGTGAAAATTGGCAGTCCCGAGACGGGATTTCTGCGTATCGAGATAGCTAAACAGACGGCCTTGGAGCAGGGGATCGTTGGTAAAATCGACACCGGGCACGATGTTGGCGGGGCAGAACGCCACCTGTTCGGTTTCGGCGAAGAAATTGTCCGGGTTGCGATCCAGAACCAGGCGCCCGACCATCTTCAGGGGCACTACTTCCTCGGGGATGATCTTGGTGGGGTCGAGGATGTCGTAGGGAAGGCTTTCCGCAAGGGACTCGTCGAACAGCTGCAATCCCAACTCCCATTCCGGAAAGTGCCCGGCGGCGATCGCTTCGAAAAGATCGCGGCGATGATAGTCGTTGTCGCCCGCCTGCAGTTTCAGTGCCTCGTCCCAGACCAGCGATTGCATGCCGAGCCTCGGCCTCCAGTGGAACTTCACGAATGTCGATTTGCCCGCATCGTTGACGAAGCGGAAGGTGTGAACGCCGAAACCTTGCATCATGCGGAAGGATCGGGGAATGGCGCGATCCGACATTGCCCACATGAGCATATGTGTGGATTCCGGCATCAGCGACGCCCAGTCCCAGAAGGTGTCATGGGCGGTGGCGGCCTGCGGATAAGCTCTGTCGGCCTCCATTTTGACGGCATGGACGAGGTCTGGAAACTTCACCGCATCCTGAATGAAGAATACAGGGATGTTGTTGCCGACCAGATCCCAATTACCTTGCTTGGTATAGAACTTTACCGCAAAGCCGCGCACGTCGCGCGGTGTGTCCACCGAGCCCGCGCCGCCGGCGACGGTCGAGAAACGGACGAAAACCGGCGTCTTCTCGCCTTTGCGCTGAAAAAGATCGGCGCTCGTAATGTCCGAAAGCGGCTCATAGAGCTCAAAAAAGCCGTGCGCGGCCGAGCCGCGAGCGTGCACGATCCTTTCGGGAATGCGCTCGTGGTCGAAATGGAAGATCTTTTCGCGCAGGACGAAATCTTCGAGCAGCGTCGGACCGCGGACACCGGATTTCAGACTGTTCTGATTGTCCGAAACCCGGATACCCTGGTTGGTCGTCAGATGATCAACGCCGCCATGAGGGCCGCTTTCCGGGATGTGCTGGTGTGTCTCGCCGCCTTCGCCGCGGGAAGTTTCGAAGCCCTTTTCCGTCGCCATAATATCCTCCTTCTGCCGCACCGCTGCCCGAACCTCCTTCGATCGGCAATGTTCCGGCTATTTCGAGATCGACAGCCGACAATCTCAAAGTTCGATCAGTGCGATGCCGAGATCCTTTTGATGTCGACGATGCAGCGCCGCCGGCGTTTCGATGATGATTGCCTCCAAGGTCGGATGCACGGTACCTTCAAGGAAGTGACCGCCGCGCGTCGAGCCATCCTTGAGGCCCAAGACGGCATGAAGATGAAGGCTCGCCTTGCCGTTGTCACCCATGGCAATATCACCGATCAGGCTCAGCACCTCACACTGTTCGACAACCGGAATCTCGCGGTAGCTGCGATCGGCGAAGTCGAACCAGCCTACGGTGGCGCGTTCAAAGGCGCCGATTGCGGTAATCGAAGCTGCGGTTAGGCCCTGTTCAGTTGCGAATGCGGCAAGCGTGGAGAATGCCTCCTCATTCCCGTCGAGAACGACCACGTAGAGCTTCTGCGCGTTTTGAAGTTCGATTTTCTTATAGTGCATAGCGCCGCCTCCATGTTGACTGTCGTGATCAATGCCGAGACCGCACCTGCCATTAACGGAAGCACCGGCACGGTCACTCTGCCGACCTTCGGGTTGACGGATCGCTTCCTCCGTTGAATTCGGCGATCCGAAATCCTCGGAGTTGATGGGCCAGAACCACAGGGAGGCCTGTATGTTCCATTTGCGTGAGGAATCTTCGTCGTGCAGGGAACCTGAGAGTGGGATGAGTGTTTGGCGACAGCAATCCGAGCGAAACGACCTGAGAAGGAAAAAGCGCATGCCTGCTCATCCCAAGCCTCCATTTCCAGCACAGCAGCAGTCGATGCCCGGGCACTCGGGTGCGATGAGGCCGATACCGGACCACGGTGAGGACACCTATCGTGGATCCGGTCGTCTTCTCGGTAAAAGGGCGGTCATATCGGGTGGAGACAGTGGGATTGGCCGTGCGGTTGCGATCGCCTACGCCCGCGAGGGAGCCGATGTTCTCATCTCATATCTCGATGAAGACGAGGATGCGGCCGAAACGAAACGATGGGTCGAAGATGCTGGGCGCAAGGCCATACTCGTTCCCGGTGACATCCAAAATAGCGAGCATTGCCGCGCGATTATCGATAGGGCCGTCGCTGAACTGGGCGGCATCGATATCCTCGTCAACAATGCCGCTCATCAGGCAAGCTTTCATGACATCGGCGACATCAGCGATCAGGAATGGGAACTGACTTTCAGGGTCAACATCCATGCGATGTTCTATCTGACCAAGGCTGCCGTCCCCCACATGAAGCCGGGTAGCGCCATCATCAACACGGCCTCCATCAATTCGGACACGCCAAACCCGACATTGCTCGCCTATGCGACCACCAAGGGTGCTATTCAAAACTTCACGGCCGGATTGGCGCAATTGCTCGCGGAGAAGAATATTCGAGCCAATGCCGTTGCGCCTGGACCGATATGGACGCCGCTCATTCCCTCGACCATGTCGAAGGACGCCGTAGAGAATTTCGGCAAACAGGTGCCGATGGGACGGCCTGGTCAGCCGGCCGAGTTGGCGACAACCTATGTCATGCTCGCCGATCCTCTGTCGAGCTATGTTTCCGGAACAACGGTCGCGGTCACGGGAGGCAAGCCAATCCTGTAGTTATAAAAGACAGGAGGGCGAAGATGAGGCGATTTCACCAATATCTGATGAACGATGTACGGCTCCGCCTGTCAGCGGAGCCGTACATATCATCGTGACGCACTTACTACAAATCCGACGGCCATGGCCGCCATAATGGCAAGCAGCGGCTTTTGGCGGATCTTACGCTTGATTTCGTACATAGCGCTCGCGCCTTCCGTCGTTGGCGTTAAAGGGTCGAAACGCTGCGATTTTTCGTCAAGCGCTGCCCTATAAAGCGTCCGGACGTTCCTGCGTGTCCCACGGACGCCGCTGTTTTGTTCGCCGGACGCCGCCTGTACCGATGTCTTTCCTATTGGATAGCTGTCTTCGAATCGATCGATGTGACCGCTGGCAGCAATGTCCTCCGCTTCCTGTACGTCTGTCCGCCCGGCGGGTATCGCCGTGTGAATGGCGGAGATCGGGTCCGATGCCGGGAACGTATCCTTCAGCGCGCCCTCGAGATCGCTTAGGGGCGATCGTTTGCGCTGCCTCTTTCGTTCGTTCACCACGGACTGGACCGCAGGAGAGATGCTCTTGTCTGACCTGTCGAATTCCTTCATTCTGCGAAAAATCATGGGAACCCCCATTTCGATGCATCAAGGCGGTGGCGTCCATGCCGCCCAGCGTTCTTCTCTCTGCTAATGGTGCTTGAAATACTGCACTTCCCGCTCGTGCTTCTCCGCCGCCTCACGGGTTTTGAAGGTTCCGAGGTTCTTACGCTTGTGCGTCTTGGGATCGAGCTTGCGCGAGTAAAGGCGATATTCGCCTGACTTCAGTTTGCGGATCATGGCAGCATCTCCTTTCCTATGAATATAACCTCCAGGGGTGATTTCGGTTCCGGGCGCGATAGCGCTAATCCCTTTCGGATCATCTCGTGCCGGCAGCATGACCCATAAAAGCACAGTGTTTGTCCTGAGATGTGCCGTCTGGGCGGTAACTTCGCCATCGGAAAGCTCGAAAGACCGGAGTGCCGTATCGAAAGGGGATAAACCGCTCGCTCGTATTCGCGCTCCGGGACGCCCTGGCAGCCAATGGCGATCCCGGGAGGAACAACAAAAGCTGGTCAATGTTAGGTTCGCGCTTAGACCCCTGCAGGGGGCCTTCGAGCAGGTTTTGACCTCTACCGTGCTTTTCCCGAGGATGAACGGCGCTTCAGGCAGTTCATGCAAACAAAGCTCGACATACCGGTCCTGGCGCTGGCCGGCGAAAAGAGCAATGGCTGGAAGGAATCGGAAATGGGCAAAACAACTTGCCACCAATGTCCGCGGCGGCGCCGTAGCGCCCAACACGGGCCATTGGCTGCCGGACGACAATCCAGCCTTTATCTCGCAGCAGTTGCTGACGTTCTTCGGTAACGAGGCGACAGATAGCACGCCACCGCCACCGAAATGAAGGAAGCAGATCGTCAACGCACCGAGCTCAAGGTCGATGTCTTGGAAAATATCTTATCGGACCGCTTTGGTCACATCGGCCTGACGTTTTCCGCCTTGGGCTTTCCCGTCTTCCGATCCTGACCTAGATCGTAGGAAACGGATTGCCCCTCTCTGAGCACATCGCCATATTGCAGCGCGGAGACATGCACGAAAACGTCGGCACCTCCAGCATCCGGCGCGATGAAGCCAAAGCCTTTGTCGCTGTTGAAAAACTTAACCTTGCCGGTCGGCATGCCAATCCCCCTATGTGTTCAGTTATTGCGATTGCAACTTAGCGGGCAGCGGGTGCCAGATCAAGCGGGTGGGACGTAAGCGCGTGATGCTCTCATCGCGCCTGCCTTTGCTCCGACCCCACGCGATATCTCGTACCGGTCCGGCCTTCGGATCCCCTGCCGCAATCATCAATCGCCCTGAAGGGAACATATCCGGCCCGCGTGAATTCCGATAGCATCTATCTTCAATGGGTTTAGCCATGCGCGTTCGGATTGTTACGCTCAATGTATGGAATGTCGAGGGCGACAGCCGCAGACCTGAAATAATCAATCGGGAGCTTCGCCGCCTGAAACCCGATCTCCTGGCCTTGCAGGAGGTTATTCAGACGCCGGAGGCCCATTCACTATGTCTTCGAGCTTCATCGACGAGACGCGCACTCGAATCCGAGGTGTAAATGCTCGGACCGTCATCATCCCTTATCACATGACAAGGAGGAGAGAATGTCTGCGAAACCTGAGACTTTGGAGCAAGTGGTTCAAAGGCTTGAGGCGAGACTTCAATTGCATGAATATGTTTCAGGGCAGCTCCTTCTGAGACTTGCTCTCATGCATGAACCTGACGGAATGGAATTTGCTCTCAACCTTTTCGAGAATGTCGAAATGGGTTTGTCTCGGGGATTGTTCCAAGCCGAAGACGAGCAGAAAAGACAATGTTATGAAAGAGCTCTCGAGCACCTTGAAATGTTGAAGGCGAGCATAGTGCCGGTGCTTGATACCCTGCCAACGGCGAATGCGAATTAACGCTACGAAAGTGCGTCATACTCCCGTTGTTTCGGTTCTGCGAACTGGCTTGCGGCAGCTGATCGACGACTGGCGACGATTACGGTTGCCTGGGAAGCTTGTCCCACCGCTGGAACCTCCGGCCGTAAGGAGGGTTTAAGCGATATGCCTTTCGGAGGTCGAATATGATCCCTGTAAGATATTGCGCCGTGCGTGACGCCGCCTGGTCTTGGTCTGTCATCGACTCCACCACCGGCAAAGTTGTGGCGTACAGCGCCGTCCTTCTCAGTGGGCTTAGCGAACTCATCGCGAAGGACATGGCAAAGCTGCTCAACCTGGAATCCGCGAATTGCACCGCGGATATCCCTCTTCCTCAAGGATCTCCTGAGACATAGGCAAAGGGCGCGAATTGACGTTCAGACCCTCAGATTGATGGCGGCGGCCATGCCAAGTTCGAAAAGCTTTTTCTCATCACGGACACCCTGCTGAAAAAGCTTGATGACAAAAGCTGCAATGTCCTCAGCCTTGCCGTCGTCGCGGCTGATGCTCAGTTCGGCAAGGATGGCGTCGAATGCACGCTGACAAGCGCCGAGCGCCTCGGAATCCAGGGATACATCTCTGGTGCGAGAGTATCTGTTGACCACCTCTTCTTTATCTCCTGAGCACAGACATCGGAAGCCATTTGGAACGTAATCCTTCCTTGGCGGCATTTCAATAATCCAGTTCACGACATCATCTGCCTCAATCCCACTTAGCCCGTGCGACGGCCAAAAGAGCTTGAACCGCATCAAAGTCCAGAACGTCGGAGAGATCGAGAAATTCGATGACATCCACCGTCGCTGCCACTCTCAAGACGAGCGACAAACGACTGATATTCGCCGAGCTTTGCGGCGAGATCCGTTTGGGTCAGGCCTTTAGCCTCCCGCTTTTCAATCAGGAGCGCGATCTTTGCGCGGAACCGCAGGAGGAGCACGCGGCTCGGTTGTGGGCGAACGTTGAAGCCATGCAGCCTTTGTGGTGGCAATTATGCAAAACCTGCCGATACTAGGCCGATCATTGCCAAAGCGACCAATATCTCAGCGCTGCCGCTTTTTTTGAGAGCATCGTTGCCGTCCGCTTCCGAGCTTTTCGCCGATAAAATCGCCTTGTGAGTCAAGTTGAATGTTTCGGTGTTCACGCCGTCTGCTCCGATGCGGAAAGCTGGATGAGACCGCCTAGCGTGAAGCGGAACAACCGATCCGCAAGCTCCTCATCCGTGGTCGTTTCCCGGCCAAGCGCCGGAATGATCTCGGATACACGCTTTTCGGCCACCAGCAGCATGAAACAGGGCGCCATCATCGAAAGCGCAGCCTGCGCGACCAGCGGATTGTCCGGTGTCACGCCGATGATCTGCGCGATGACGCCGAACAGTAATGCCTTCTTCGGCTCTATCTCCTCGCGGCGAAGCTTGTCGATATGAGGTGTCGGCGCGATCAGTTCACGGACGATCACCTTGGCTGGCCAAGAATTCTCGCTGCCCGTCCGCACGACCTTGACCAGCAGAGCGATGAACCGGCGCAGCTTCTCCTTCGGATCGATGTCCGGAGCGACTGCGCGAGCAAGCACCTCGTAGCTCATCAGGCGATGATGGGCCTCGGCCAAAACGTCTTCGTACAGAGCCTCGACGCCGCCGAAGTGGTAGTTGACTGCCGCCGCATTTGTTCCCGCGCGTGAGGCGATTTCCTTGGCGGTCGCGCGATCGAAGCCGAATTCGGCGAAAACGGCGCCGCCGGCCTCGAGCAGGCTCATGCGCGTGGCTGCGCCGTCCTGCCGATCCCGGGACCTCGCCGCTCGTCTACTGCCTCTGGTCATTGGCCTGCCCTTCCATTAATTCAAATATTAATTTGAAATTCTAATTTGACAAGTGTTATGATCGTCATCGGATCGATCTCGGTTATCGTTCGTTTCATCAGAGCGGCTTTTCGTTTGGAGTTCAAACAAGGCATGCAGCGCGTCGTCGTCATCCTGGTCCTCTTGATCGCCGTGGCGGGCGGCGCCTGGTGGTATTTTCAACGCGACAGTGGCTCAAAGGAACTCGTCCTTTATGGAAATATCGATTTCAGGCAGCTAACCCTCGCTTTCAACGGTAGCGAACGTGTGGCTGAAGTCCTTGTCGAAGAGGGCGAACAAGTCAAGAAAGGGCAGCTTCTCGGCCGCTTGGATACGAGCCGGCTCTTGCCTCAAGTTGCCCAGGCCGAGGCGCAGGCGGCAAGCCAGGCCGCCAATCTCGCCCGCCTCAAGAACGGCAGCCGCCCGGAGGAAATCGCCCAATCGCGCGCCAATCTAGAATCCGCCAAGGCGGAAGCCGTCAATGCCCGCGCCCAGTTCGCACGTCAGGAAACGCTTGCCCCTAAGGCTGTCGTCAGCCAGCAGGCCCTGGATGAAGCCCGTTCGGCTTCTGCGGTCGCAGATGCCAAGGTGACCGCAAACCAGAAAGCGCTCGATCTGCTCGTCGCAGGCTCGCGCGCGGAAGACATCGAGCAGGCGCAAGCGCAGCTGCAAGCCGCGCAAGCCAATGTCGCGCTTCTGCATCAGCAGCTTGCGGACGCGGAACTGAAGGCTCCGGTCGATGCAATCGTGCAGTCCAGGCTTATCGAACCCGGCGAAATGGCCTCCCCCACGCGCGCGGCCTTTTCGCTCGCAACGATCAGTCCGAAATGGGTACGCGCCTATGTTTCGGAAACACAGCTTGGAATGCTGCGTCCCGGTATGAAAGCCTCGGTCACCGCGGATTCGCTACCAGGGCGTACGCTCCAGGGATGGATCGGTTTCATTTCCTCCGTTGCCGAGTTCACACCGAAATCGGTTGAAACGGAGGAATTGCGCACAAGCCTCGTCTATGAAGTCAGGGTCTTCGTCGACGATCCGGAAAACGTGCTGCGGCTGGGTATGCCGGCAACCGTCAGGCCGCTTCCGGGCGAGGGGGCGCTCCCTCCAAACGCGCAGCAGCAATAGAACGAGGATGTCATGAGTGGCGATCTTTCGGTAGTGGCAAGCAATATCCGCAAGACGTTTCGCCGTAATACCGGTGAGACGGTCGAGGCGCTCGCCGACGTCTCCCTCGAGGTTCGGAAAGGCGCTCTGACGGCACTCGTCGGCCCGGATGGCGCAGGCAAGACGACATTGCTGCGTCTGGCATGCGGCCTGATCGCGCCGGATAGCGGCAGTTTGCAGGTGATTGGCGTCGATGTCGGCAAAGAGCCGCAGCACGTCCAGGACCGGATCGGCTACATGCCGCAGAAGTTCGGCCTTTATGAAGATCTGAGTGTTCAGGAGAATCTCGATCTCTATGCCGATCTGCACGGCGTGGCGCAATCGAAGCGTGACGAAACCTATCCGCGCCTCTTCGAGATGACCCAGCTCGGCCGCTTCAAGGAAAGGCCGGCCGGAAAATTGTCGGGTGGCATGAAGCAGAAGCTTGGTCTCGCCTGTACGCTGGTCCGGGCACCTGAACTGTTGCTGCTCGACGAGCCAACTGTCGGCGTCGATCCCTTGTCGCGGCGCGAACTCTGGGAGATCGTCTTCAAGCTCGTCAAGGAGGACGGGCTCTCCGTCGTCGTGGCGACCTCCTATCTCGATGAGGCCGAACGCTGCGAACACGCCGTGCTCATGCATGCGGGAAAGATCCTCGCTCAGGGACCGCCTGTCGAAATAACGAAAAAGGCGCAGGGCCGCTGCTTCATGGTCCGCACGCCGGAGGGCATGCAGGCCAGATCCCTGCAGGCACGTCTGTTTGCACTGCCAGGCATTGTCGATGCCGTGCCCGAAGCTGGCCACGTCCGAATTGTGCGCAAGGCGGATCAAAAGGACGAACCGTTGCAGATCGATGGCACCACGCTTGAAACAGAAAGCGTGGCTGCCCGGTTCGAGGATGCCTTCATGATGCTGTTCGCTGCCGTTGCCGGAGACGCCGAGCGTAAAACGCATACGGCTCAGCCGTCGGCAGATAGCAATGGCGGCGAAACGGTCGTCCAGGTTCGCGATCTCGTTCGCACGTTCGGAGATTTCACGGCCGTCGACCATATCAGCTTCGGTGTCCGCAAGGGTGAGGTCTATGGTCTGCTCGGCCCGAACGGGGCGGGAAAAAGCACGACTTTTCGCATGCTATGCGGCCTGCTTCCCGCAAGCGGCGGCACATTGATGGTGGCTGGCGCCGACCTGCTGAAGGCAGGTGCGAAGGCACGGGAGCGGCTCGGCTATGTCGCGCAGAAGTTTTCGCTCTACGGTCAGCTCAGCGTCAACGAGAATCTGGAGTTCTTCGCAAGCGCCTACGGGCTGCGCGGCAGGCGCCGGAAGGACAGGATCGTCGCATTAAAGAGCGACTTCGAACTGGACCAATTCTCAAGATTGCCGAGCGCGCAGCTTCCCGGAGGGTTCAAGCAGCGGCTGGCGCTTGCCGCCGCCCTGCTGCATGAGCCTGACATTCTCTTCCTGGACGAAGCGACCAGCGGCGCCGATCCATTGGCAAGACGGCAGTTCTGGGGACGGATCACCGCCCTGTCCGAACAGGGTGTGACCATCATCGTCACGACGCATTTCATGGAAGAGGCCGAATATTGCGACCGGATCATCATTCTCGATGCCGGCAGGAACCTGGCGGAGGGAACCCCGGTCGAAATCCGCGCCCGTGCGCGGCCAAATGGCGAGGCGGCAGCAACGATGGAAGAAGCCTTCATCGCGATCGTCGAGCAGGAACGTCACAGGCGAATGGAGAAGGCGGCATGAATGCTTCCGTCGACCGGCCCCCCCAAGGAATTCGTGCAGCCCTGCGCCGCATCCGCGCACTCATCCGCAAGGAGACCTGGCAGCTTCTGCGCGACCCGAGCAGCATCGCGATCGGCATCGTCATGCCGGTGGCGCTGCTGATCCTGTTCGGATACGGCATCAATCTGGATGTGAAAAACGTTCCCGTTGCCATCGTCATGGAGGAGAACTCGGCCGAGGCGCGCGGGCTTGCGTCAGCCTTCGAACTCTCCAGCTACTTTTCCGCAAAGCCGGTCCAGACGATGGCGGAAGCGGACAGAATGCTCCGGTCATCGGAAGTTAGGGCAATCCTGCGCATTCCCTCGGATTTCGCACGCGAAATGACTTCGGGCAACGGTGAGGTGCAAGTTGTCGTCAATGGCAGTGACGCCAACACGGCGCGTATTTCGCTGACTTACGCCGAAGCGGCGGTTGATGTCTGGGCGGCCAAGGAGGCATCGCGCGGAGTGACGCCCACCGGCAGCAGCGTGACGATCCAGTCCCGGCTTTGGTTCAACGAAGCCAATGACAGCAGCTATTTTCTTGTCCCGGGCCTCGTCGTCCTCGTCATGACCCTGATCGGCGCGCTCCTGACGGCCCTCGTCATGGCGCGGGAATGGGAGAGGGGCACTTTCGAGGCGCTGTTCGTAACGCCCGTCCGCTCGACCGAAATCCTTCTCGGTAAGACTGTTCCCTATTTTCTTCTGGGGCTTGCCGGCCTTGCGCTCTGCGTCGCCGGCAGCCGGCTGCTCTTCGGCGTGCCGCTTCGGGGATCGCTGTTGATCCTCACCTTTGTATCCATGCTCTATCTTCTGGTAGCGCTCGGTCTTGGCCTCGCCATATCCTCCGTCACGAAAAACCAGTTTATCGCAAGCCAGGTAACCGTTCTCGTCACCTTTCTGCCGGCGATGATGCTCTCGGGTTTCATGTTCGATCCGCGGAGCATGCCCTGGGCCGTGCAGATCATCACCTACATCTTTCCAGGGCGGTATTTCGTCACCTTGCTGCAGACGCTGTTCCTGGCCGGTGATATCTGGAGCGTCATTCTGCCCAACGCGGCCGTGCTGGCCGCCATGGCCGCATCGCTTCTGGCGCTTGCCGTGCGCATGACCCGCAAAAGGATCGCATAGCCATGTTGATCGCATCGCTTTTGCGCATCGCGACCCTCATTCGCAAGGAACTCCTCGTTATCCTGAAGGACCCGAGAAGCCGGGCGAGCCTTGTCGTACCACCCATCCTCCAGTGCTTGATCTTCGGCTATGCCGCTACCTACGACCTCAACACGGTCCCCTATGCGCTCGTCGACCAGGACAGGACGACAACGTCGAGAAACCTGGTCGCAAAGCTGGAGGGATCGGGCATCTTCGAGCGGGTAGCGACGCTGACGCAAACGGGCCAGGCCATAAGACTGCTCGATGCTAAGCAGGCGGTTCTGATCATTGTCATCGAGCACGATTTCGAGAGGCAATTGGAAGCCGGTGCCTCCAGCACGGTACAGGTCATAGCCGACGGCAGGAATTCCAACACGAGCGGCATCGCGCAGGGCTATGCAAACACCATCGTCAGCAGCTTCACCTCCGACTGGCTTGCAGGGAAGGGAAGTTCCGGCAAAGCCGTGCAGGCGACGACCCGCGCCTGGTACAATCCACAGCTTGAAACGCGCTGGAGCATGGTCCCCTCGCTCATCGGGACAATCACCATGCTGATGACGATGATGCTGACCGCCATGTCCGTCGCGCGCGAACGCGAGGAGGGAACCTTCGACCAGTTGCTGGTGGCGCCGTTCACGCCGACCGAGATTATGATCGGTAAGGCCGTCCCCTCGATGATCGTCGGGATTACGCAGGCATCGACAATCCTGCTAGTGGCCTTGTTCTGGTTCCGTATCCCGTTCGCCGGCTCTTTCCTGACGCTCTATCTCGGGCTCAGCCTTTTCCTCGCCGCGGCCATCGGCTTCGGGCTGTTCCTATCGTCGATTGCCGCCAATATGCAGCAGGCGATGATCCTTGGATTCGTCTTCCTGATGCCGTTCATGCTGCTGTCGGGGCTGATGTCGCCGACCGACAACATGCCGAAGGTTCTCCAATATGCGACGATGATCAACCCGCTGAAATATGCAATCCGCATTACCCGCAGCGTCTATCTCGAAGGTGCCGGCCTTGACACGCTGCTTCCGGACATGCTGGCACTGGTCGCCATTGCCGCCGCCACCATGCCGGTTGCAGCCTGGATGTTCCGTCATCGCCTGAACTAGATGCCATAATGGGCCGGCCTTTGGCCGTGACCATCAAGGCGGTCATGCGAAGAATAAGGACGGTCTTTCCTTGCAGGGCAGATTTCGAATTGCCCATCGTCCTTCTCCTCTCACATAATCTTGCGTGGCGGCTATTTCTGGCCGCGTCGCCGCGATGATGCCGCCGATTGATTTTCCACCGGGCGACCGAGGGTACTCGCGATCGTCGCCAGATTGCAGGTCTGAAGCATGCTAGCTTATCGATGCGGACGCCGTGATCTTGCTCGTCAGCTTTGGGCGAGAGAGGTCTGTTTACCGCCCCGCGCTGCCATCACCAGAGTTCCCGCAAGGCATGCGGCGCCGAGGAACGACATGACGCCCAGCGGTCCCTGCAGGTCGATCAATATGCCGCCTAAGACCGCTCCGCTGGAAATAGCGACCTGAAAAGCGGTCAGGAGCAATGCACCTGCGCTTTCAGCCTCATCCGGAGCGGCACGCGTGATGTAGCTCTGGATGGAGACGGGAAATGAGCCGAAGGCGAAGCCCCAAATGGCCACTCCGACAATCGCCGCGAGCTCGGATGCGCCCACGGTTACGAAGATGGCGGCGGCAACGGCGATCAGGCTCGATGAGAAGATGGTGCCGACAGCAGAGCTGCGCTCCGCGATCATGCCGCCGACGATATTGCCGAAGAAACCGCTGACGCCGTAAGCGAGGAGCACCAGCGACACCATCTCGACGTTAAGGTGGGCGATGCCTTCCAGATAGGGGCGGATATAAGTAAAGCCGGCAAAATGGCCCGCAACGATGAGAAGTGTCGTGATCAGACCTATCCGAATCTTAGGCCGCGTCAGAACGGCGCCGAGCGTTGACAAACCGGCGTGACCAGCCGGTGGCAATGGCGGCACGGTGACGGCCTGGGCAATAAATGCGAGAACACCGACAGCTCCGGCAAGGACAAAGGAAGCTCTCCATCCAAGGGTTGACCCCACATAGGAGCCGAGCGGTGCTGCTGTGACGGTCGCGACCGAGACGCCGGTAAAGATCATCGCCATCGCCCGAGGAAGATGTTCGATCGGGACCAGCCTCATCGCAAGCGCGCCTGCCATCGCCCAGAAACCGCCGAGCCCGACGCCCAGCAGAACTCGCGATACGAGGAGTGAAATCAAATTGCTGGCGGTTGCCGCCAGGACGCAGGAAAGGATCAGAAGAGCAGTAAGGCTAAAGAGTACACGGCGTCGGTCGAAACTTCGAGTGGCTATGACAATGCCCGGGCCTGCAAATGCAGCGACGACGGCCGTTACCGTGACCGTTTGACCGGTCTCCCCGGCAGAAAGGCCAAGATCGGAAGAGATTGGAGTGAGAAGGCTGGCTGGCAGAAATTCCGCCGTAACGAGGCCGAAGACACCGAGCGCAAGAGCGACGACGGCATCCCATCTTGGTCTGCTGGATGTCTCCGCCGTCGGCTGGTCGTGAGGGGACGGATTGGGCTTGAAATCGCTCTCTGCCATGGGGCGCAGTCCTATATCAAGATAACTTGGCGTGCTGTTGATGCCATCAGGTGAAAAGGTAGTCGTGACAGTCTGTACTTTCCATGCTAGGAAATCCGAGATGCTTGACTATTCGTCCAAAGACAATGCTGGCGAGACTCATGATGCCCTGAGCGAGATGCTGAGGGGTTTACGGCTTGATGGCGTTGAATATGGGCGCTGTCGGCTTTCCGACCCGTGGGCAACCTATTTTGCGGCGCAGTCATCAGCAAGATTGCATTTCATTTCGTCCGGATCCGCGTGGCTTCAGGCGCCGTCAGGCGATTGGCTCGAGTTGAGACCCGGCGACGCTGCGCTTCTGCCGCGTGGCAATGCGCATGTCATTGCGAGCAAGCCGGGCATTCCGACGGTGCCTTTCGAGCGATTTGACCGCAAGGAAGTCTGCCAGGATGTCTTCGATCTGCAGTGCCCCGACGCCTGTGGGGGAACGGTGGCTCTGACCGCGTCGATGCGCTTCAATATCGACCATCTCCATCCGCTGCTGCGGTTGATGCCCGACATCATGCTCACCAGCGATCTGGCCAAGAACGAGCCGGCCATTCCGCATTTGCTCGATGCCATGACGCGCGAAGTGCAGATGGACCGGGTCGGCGCGGGAGGCATACTGGCAAGGCTTGCGGATGTCTTGACAGCGACGTTGATCAGAACGTGGGTCGAACATGGCTGCGGCGATACCACCGGCTGGATTGCCGCGGTGCGCAATCCCGAAATCGGCCGTGTTCTGGCCGCAATTCACCTTGAGCCGGACCGCGATTGGAGCTTGGCGGCACTTGCCAACCTGATGGGCATCTCACGGTCGGGTTTCGCGGAGCGATTCCTGAAAGTCGTGGGTGAAACGCCGGCGCGCTACGTGGCCAGAGTGCGCATGCATCAGGCTCGTCAATGGCTACGCAATGGAATGCGCGTATCCGTGGTCGCACAGAGATTAGGCTACGACGCGGAAGCATCTTTCAGCCGCGCCTTCAAGCGTATTATCGGTGCTCCACCCAGCCAGTTTCGCAAGAGCAGCGGAGCTGAAACGAATTCGCTCCCTGTGGATTGAAGCTCCTACCACGAGAATGTGCTGTACTGGCTGAAATTGGTTCAGGAATCGTCGGCTTTCGCCGATAACGCGCTCTTCAACGGCAATAGCGCATGAGACAATGGAGCCAGCAGAATGTCTCTTGGCACGCCGTCGGCAGCTTGCACCGAGAAGCCGCGGAGAAAGGCGGGATAGAATTCCGCCAGCGCGCGGAGATCCGCGCCGCAACTCGTCAATGTGGCTTGCCGATGTCGGTCGACGCGGTCCCGCATGAGCGTGCGAACTGAGTGGGAGAGCAGCCGACCTTCCTTGTGAACGCCGAACTGAAGGCGCTCGACGATCCGAAGCCCACGGAAAGCGCGATCTGCGCAACCGTCTTCATGCCGTTTTGGAGTTCGTCCTTTGCCAATGCGATGCGCCATCGGAGTAGGTACTCGATCGGTCCAACTCCGAAGATGCGCCTGAATCTTGTCGCGAAACCCGCTCGCGACACACCACAGAGTTTTGCCAGTTCGGCGACAGTCCAGTTGCGCGCGACATCTCGGTGCATCGCGACGATGGCTCTTTCCGTGTATCGATCGGCCAGTCCGGCAAGGAGCCCTTTCTTTTCCGCATCTACATCGGCGAAACCGCTGCGGAGAATTTCGACAAGGATCAGTTCGACCAGCCGCTCGATCACAAATTCGCTTGCCGGTCCAGGGGAGCGGGCTTCCGTTTCGTTCATCGCCAGTAAGGCCCGGATCCGCCCAACGGAGGGGTCGCAAGCCGAGACTCGGACAGTTTGTGGAAGCAGCTCCTCAAGCAGATCATGGTTCGCTGTTGAAACGATAAATTTTCCGCCATGAATCGTAGTCGGTCGATCATCGCCGGAGCCGAGCCGAAGGCGCTTGCGCTTTGAAGCCATGACAGCCTCTTCGCTGTCCACAGCAATTGCGGAGCTGCTCGAGGCGAGCTCAAAGGGGGCCGACGTCCAGATCAGGAGAAAATCGCCCTGCGTAAGCTGGAGCGGTTGATGATCTGGCCGAATAACGAGACAGCCCCCCCGTTCCACCCAACAGAAGAGAAGGTCATTCCGCTCACGGAATCCGAGAGCCCATTCTCCCGACGCGTCGACGCCAGCGAAGAGTACCGTTCGGGGGCGCAGAATTCGCATAATGTCGAGTAATGCGTCTGCCAAATTTAGACTTTCGATAATCAAGAATAGATCGTCGATTATCGACGGTACATGAAATCGGATCTACATCCAAGCGGGCTGCCTGTCATGGCGGCTAACGCCATGTTCAGAAGGATTTGTGCGGTGGATGCCGAGACGTTGAAAAATAACTGGGAGGCATACCTTGCCGCCTACGGGAATATCGACGCGGACGAACGAGAACAATTGCTCCTACAAAGCGTCGCTGACGATATCGTCTTCACAAATCCCGCAGGCCGAGGCGAGCGCCGCACCGGTCTGGCGGCACATATCCAAGACTTCCAGAAAAAGATGCCGGGCACTTACTTCGAGACCGAGAAGATTTTCATCCATCACGGCGAGTTGTTGACGATTTGGACCATGCACAAGCCCGACGGGGTGAAGGCAGCGACCGGATACAATTTTATCAGGCCGGATGTTACCGGGCGGTTCGTTTACATGGCCGGTTTCTTCGGCCGCTCAGCCTAGCGGCAAAGACCGCGCGCCTTTCATATAAGGTTCCGCGAGATCGTCGCGGAACATCACCGTTGCCTTCACAAAGGCTGCGTTATCCCTCCAATGTGTAAAGTCTTTTTCGGGCTCCGGCGGGTCAGCCGGACACGCGGCCCGGAGCTCATGGCGGCTCGGCGGCCGAGCAAGATTCTGATATCGCTAGCCACACAAGGCGGTTGCGACGAGGCTCTCCATCGATGTGGTCGGACTACCGATCAGCCGGCTGAGGGCGCCCCCGTCGTCGAACAGCGCTCCGCGTGTCGTCTGAAAATCAACGCGCTTCACCAAATCTGCGAGTTGTCCATAGAGTGCGACGTCAGGGACATAAGCTCGCGCATAATGAGAAGCCTTGAAGACACCAGTCCCATCGCCAGAATCCCGATAGATGGCGGAAGCTGCAGGAAGCGCTGGTTCGCGGCGGTAAGGGAACGAAGAAGGGCAATGAGATCAAAAACGGACAAGAGCTTCCTCGGCTGTCATTGCGATGTTGATCATGAGACCTGCAAAAAGTACCAGTTCCTGCAGGCGAGCTAAGCGCGACGATTTCTCGAAATCTCACATTTGGCGGGGTCGACGGCGGTTGTTCGACGGCGGAGAGCCTATACCGCTACACTGCATTCACATCTTCTCCTTGAGGCCGATCGATATAAGATACCAGTTGACTGGATAGCTCGTCGCAAAGCCGCAGATCATGGCGATCTGCATGGCAAACCAGAATTCCAAGCTATTGACCTCGGCTTTCATTCCGAAAGCTGTCGGAAAGACGAGGAGCTGCAAGATGGCCATAGCGCCATACATGCCCACCTGCCAGGCAATGAGCGAAAGCGTATCCGCTTTTAGGGCCGCCTTCAAACCTTCGCCTAGCGATAGGCCGCGCATAGGGGCGATCGCGAAATATTGAAAGATGACGCCGAGTGCGAATGCGAAGATAAAGTCCAGGATCCACACCGCGAACATCTTTTCACGAAACAGGCTGTGCCATCCAAGTGCAACGGCGATCGCCGGCATCGCAAAGGTCAGCCATTCGGCGATAACATCGCCGATCATGCAGCCGCTTCCGCAATGCAATGCCCCCTTTCCGACCATGACGGGGAAAGGGGTTTCGGCCTTGTAAGCCATCTTCTCTCGTTTCTTTGCCTCCGTCAAGGCGTCGTGGCTGGCCAAGCGACCGTACGCGAAATAGGCAAGGAGCAGCGGTATCGTTCCGAACAGAGCCGTGACCGGCCAAACGATATTCATGATTGCCATGTGCTGTGGATGCCGCAGGACATCGACAAAGATGACGAAAGCCGAAAGAAGGCCGAGGCATATGGCAAGAGCGGCGAGGATGTGAAACCAGTTCGGAAACATGCATAGGACCCTCGCGGCAGGTTGCCATTCCGGTGACGGCCGACGATAAAGAAAATCGCTTCGCCAACCATGCAGGAAGACCTATGTTCCAATAAGGACGAAAGGCACTTGGCAGATAGGTGGGCTTCAAACAGCCGACGCGGCGGCTATTGAAGCAACCAAGCAAAAGCGCGACGCAGCTCGCGGGCACCGTCAGTCTCGTACCAACGGCCGTGTGCCAGGATGATGCGCTCAGGATTCCATTCGATCATCTGCTCGACAGCCGCTTTGAGATTTCCACGATTTCGCAAGAACGACATTCTCATATCCCGTGGCATGCTTCCGTGGGGATCCGCTCACGATCGCTGGACAACAAGAGCAATAGATCTTGCCAGTTCAAGGCCTCGCGTCGGCTGCACCTTCAACGAAGAGTCGGGATCCGAAGCGGGCTACCTTCGTGATTCCGCGAGTGACACGCGTATGTCCCGCTTATGTGGACGGCCGAGTAGATGACGTCATAGCTCTTCCCACTGTTGGCGAATTCCTTGCCGCAATCGCCAGTACTCACGGTTTGCTACGTGTCGTTCGATTTATTGACGGCCCGCCGGTTCCTGAGCGGAACAGAGCCGCCTGAAACGGATTAACCTCGATAGGAAAAACCCCGGAAGCGACTGCAAAGGATTGGCTGAAATGATCCTGGATGAATATCGTGAGCTGAAACTGCCGCAGCGAAATTCGACGGCCGGCTTGGAAGTGTTTCGTGGCAAAAAGTCGGTACTGGTCATCGTCAGCGACCTCGCTCGAGAAGCTGGTTTTGAGCAGGAGCGTCTCATTCTTGCCGATCGTCGGCGATTGGAAGCGGCGAAGTTGGCGGTCGTGCGCGTGTTTGATGGCAAGGTCACACCCCTGTTTGGCGCAGAGGGGGGTTTGCGATCGAAAATTGTTCGTAAGCAGCTCAACGCCAATTCGATCGTCGACTTTGCGGTGGCGCTGGTTAGCAAGGAAGGTGAGCTTGTGTTTCGGTCCAACCAGCCGACGAGAGCCGACGTCCTTCTTGCTCTGCTCTAGGCAATTTGAGGCAAGCAGCCCGAGCGCGCGTCAGTCATTGGCCGATAGAGCTCAGACCTCGAAACTTCTGCTTCATCTGGAGCCGTCCGTCGCCTCACAAACTGAGGGGCGGAAACAGCCGAAGCCAGGGCCTGCTTTGGTGGTGGGCTCCCGAGCCCTCGATCACGCGCGAGGGATCGTCACCCGCAGGGGCCGAGACGCTGGCTCGGGCCGCAGGCTAGAGCCTGGTGCGGCCATGCCGGACGCGCCCAAATTCGCTATCTTGATCGCCAGTCCTCGATAACACCCTCGAACCACACAGCAAACTTCGCGACCTCATCGATCGCTGCCATGAGTTGCTCCCGTGAGACCTTGCGGCCTTTGGCTGATCCTCAGCCGCTTTTTTCTGTTCTGTTTAGTTCAGACTATCCATTCTTCAGCCGATCACACCACCAGATCTTCCGCAAATAGCCGCCGAGTAGCGGAGTATGTGGGCACACTCCCTAGTCCCCGCACGTAGGCGACGGCCATTGAGGCCTCATATTTTGTTCAAAATTCTGTCCACGAGCCACCCTTATGACCAATCAAATGAACAAAACTTGACTAAACACCAACCTCATGGCGCAGTGTACAAAATTCTGGACATGAAAGGACCTCACGTCCACTCAAATGAACAAAACAGGTATAACCGTGCCCCGTCAGAGAAGCTACTCCAGAATCACGCACCAGGCGCTCGCCATGCTCGGCAAGCTGATCCGTGTCGGCCGTGCCGAGCGCGGCCTGACCGCGCAGGAACTGGCGGACCGCGCGGGCATCAGCCGCACCACTCTATCCAGCATCGAAAAAGGCGCGCCGGGTCCTGAGATCGGCATCGTCTTCGAGGTCGCCTCCATGGTCGTCGGCGTGCGCCTGTTCGACTATGACGAGCGCATGCTCCAGATGCACAATGCCCGTCTTGAGGAAAAGCTCACCCTGCTGCCCAAGAGTGTCCGCCAAACGGTGAAGTATATCGATGATGACTTCTAAGGGGATGCGAAAGAAGCCTTTGTCTGGACGTGGCTGCCAGGGGCAACGGAACCGGTTGTGTCCGGCCGCCTGGACCAGGATGGCGAACGCCTGCTCTATACTTATGGTGCCAGCTACAGGCCCCGGAACAACGCAATCTCCATTTATGAGCCGGAGCTGCCGCTTCAGGAGGGCGTCATTGCTCCTATCAACGGCCTGCAAATGGCGTTGGTGCACGGATCGTTTATTTGTGTTGGTTAGGCAAGCGGCTTCCGCCATAGCAATTGCAGCGCAGCCATGCCTTTCAAACACAACGCCTGCCGTCGCCATCGCATCGGCAAGATGAAGTTC
>JBCNPI010000079.1:0-19778 GCA_039593415.1 Rhizobium sp. | reverse complement strand
TGATTGTCGGCATGGGCACGCCGCTGCAGGAAAAATGGGTCGCGGAACATATTGGTCCGCAGCACGCTCGTGTTGTTCTGACGGTCGGTGCCCTGTTCGATTTCGTTTCCGAAACGGTGCCGCGGGCGCCAAGACTCTTACGCGCGATGCGGAGCGAGTGGCTGTTCCGTCTCGGGCGGGAGCCGGGAAGACTCTGGCGACGCTACATGCTGGGCATACCGCTCTTCTTCTATCAGGTTGTCAGGCATCAGTTCGGCCGCAAGAAGCGTGTCCTTCGGGCCGAGCCCCAATCGCCGCCGCAGCGCCACATTGCACCGCCGGATAAATTAGCTAGTTAGTATTTGCGGGTTTGGCGTTAACTCTTTCTTTGGCATGAAATTTTAAAGTGGGTTAACCATTTGCATTGGTCTCGGACCATGTGCGCGAGATAACCCGCCATGTTTGAAAACAAAGCCAGGACCGGACTCCATCCCAACGATGCGGAAACCTCTGCGGTTTCGCGGCGAGCTGGAACCCGTCTTTCTCCCTATGCCGAAGACGATGACTTGAGCAATGCAACCGATCTGCGGGCCGCCAACTCCGACGATCCGCGCGATGCGGAACTACGCGCCATCCTGCGCAGACGGCTGAATGGCGATCCCTATCCGGTGTCCGGCCGTAGAAGATCGCTGGAGAGCGGATCAGCGGTCGCACAGGCTGAAGATAGTTCACACGGCTACCGTTTGGAACGCGGCCGATTGTCGGAGCGGACATCGGAGCCCGCGCCCGATTTGCTGGAATTCGTTCCCGATCTGCTTGAAGGCATGTCGGAGCTTCCGCAGGCGGCCTCCGCTCCTGTCGTCGTTGAACATACAGCTCGGGCTGGGCGCTGGTCCCTCAGCCTCCGTGCGCTCTGCTTCGTCGCCGCAACGGCGCTGACGGGAGCGGCCATTCCCATCTTGCTTGCCCCGCCGCTGCGCTACGTCTCGCAAGCCGTGCTCCATGCCGAAGGTGATGGCCGCGGGCGTCAGGCTCTGTTGGACGTTGCGGCGAAGCGTGTCGTCGCTCCCTCCGTACTGTCGGACGTCGTCGCCAGGATGAAACTTGATCGCGATCCGGAATTTACTGGCAGCCGGACGGGTGCCTTCGGCGTGGCCGTCGAGCTGCTTTCCGGTAGTGGCAACGCGTCCGACGCGCCGTCGCGCGCGCAGGCGAAGCTGCGCAAAGACGTTGCTGTCGATATCGATGGTCAGGCGGGTCTGCTTCGCCTGATCGTTACGTCGGGCGATCCCGCCAGATCGGCCGATATTGCAAACAGGCTTGTTCTCGCCACCCTCTATGATCCGGCCGTTGCAAAGGCGGCCGGTACGTCGCTCGGGGTCGAAACGGCGGTCGATCGCAGCCGCAAGGAACTCGATCGAGCCTCTGCCGCCCTTGCCGAATTCAAGGGGCGCTATGGCGCAGACAAGATTGCCGCGGCCGAGACGCTCCGGCAGCAGCGTCAGCAGCTGGATGTGCAGATAAAGGCAGCCGACCTGGCGGTACGCACCGCCAAGGCCCGTCTCGCCGCCGTCAAATCGGCGACGCCCGCATCGGTGCTGACCGGCGCATTGTCGGGCGATTTTTCGTCGCCGGGTCTTGATGACTTGCGCAGCCGCTACAATGCAGCCAAGTCCCAACTGACCCAGCTTTCGGTGCAGCTCGGCCCGCGCCATCCCCGCTTGCTGGCGCAGCAGGCAACGGTCGATGATCTCGCGGCCAATATGCGCAGCCAGCTGCAGCGGCTTGCCGTCAGCAGCGAAGCGGACGTGAAAGCGGCGATGGAAAGGCAGGCCGCTCTCTCTGCGCAAATGACTGCCGCCAGTCAGACGGGGAGCGATGTCGACCTCGGTCGCCTCGCGCAGCTGCAGGATGCCGTCACGACGGCGCAAAGCCGCTATGAGGCCGATCAGCAGAATGCCGGCATGACGATTTCCGAAGTCAGGCCGCCACTGACGGTGCTGTCCCAGGCGGTTGCGGCCGCTGCGCCGCTGGACGATCGGCTCGTGAGCAATCAGGCTGTCGGTTTCCTCGCAGGCCTTGCTCTGGCGCTTTGCGCCGTATTCCTGCGTAAATGGCTGGCTGGTGCCGCGCCGGCAGAAGATCCGGCGGCCGACGAAAGCACCATGCCGGCGGCCCGCGCTTTTCATCATGAAGATGGTCTGGAGTTGCCGTCATTACCGGCGACCGAGCCTGAGCCATCGGCTGCTCTTGTCCATGATGTGGCAGGCCAGCCCGATGTTGCGGATGAGTGGGTCCGTATCCGGCAGGAGCTCGCATCCTTGCGTGCCAAGGTCGAAACTTATGCCGCACGCCGGCATCCGGATCGCGGCTGATCGTCTCATCCTTTTCCCTTGCAATTACCGCTTTCAGACATCATAGGGCGTTTGCAGGCAATTCCGTCTGGTGGATGGCCTGTAGATTGCCCAGCGAATTCATGATCGGGAGACGAGCGTGACCACAGTGATCGACGGGAAAAAGGCAGCCGCTTCGGTGATCGAGGCGGTGAGGGCTGCGGCAGCGGGACTTGAGAAAGAGACCGGTGTGAAGACCGGGCTTGCGGTCGTCATCGTCGGCGACGATCCGGCCAGCCATACCTATGTCGGCGCCAAGGGCCGCATGGCCAAGGAATGCGGCTTCAATTCCATCCAGCACACGCTGCCGGCTGAAACGACGCAAGATGAGCTGGCAAAGCTCGTGGCCGCGCTGAACGACGATCCCTCCATTCACGGCATCCTGGTGCAGCTGCCGTTGCCGAAACATCTGAATTCCGATGCGATCATCCAGTCGATCAGGCCGCAGAAGGATGTCGACGGCCTCCATGTGGTCAATGCCGGAAAGCTGGCAACCGGCGATCTCGAAACCGGCCTGATCTCCTGTACGCCCGCCGGCGCCATGCTGCTGGTGCGTTCCATCCATGGCGAGGACCTGTCGGGTCTGAATGCCGTCGTCATCGGCCGCTCCAACCTGTTCGGCAAGCCGATGGCGCAGTTACTGCTCAATGCCAATGCGACGGTCACGACGGCACATTCGCGGACGAAGGATCTCGCCTCGGTGGCAAGGGGCGCCGATATTCTGGTGGCGGCCGTCGGCCGTCCGGAGATGGTCAAGGCCGGCTGGATCAAGCCCGGCGCGACCGTCATCGATGTCGGCATCAACCGCATCGATGCGCCGGAGCGCGGCGAGGGCAAGAGCTGGCTGGTGGGCGATGTCGCCTATGGCGAAGCCTCGGAAGTAGCTGCGGCGATCACGCCGGTTCCAGGCGGCGTCGGCCCGATGACGATCGCCATGCTGATGGCCAATACCGTCATCGCTGCCTATCGCGCCGCAGGCAGAAAGCCGCCGAGATTCTAGCCGAAAACCCACTCGGGAGCGTAGAGAAAAAACACTTCGGATCGGCTTGCCAAGGCGTGAAAGACGATTATAGTCAGGAAATAAATATTCCGTAGAAGAAAATGAGGGAACGAAATGGCATTATCATGGCGTTTCTCCGCCTTGGCGGACCGGCACCGCGCTCTCGGATCGAAACTCGAAGACTGGAGCGGCATGGGAACCGCCTGGACTTACGAGAAGGACATGTCGCAGGAACATGTCGCGATCCGCACCAAGGCCGGCATCATGGACGTTTCCGGCCTGAAGAAGGTGCATCTGGTCGGACCACACGCTATTGCCGTCCTCGACTATATCACCACGCGCGACATGTCGAAGATCTATCCCGGCCGCTCGGTCTATGCCGCGATGCTCAACGACCGAGGCTGCTTCACCGACGACTGCATCGTCTACCGCACCGGTCCGAACTCCTGGATGCTGGTGCATGGCTCGGGCTCCGGCCACGAGGAAGTGCTCAAGCAGGCGGCCGGCCGCAACTGCGCCGTCCTCTTCGACGACGATCTGCACGATCTGTCGCTGCAAGGTCCGGTCGCGGTCGATTACCTCGCAAAGTATGTGCCCGGCATCCGTGATCTCAAATATTTCCATCACATGCAGACGACGCTGTTCGGCGCGCCTGTGATGATCTCGCGCACCGGCTATACCGGCGAGCGCGGTTATGAAATCTTCGTGCGTGGCCAGGATGCGCCGATGGTCTGGGACCGTATCGTCGCCGAAGGCGAGGAGATGGGGATCATCCCTTGCTGCTTCAGCGTTCTCGACATGCTGCGCGTCGAAAGCTATCTGCTCTTTTATCCCTACGATAACTCGCAGATGTATCCTTTCGCCGACCAGCCGCCCGGCGACAGCCTGTGGGAGCTCGGCCTCGACTTTACCGTCAGCCCCGGCAAGACCGGCTTCCGCGGTGCCGAGGAACATGCGCGCCTAAAGGGCAAGGAGCGGTTCAAGATATTCGGCATGCTAATCGATGCCGACGGTCCGGCCGATCTCGGCGACGAGGTGTATTACGAGGGCAAAAAGGTCGGCGTCATCACCTGCCCCTGCTATTCGACACTGACGAAGAAATCGATGGCGATCGCCCGGCTCGATGCCGACAAGGCCATGCAGGGCACGAGGCTCGAAGTGCGCGGCAAGAACCTCAAGGCGAGCGCGATTGCCCATACGCTGCCGTTCGACGATCCCGAAAAGAAGAAGAGGACGGCCATAGGCTAAGGAGGCGCTCATGCTTGTCGAAGGCATCAAGAGCCGACCGGTTTACCATGGTCTCTCCATTCAGCCGCATGCCCGGCGGCATCTCTTCGCGCTGGAAGGCGAGGGGGCGAGAGCCATCCTCGATCAGATGGCCGGGCTTGACGATACCATCCTGTCGCGCAGTGAAATCCTCTATGTCGCGCGCGGCTCGCAGGGCAGGGGTCATGACGAGGCTCTTCGCAGCCTTGGCCCCGACATGTTCTTCACGGCGCCAACGATCGCCACGCTGCTCTTCCGCCTGAGAGGCTCGCTTTCGACGGCTCACATGGGCACGCGGCTCTATATCGCCGGCACCGAAGGCTTTATCGGCCAGGCGATGATGGTGGCGCTCGACTACGGCATGGATCACGCCTCGATCATCACGGAGCACCGCGGTTCCCTAGCGCGCCGCGTGCAATGCGTGCACTGCAAGGGCATTACCGAAGATGTCACGCACAGCCCGTTCAACTGCAGCCATTGCGGTCTGCCGCTTCTGGTGCGCGACCATTATTCGCGCCGTCTCGGCGCCTTCCAGGGCGTCAATATCGATGCGGAAGAGCCGGGCACGGCGCCTGATCCCGAGGAGTTGTTCCTGTGAGCGGTGGTACGGAAATTCCGGTTCGTGTCGCGAAGGTGACGCCGGTCGCCGATCGCATCAAGCGTTTCCGCTTCGAGCGTCTTAACGGCGCGCCGATGCCTTATTTTTCAGGCGGCGCCCATGTCATCGTCTCCATGAATGATGAAGGGCATGTGCGTCGCAACGCCTATTCGCTGATGTCGCCGCCGCATGATTGCTCGGCTTATGAGATCAGCGTGCTGCGTGTCGAGGACTCGCGCGGCGGCTCCGCCTTCATGCATGAGAAGGTGAGGGAAGGCGACGAGCTCAAGGTCAGCTATCCCGTCAATCTTTTCCAGCCGGACTGGCGTGGCCGCAAGCATCTCTTGATCGCCGGCGGCATCGGCATCACCCCCTTCATCGCGATGATGCAGCAGTTCTCCCGCGAGGGCGCGAATTTCGAGTTGCATTATGCCGTGCGCTCTCTCGACCGCGGTGCCTATTGCCGGGAGTTGGTCGAGCAATATGGATCGCAGCGCGTGAAGATATATTGCGATGCCGATCGCAATTTCATTCCTGTGGCACGCCTCCTCGAAAGTCAGCCGCTCGGCACGCATCTCTATGTCTGCGGGCCGGCCGGCATGATCGATGGCGTGCTTAAAACGGGTATCGAAGCCGGCTGGCCGGAGCAGAACCTGCATTCGGAACGCTTCCTGTCGTCGCAGCCAGGCAAACCTTTCTCCATCGTGCTGACGCGGTCGGGCAAGAATGTTCATGTCGGCCACCATGAGAGCATGCTGGAAGCGATCGAGACTGCCGGCGTGGATGCGCCCTTCCTCTGCCGCGGCGGCGCCTGCGGACAATGCGAGACCGGTGTTGCCGTCTGCGATGGCAAGCTTCTGCACAATGACCTCTATCTGACCGACGAAGAAAAGGCCTCGGGCCGAAAGGTGATGATCTGTGTTTCTCGCTTCGAGGGGCGCGCGCTGCATCTCGATCTTTAGGCCTCCGACCGACATCCAGGAGAACGGACATGGCAATCGCCTTCAAGCAGGAAACGTTTCGGGACGACTTTACCTACCGCAACAGTCCGGAAAACATCCGGCGCTTTCCGTTCCCCTTCGATCGCGACGAGTACATGTATTCGGTCAACATGGAACCGCATGTGAAGGGCCAGAAGAATACGGTCTTCGAAAGCCTCATCGATGTCGACGAGCACTATGTCGCCGAGATGCACGACCGGGCTCTGGTGCTGAAGGAGGATCCCTTACGCTATCAGGCGCTGCCGCACATGATGACGGCGCAATGGGATACGCTGGAACTGCTGATGGAGGAGCAGGCCGCCGGCTATCCCGAGCATTTCACCCTCACCAAGAATGGCGACCAGTGGCGCTGGATCAACCGTCCCCTTGGCATCGACGACACGTTTACATTCGGCGATGCCTCGACCTTGCCTTACGAACCTTTCGAATACATCACCCGCCAGGCGCAGGGCGATTTCTGCATCGTCGACCAGCGTGACGGCAATCTCTGGATGGATGCCGGCATGGTCACGACCCAGGCCGACTGGTCGCTCGATTTCGACATCGGCATGAACTTCATGGAATGGCACGGGCCGGTGCCGCTTGCCCATCAGATCGGCGTCTTCGACCGTGCGCTCAAATTCCTCTTGAACCTGCAGCTGGGCAAACCGACGCGCCGGTTCAACTGGACGATGACGATCAACCCGCGCCTCGATACCAGCCCCGAAAACTACCCGAAATGGGGTCCGGATCGCACCACGGTTACACCGGAAAACGTCGGCGAGAAGGTGCATCTTCGCGTGGAGTTGCAGAGCCTGTGGCGCCTGCCGCGCTCGAATGCCATTCTCTTCGTCATCCGCTGCTATCTGATGAACATGAATGAGCTCGTTACCGTGCCGAAATGGGCGCGCCGGTTCCCGCGTGTGCTGAAAACCCTGCCGCCGGAGCTCATCGACTACAAGGGCCTGACGCGCTTCCGCCAAACCACGATCGACTGGCTGTCGAAATATGACGACGGCGCCCCGACCAGTCCCGGCATTTTCCCGGATTGACGCCGGACGTCATGCCAAAACAGTGCCTGTCATAAGAACTTCGATATGATCGAGAAGGGGAATGCCACATGACACGAGTTGCCGTTATCGGTGCCGGCCCTTCGGGCCTTGCCCAGTTGAGGGCCTTTCAATCGGCCGCGAAAAAGGGTGCTGATATCCCGGAAATCGTCTGCTTCGAAAAGCAGGCGGATTGGGGCGGCCTTTGGAATTATACTTGGCGCACTGGCCTCGATGAATATGGCGAGCCCGTCCATGGCAGCATGTATCGCTATCTCTGGTCGAACGGTCCCAAGGAATGCCTGGAATTTGCCGATTACTCCTTCGAGGAGCATTTCGGAAAGCCGATTGCCTCCTACCCGCCGCGCGCCGTGCTCTGGGACTATATCAAGGGTCGCGTCGAGAAGGCCGATGTGCGCAAATGGGTGCGCTTCAGCACGCCGGTGCGGATGGTGCGCTTCGATGAAGAGACGAAGAAGTTCACGGTGACCGCGCATGATCGCCCCCAGGACTGGATGTATGACGAGGAGTTCGACTATGTCGTCGTTGCCTCTGGCCACTTCTCGACACCGAACGTGCCCTATTTCGAAGGCGTGAAGACCTTCAATGGCCGCGTGCTGCATGCCCATGATTTTCGCGACGCGCTGGAGTTCAAGGGCAAGGATGTGCTGCTCGTCGGCCGCAGCTATTCGGCTGAGGATATCGGCTCGCAATGCTGGAAATATGGGGCGAAATCCGTCACGACGAGCTATCGTTCCAAGCCGATGGGCTTCAAATGGCCGGCCAATTTCGAAGAGCGGCCGCTGCTGACGCGTCTTGAAAACAAGACCGCCTATTTCCTCGACGGCTCATCGAAGGATGTCGACGCGCTGATCCTCTGCACGGGCTATCAGCACCACTTCCCCTTTCTGCCTGACGATCTGCGGCTGAAGACGGCCAACCGCCTCTGGGCCGACCATCTCTACAAGGGCGTCGTCTTCGACAAGAATCCCCAGCTTTTCTACATCGGCATGCAGGACCAGTTCTACACCTTCAACATGTTCGACGTGCAGGCCTGGTGGGCGCGCGATGTCATTATGGGCCGCATCAAGCTGCCGCCGGAGGCAGAGCTGCAGGTAAACTTCGACAAGTGGCGCGCGCGCGAGGAGACACTCGAGGATGCAGAGCAGATGATCTGGTATCAGGGCGATTATGTGAAGGAACTGCTCTCCGAGACTGATTATCCCAGTTTTGACATCGAAGGAACCAACAGGACCTTCATGGAATGGGAGCATCACAAGGCGGAAAATATCATGGGCTTCCGCGACCATGCCTACCGCTCGCTGATGACCGGCACCATGTCGCCGACACATCATACGCCCTGGGTCGATGCGCTTGACGATTCCATGGAAGAATATCTGCGCAATTGATCCGCTGTCATTTCCCCACCTGACCGGCAAGGGAGGCGAAGAGCAGCCCTTGCCGGATTTTTATGCGTTGAGACGAAACGAATTCATCCGCAACTCTCTCTTCGGGCATGGCTTCATGGATTTCCGGACAAGCGTTCTTGGCCGCATGGCCGGTTTTCTATATCGCTGCAGGGCGGATGAAAACTATACGATGCTTGAGATGACCGACGGCATCGAGCGCATCTTCGGCTATCCCGCCGATGAGATCATCGGCAACCGCACGCGGACCTTTACCTCGATCATGTGCGAGGATGATATCCCGCTCATGGATGAGCTTGTCGGCGAGGCTCTGGAAAGCCGCACCGACTGGACGATGGAGTATCGCATCCGGCATCGCGATGGCCACTTCCTCTGGGTGACGGAGACCGGCGGCGGTGTCTGGGACGAGGCCGGAGAGCTTCTTTATCTCGAAGGCAGCATTCTAAATATCGAATCGCTTTACCAGCGCATCGACGAGCAGACCGCTGGCATGCGGGTCACTGCGTCCAAAACGAACGAGATCCTACAGTCCTTGCGCTATCTGAAGCTGCTTGCCGTCAATGCCGGCATAGAAGCCGCGCGGGCGGGGACGGCGGGATCTGGCTTTGCTGTACTGGCGGCCGAAATGCGTTCGCTTGCAAATTCCTCGGAAGAAGCTGCGCGCGTGATCTCGGCCGCGCAGAGGAAGGCGGATTAGGATCGCGGCCGCGTCTTCTGCGGATCGTAGTGAGAAAGCGGCACGATGACAGCCGGAAGCCGCTTCTGCTGACCATCGAGCTTGCCGATTTCGACCTTTGTGCCGACCCCCGCATGCGTGACGTCGACGCGGGCAAGCGCGATGGTCTTGCCGAGGATCGGCGACCGTGTGGCGCTGGTGATCACGCCGATCTGTGCGCGGCCGATATGGATGCAATCGCCATGCCCGACGGCTTCGTTGGCCTCGATATCGAGCCCCACCATCAGTTGGCGCGGATGTTCCTTCCGCCGGATCAGCGCCTCGCGACCGATGAAATCCTCCTGCTTGGATTTCAGGGGCACGGTAAAGCCGATACCGGCCTCGAAGGGATCGGTCTGATCGTCGAATTCATGATGGGCAAAGACGAGGCCCGCCTCGATGCGCACCATATCGAGCGCCTCCAGGCCCATCGGCTTCAGCCCGTAAGGCTGGCCGGCTTTCCAGACCGCATCGAAGACGGTTATCGCATCCTTCGGATGGCAGAAGATCTCGTAGCCGAGTTCGCCGGTATAGCCGGTCCGTGACACGACGACGGGTACTCCCTCGAAGTGGCCGATGCGGCCGACTGCGAAACGGAACCACTCCAGTTCGCCGATCGTCGGCTGACGGGGCGCCGTCCAGATGATCTCTTTCAGGATATCGCGGCTCTTCGGCCCTTGCAGGGCAATGTTGTGCATCTGGTCGGTGGAGGAGCGCACCCAGGCCGTGAAGCCCTTCTTCTCGGCCTGCTCGCGCAGCCAGATGCCGCTATAGTCATCGCCGCCGATCCAGCGGAAATTCTTGTCTCCGAGACGAAACAGCGTGCCGTCGTCGATCATGCCGCCGTGCTCGTAGCACATGGCGGAATAGACAACTTGACCGGTCGACAGCTTGCGCACGTCGCGCGTCAGACAATATTGCAGCAATTCCTCGGCATCCGGCCCCGTCACCTCGAACTTGCGAAGCGGCGAGAGATCCATCACCACGGCGCGTTCGCGGCAGGCCCAATATTCCTCGATCGCTCCTTCCGAGGAGAAGCGGTTCGGCAGCCAAAAGCCGCGATATTCGGTGTAGTCACGCGTCAAGGCGGAGAGGCGCGGGTGAAACGCGGTTTCCCGCGTCAGTTCGGGGTCGGCATCAGGGGTCATGCGATAGGCCACCGCTCGTGTGAATTTTTCTTTGCCTGAAAAGGTGCGGACATGGATATCGGTCGGGTCCCAGCCATTGGCCGCATCGATGTCATCGGGGCAGGAGGAGGAGACGCAGACGAGATCCGTTAGAGCCCGCATCAGGACGTAATCGCCCGGTCTGGACCAAGGTTCGTCGAGATAGAGCTGATTATTGTGATCGACATTGGTGTTGTAGAAATAGTTGAGTGCCTCCCAGCCTTTTCGGCCGGCAATACCATAACGCGCAAGTGCTGCATTGAAATTGTCGGTGCAGTTTACGTGGCCGGGATAGCCCATGTCGTCGTAATAGCGAGAATTGCAGGCCGTTGCGAAAGCGTCGTGGCGGCCGACCGTATCCTGGACGATTTCAACCAGTGGCTCGAAATCGCGGTCGAAGGCCTTGGAGGGAAGGCCGGGCGCTGGATAGCTGCGGCCGAGCAGGGTGCGGGTCACGGTAGAGTCGAGCGCAAGATCGAGTCCCTTATCGACCTTGCGGGCGGAAAAGGCTTGGAAGTCGGTGCATTGCCGGCCATAGATATCGATGACCTGGATATATTCGCCGGCGCGGACGAAATAAGCCGAAGCGGTCGCCGCCTTGATGCGGATGTCCTCGATTGGATCGGCGAGCGGTTCGGGTAACGCGGAGGCATAGTCTCGCAGGATGGTCGTGCGACGTATTCTGAGCTCGATCGGCGTTGCCGTATCCTGCATTTCCGGCGACATGATCGTTCCCGGCGCACAGGCGACGAGCAAGCCTTTGGTTGCGATGGTGAATTCCGCCGTGCTGCCTGCCGGTGACGACGGGCCGAAGAGGCGAAGCGCTGCCGCAGAAGCCAGATCGGCCCCACGCCGCTCCAGCGCCGTCCTGATGCGTGCCGCACTTTCATCATCAGAGGAAAGAATAGCTTTCAGACCTGTCGCTTCGCCGGTGAATGCCGAACCCATGCCAGCGGATTGAAAGCGACCCTTTTCGTCGATGAAGGTGAGTTCACAGATCTGCCCGCCCTCGCAGTCCGTCACCGCAATCCGGTCGCCGGGTTCGACGCGCACGACAAGTGATCCGCCGCCCTTGCAGCGATAGCGCTCGGTATCGGGTGGTAGCGCTGGAATGCCTGGATAGCGGACAATACTCGCCGAGACGGGCCGTATTCCAGCGGTTGGCGGATGGAGATCTCGCATAGAGCCCTCTCGGGAAATGACGTCCGTCAGGACACCGGAATCATGCTGACAAAATGCCATCCGAAAGTAAAGTGATATTGACTAAAAAGAAAATATCTTCACTATGTATAAAGGGCATGCATCTGGAACCCGCGCGCAGACTCGGCTCATAAAAACCTCCAGCAAGCCCCGCAATGCCATGGGAGGCACGTTCAGGGAGACGTACGAGCGATACGTCCGGAACAAAATGGGGAATATCACCAATGACGGATATCGTGGACGCCGGCGCTTCCGCCGGCACCGAAGGTAAGCTTATACGCGCGCTGGACTGGAAGGGCGCGTTCTGGGTGGCTGCCGGCGTGCCGCCGCTTGTTCTCTTCTCCATCGGCGGCATCGCCGGCACGACGGGCAAGCTTGCCTTCGTCGTGTGGATCATCTCCATGATTATGGGTTTCCTGCAGTCCTTCACCTATGCGGAAATTGCTGGCATGTTCGGCAACAAGTCCGGCGGCGCTTCGGTCTATGGCGCGACGGCCTGGCTGCGCTACTCGAAATTCATCGCGCCGCTTTCGGTCTGGTGCAACTGGTTTGCCTGGTCGCCGGTGCTGTCGCTCGGCTGCGCGATTGCAGCCGGCTATATCCTCAATGCCTTCTACCCAATTCCGGCGGCGGATTCGCAGGCCGTCTTGAGCTGGATAAGTGCGCATGCGACATCGATAACCGCCGATAGCCCGCGCGTTGCCGAATACATTGCGGCGCACGCCGGTACATCGCCCGACGATGCGGTAAAAGCGCTACTTAGTTCCGATGGCGTTGCAGCTTTTACGCCTGCCATCCGCAACTGGTCCCTCGTCAGCTTCAACATTCCCTTCCTCGCAACCGCCAATATCAACGCCACCTTCTTCATCGGCGGTATCCTGATGCTGATCATTTTTGCGATCCAGCATCGCGGCATTTCCGAGACGGCGAGCGTACAGAAGTGGCTCGCCATCATCGTACTCGTGCCGCTTCTGATCATCGGTGTCTATCCGATCGTCAGCGGCCAGATCGTCTCCGCCAATGTTACGGGCCTGTTGCCGCCGACAGCGGCTTATGCCGCGAGCGACGGCACCTGGAGCAATGGCGGTTGGACGCTCTTCCTCGGCGGCCTTTATATCGCCGCCTGGTCGACCTACGGCTTCGAAACTGCGGTGTGCTACACGCGTGAACTCAAGAACCCGAAGACGGACACCTTCAAGGCGATCTTCTATTCCGGTCTTGCCTGCTGCGTCTTCTTCTTCCTGGTGCCCTTCGCCTTCCAAGGCGTGCTCGGTCATGCCGGTATGCTGGCGCCCGGTATCGTCGACGGTACGGGTGTCGCCGAAGCGCTCGGCGGCTTGATCGGCGCCGGCCGGATCGTGACGCAGCTGCTCGTCATTCTCATGATCCTGGCCCTGTTTCTTGCCATCATGACGGCGATGGCCGGTTCATCACGTACGCTCTATCAGGGATCGAAGGACGGCTGGCTGCCGAAATATCTCGATCATGTGAACGAAAACGGCGCTCCGACGAGAGCGATGTGGACCGACTTCGCCTTCAACCTCTCGCTTCTTGCAATTGCGTCCGATACCAGCGGCTATTTCTTCGTGCTCGCCGTCTCCAACGTCGGATACATCATTTTCAACTTCCTCAACCTTAATTCCGGCTGGATACACCGGATGGACTCTGGCCATGTCGAGCGCCCATGGAAGGCACCGTCCTGGCTTATCGGCTTCAATACCGTCCTTGCCTTCGTCAATGCGCTCTTCCTTGGCGCCGGTGCCAAGGTCTGGGGCTATGCCAACGCGCTCTGGATCGGCTTTGCCTTCGCGGCTCTCATTCTGCCGGTCTTTGCCTACAGGCATTATGTTCGTGATGGCGGCAAGTTCCCGGCAGGCGCGATGGACGATCTCGGGCTGGTCGGACAGGATCTGGGTATCAGGAAGGCGGGAATTCTCCCTTATCTGGCACTGGCCGGCGGTCTCGCCATCGTCCTGATCGCCAACTGGGCCTTCCAGTTGCCGGCATAGCGGTACCTGCCGAAATCGGCGGTGCGCATCATTCAGGTCCGGCTTGTCTGACAGGCGGGACCTCGCCATCGGCAGGGACGCCTGCGATCTCCGTGCGATCCCGCATCACAGCCTGGCGATTCTCATCGCACTTGCGATGCGGCGGTGAAAACCGCAAGTTGGGCCTCGAAGGCACGCCTGTATGCGGGCCGGGCTTCGCCGCGGGCAATATAGGCCGAGAGGTTTTCATATTCGCGCAGCATGCCTGATTCCTTCAATCTCAGCAGGACCGATATCATCAGAAGATCGCCGGCGCTGAACGCGCCATCGAGCCAGTCGGCGTTGCCGAGGCGAGCGGAAAGCTCGTCCAGCCGCTGGCGGATGCGTTCGTCGATCATCACCAGGCGCTGCTCGTACCAGGTCTGATCGCGTTCCTGGAACCTTGCGGTCGCGCGGTCGATGATCGGCGGCTCGATTGTGGAGAGCGCGGCAAACATCCACGTGATTGCGCGGGCTCGCGCGTCTGCGTCATTGGGCAGCAGGCCCGCATGGCGTTCTGCGACATGGAACACGATCGACCCGGATTCGAACAAGGCGAGATCGCCTTCTTCATAAGTGGGAATCTGCCCGAAGGGATGAAGCGCGAGATGTGCGGGCTCCTTCAGCGCCCTGAAGGAAAGCAGGCGCACTTCGTAAAGCTGGCCGACCTCTTCGAGCGCCCAGCGAACGCGCATGTCGCGCGCCAGACCTCTGCCGCGATCGGGCGAGTTTTCAAAGGCAGTGATCGTTATCGTCATTGCGGCTCTCTCCATGGCTTGTCTGCCTTAAAGACGACCAGCCCGGCGCGATTCCGACACCTCGTTCCGGAAATAGTTCCGGCGGTCGAGGGCATATCGAAAATTGCCAGCCTGCCAAGGAGGTCGCGCCGTTTCATCCGCTTTCGGAGTGCTTCATGAGTAGATGGAGCGGCATACGCGCGATATGGTATTGCGCAGCCATCGGTGAGCGGGGTCGGCATCGGCGCGCGGATGCCATATGGCGGCAATGAGTATTTCAGGCGTTTCGAACGGTAATTCGAAGCTGCGAATGCCAGGCTTGGCTGCCATCTCGTTCACTTTGTTCCTGCCGAGGCAGGAGAGGGGGACAGCCGCGATGAAATCCGTCGATGCTGCAATTCTCATTGCGTCCGGAAAGCCAGGCACGACAACGCGGACTTCCCGTTTCAGACCCTTGCTTTCCAGGGCCTCGTCGGCTGCGTCCGTAAATTCTCCCCGTCTGGAAACGGCGATGTGGCCGCAGGCTGCATAGCGCTTTGCCGTCACCGCTCCGCCCGCCAGCAGAGGATGGCCTTCCCGCGCCAGCCCAACCAGTCGATCGCGAATAAGCAGACGCGTGCGCAACTCGGGTGCCGGCACGCCCAGCACGCCGATTTCCAGATCGATCAGTCCTTCCCGCAGCGTATGCGGCTCCTTGTCCAGCTTGAGCGCGAAGCGGACGCGAACACGAGGGGCGGCTTCTGTGATGGCCGACACGACGGGCGCAGACATCAGTTCAAGAAAGGCTTCGCTGACGCGGATCGAAAAGGTAGTTTCCAAGGTGCCGATATCGAGTTCGCTGGCGGCCGGCCGCAGAATGGTACGCGCATCCTCGGTAACGGCGTGGACACGATCCCGCAGGCTTTCGGCAAAGCGCGTCGGCACAAGAGATCTGCCAGCTCTGACGAGCAACGGGTCACCCGTTACGGAGCGCAGGCGAGACAGCGTCCGGCTCATGGCCGAAGGGCTTAGTCCCAGCCGCTTCGCCGCCTCGGTCACGCTGCCTTCGGCAAGGAGGACGTCAAGCGCCACAAGGAGATTGAGGTCGATATCTTCCATGATGACTGGGTAGATCATATCGGGTCGGCCGCATAGCGCCCGGCGCAACTATTCTTTGCGCTCCGTGCGTCTGGCGAAATCCACATTGCACTTCATATTGGCCTTACGGCAAACCAACAAAGGAGGCATGCGACATGCCCTTATCATCCTCCACAGGCACCATCCTCATCGTTGGCGCATCGCGCGGGCTCGGTCACGCGATGGCCGAAGAATTCTTCAAGAAGGGCTGGTCCGTCATCGGCACGGTGCGGGCGTCGGCCTATAGGACGAAGCTTCACGATCTGGCCGACAGCTCCGACGGCCGCGTCACCATCGAAACGCTCGACATCAATGAGCCAGAGCAGCTTGCGTCACTACGCCGGCGTCTCGATGGCCAAGTTCTTGACATCCTGTTCGTCAACGCCGGCACGACCAATGTCCCGACCGAAACGATTGGCGAGGTCACGACCGAGGAATTCATCCGCGTCATGGTGACGAATGCGCTCAGCCCCATGCGAACCGTCGAGGGCTTGCAGGATCTTGTTTCGCCCACGGGACTGATCGGCGTGATGTCGTCGGGGCAAGGCAGTGTCAGCAACAATACGACGGGCATGCGGGAGGTTTATCGCGGCAGTAAAGCGGCCTTGAACACCCTGATGCGCAGCTACGCCGCCCGGCATGCGAGTGATCAGCGGGCATTGGTGCTTATGGCCCCGGGTTGGGTCAGAACCGATATGGGTGGCCCGGACGGACGGCTGACGATCGAGGAAAGCGTTCCGAATCTGGTGAACGTGCTTATCGGTCAACGAGGAAAGCTAGGCCTGGAATATCTGGACTATCTCGGTCGAACGGTTCCGTGGTGAGCATGAAAATAGCAGTCGGGATGCGGCCATTCAGGCATTTGCCGGAGCTGCTCCATTGGTCCTAATTGCAGTCTGTCAACGCTAGTAGTTCGCGCTTTTCCTGCGCGCGCCCTCCATATGGCGCTCCCACAGGACGAGCACGAAACTTGAGACGACAATGAGAAATGCGCCGACGAAGACGTTTGCCGCCGGAACTTCTGCCCAGATCACATAGCCGTAAACGAAAGCCCATACGAGACCGCTATATTCGATTGGAGCCAGTGTTGACGCGGGTGCATGTCTGAAGCCTTCATAGAGCAAGAATTGTCCGATGGTCGAGATTACGCCGAGACCGAGCATGAGAGCCGCGCCGCTTGCATCCGGCGTCTTCCATGTCCATGGGAACGACAATGCACAGGCAATGCCGAACAGCAGGCTAGTGGCATACATCTGAGTGAGCGTTGTCTCGCTGCGGCTTACAAGCCGGATAAGAATTGTGCTCCAGGCCCAACAGAATCCCGCAACGATGCACATGGCGGCCGGCAGGAGGGTTGGCGAATGGCTTGGATTTGCAGCGATCAGCACGCCAATGAAGCCGCCTATACAGGCGATCCAGCGGCCGGCGCCGATCTTCTCCTTGAGAATGAAGATCGACAGAACCATGACGATGATCGGCGCCGAGAAGTACAGCGTGGTCAGTTCGGCCAGACCCAGATGACGCGCCGCATTGTAGAACAGCAGCCAGGCAAGCAGCATCAGCCCGGCGCGAAGGGCTACCGTGCCACGGTACGGGCTCTTCAGGATCGACGGATGACGGCGGTAGCGCACAAGCAGACCTGCCACCAAGACAATGACAAGGCTGCGCATGAACGGGATCTGCGGAACCTCATAGCTGGCGACCAGCCATTTGACCATCGCATCCTGCATGGCGAAGCAGGCATATCCGGCTAAGGCGAGCGCAATACCGGCGATCGGGCCTCTCTGGGTGGTTCCGGACATCATACGGCCTCACAGCATGCTTCGAATCGATATCGTCATTTTCCATTGCAGGAAGCGGCGCCCAGCGCAACGGGTTGCAAGGAAGCATGCCGCCTGCTGCGGCGCGAAATATCCCTTGTGGACGAATCACTCACTTCCCTTGCCGAAAGGCAGGTCGCCTCTAGTTTGCGAATCTCTAATGATTTTTGGGGTTTAGTGATTGTGAGCTATGATTGGAGCGGCGTCAGGACACGGCGCATCAAAGCGGTAAAGATGACAGTTTCAGTGGTGATCGCAGCGGTCATTCTAGGCACTCCGACCATGCTTTGGCTGCATGGTTCGTTTTGATCCGGCAAAGCACGGGAGCTGTTCGGCCGGGGATGCCTCCCCGCCTGCCGATCCTGACCTTTGCAATACCGTCGCCGGGCATGTCTTCGCGAATTCCAATAACAGCCGGCGCCGGTAAATCGGTTGGAAATTCAGGCGGCTTGATCGCAGTCCTGCTTCATTTCTCGCCTTGAGCAATAGTCGAGCTCGATTTCAAGCAGCCTTGTTGCCTGAGCAAGTGCGTTTTCCGCCTCGGCAAACAAATGCGATCTGCCATCCATTCTCGCGGCGCCGTAATCTGTGGCGCGCAGCAGAACGAGCTCGGCGAGATCAATGCATTCCGGCGTCGGCTGAACGAGGTTCAGGCAATAGCGCAGATTGATGGCGACCTCGAGAACGAATTCGGCGGCCGAGAAATCCAGTACGGCGCCCGGTGGAGCTGAGCGGGCCAGAAATATCCTCCAGTGTTGGGTCGTCATAGTTCCCCTCCAATCGGGTCGGTCGCGCGAGGCATGGCCTGTTTCGCGGGCCGATTTTTGCAGAGACGTCGTCAGAGTCCCGAGCATTGCATGCGTCGCAATGACCCGGGGTGTGTCCGCAGTGATATCGGCTGGCGAAAGGCGCTTTCAATCATGCAATCATGCAATTGGGCTTCGGTCCGATTCTGTCTGCGACATTGGTCTGATGCACCGCCGTCGAAAGGTCTTGGGCGTGATTGCTGAAGTCCCAACCGGGCTTTCTCCGCTTGATTAAGACTTGACCCCTTACGGTGTTGCGGCGATTTGATATGGGATCAGAACCTTGCCAATCGGCGATGCACAGCGGCGCTTTCGTGCCAGGGAGCGGCTGCTCGTCGCCGGAGCCAATCGGAGCCTCAGGAGGCTACAGGTGTCATTGCGTCGAAAGCTTATTGCTGTCCTGCCGTGCATATCGCTGACCCTGGTCAACACGGCGCTCCCCTATACCGTCAAAATACACGGCGTTTCCGCGACGTTCGTACAGCAAATGGCCGAGGCCAAGGGAGGTAACGGCAATGGCGGCGGCAACGGTGGCGGAAACGGCAATGGTGGCGGAAACGGTAACGGCGGAGGCAATGGTAACGGCGGCGGCAACAGTGGTAATGGCGGTGGTAATGGAAATGGCAATGGCAAGGGAAACGACAAGGGAAACGACAACGGCCAGTCGTCCAGCGCCAAAAGCGCAACCCAAAGCCAGGTCGATTCCGATCAATCGACTGATGATGGCAATGGCTCGATTACCGTTCACCACAAGGATGGGATGAGCGAAAACATACGAAGCGGACGCTACGTGATGAGAGATTCAAAGGGCCGTACTATCGTCAACCGCAATGCGACGATCGCGGACGAGCAGCGGCTCAAATCCTTCCTTCACTGACGACGCCTTTCAATCTCATCCCGGAACGCCATGGCGGCTTCCGTCCTGTTGCTCACTTCAAGCTTGGTGAAGATCTGCGTCATGTGATGCTTGATGGTCTTTTCATGCAGATCGAGCTTCAGCCCTATATGCTTGTTGCTCAAGCCCGCAGACGCCAGCTCCAGGACTTCCCTTTCCCGATCCGTCAATGCATTGAAGGGATTGACCTGAGTGGCTGATCCGCTTTCCGAAATCAGACGCGCCGACAAGGTCGGTGCGACATAGCTGTCACCTGCAGCAATGCCGCGGATGATGTCGGCAAGCATCCGCGACCCGACGCCCTTCAGAACATAGCCTTTCGCACCGCTCTTGAGCGCGGCCATCACGTCGTCGCTTGCCTCAGAGACTGTCAGCATCACGATCTTCTGATCTGGCACCTGGTCGAGTATAAGAGAAATGGCGTCCAGCCCTCCTCCAGGCATGGAAATGTCGAGCAGCAAGATGTCTGGATGGTGTTCCGCCGCTATGCGCAGCGCATCCTCCTTGCTGCTGCCTTCGCCGACGATGCTGAACCCATCCATTTCGGTGAGGCTTCTGATGACGCCCTCTCTGAAGAGAGGGTGGTCGTCTACGACTGCCAAAC
>JBCNPI010000078.1:0-19806 GCA_039593415.1 Rhizobium sp. | reverse complement strand
TGGGCGAGATCCGAATCACGCGGCGGGGCCTCTCGGAGAAAGCCAACATCCAGCATTCCAGAGCGAAGGTCCGCAATCTGTGGCGTCGTAGTCTTTTCAACGAGATCAATGTTTACGGCGGGGTATCTGTCTCGAAATGCTTGTATGACAGGGGGAAGAACCGTCAGGGCCACAGACCCTGCAAACCCTACCCGTAAAAATCCCGCTTCGCCCCGGCCAATACGCCGTGCTTCCTCGAGACCTTCCGAGACCTGAGACAAGGCCCGTGTCGCCGTCGTTAATAGAGCTTTGCCTGCAGGTGTCAGCACAATCCCTCGCCCTTTGCGATCAAAAAGGGGATAGCCGACACGCCCCTCCAGGCGCTGAATCTGCTGGCTTAGGGGTGGTTGCGCGACACCGAGATAGGCTGCGGCTTTCCCGAAATGGCCCCTCTGCGCAACGGCTACAAACGAGCGCAACTGCCGGAGATCAATCTCCGGAATCGCGTCATTCATATCTTTAGAGATATCATTATCCATAAACATAGTATTGGACAAATATGGACCGGCTGTCTACCTCATTTCGCTGAGTAGCGCGTATCGCTTGGGACGAGACCAAGCGCGCCTTCGTCGGAGAAGCAAATGAGAACTATCGCTTGCATCGTGCTGGTCATCGCCAATTCACTTGCGTCGCCTGCTCTCGCCGCCTGCCCAGGTCAACTGAAAAACAGACCTTCCTCCCGGTTCACACTTGATGAGGGTGAAGTGTACGACAAGAAAACCGGCCTGATCTGGATGCGTTGCAGTGTTGGCACGCATTGGGAGAAAGGCAAAGGCTGTCTTGGAGAGCCCAGTTCCTTGAACTTTGAGGAAGCGTCAAGAATTTCCAAGAGCACGGGTAATGGTTGGCGTCTCCCTTCTGTTAGTGAGCTCTTCAGTTTAGTCGATGACAAATGCGGCACGCCTGCAGTGGATGTCGTCGCCTTTCCGGACATCGGGCCATCCGACGATATGGAGAGCCCTTATTGGACAAGTTCCTCCGCGGGAATGGGCCTAATTTACTTCGTTGATTTTATGACGGGAGTTCTTGATGGCCATAGCAAGGGCTTCAATCTAGCGGTTCGCCTTGTGAAATCGAAGCCTTGATGGGGCTTCGAGGAGCGCCACGTGCTTCAGTCGATAAACTCCCTGCCGTCATGGTTCTGCAAGGCAGCGGCCTTGTGTCGGTTTTCTGTTCCGTTGCTACTCAACCCCCGCTTTCGGCTCTCGGGCATAACGTGCGGCTGATGCCGCCAGCCTATGTGAAGCCTCACGTCAAAAGGCAGAAAAATGACGCCGCGGACGCTGAGGCGATCTGTGATGTGATTTTGCGTCGACAAGTGACCCCGTCAACACCAGGAATTTACAAAGAGCTATTGTAGATTTCGGCGCGGAGACCCCGTGCTGATTTACATAGCCTCGCTTTCGCAGTTCTCGAAACACAGAAGACCGTGGCAAGCTCGACGGGATTGAGGTGTCTGTATCAGGCCGATCCCCTTTACTGCGCGCCGAAGATTTTGCTGAGGCTCCAGGGATATTCTCCCTGCTGGTTGGCGATGTCATCGACTTTCCAGCCGCCGTGTTCGCGCACCAGCGTGTAATAGAGTGTCACCTTTTCACCGTTGCGGAAGGTGACCTCAAGCTCCGCCTTGTCGTCGAGGAGAATCGGCTGGCCGATCTGCACCTGCGTCGGGGTGCCGTCCTGGCCCGATATGACCGGATCGAAATCCAGGGCTCCGACCTCGCCGTGAGGTGTGTTGTCCCGGTCGGCCTGGAAAAGGGCGTTGAGGTGATCAGAGAAATAATTGGAATAGGGCGAGGAGCCGTCGCTATCGGCATTGGCGACGCCATCGCTGTAGAGCGCCTCCAGCAGGGCTTTCGGCGTCTTGAAGGTTTCGGCAGCAGCGGGCAGGGCGAGGAGGAGGGAAAGCAGCAAGGCGGAGAGGGCGGTGGGCAGGCGCATGAAGACTCCTTAGCGATTGGCTCATAAGTCATAGCCTGAGATGCCGGGAAAGGCGACCGTGTGCTCGCGAGGCCACAGTGTTGATTGCGCTGATAGTTGACCCGGGGATGCGGATAAAAAGTTGGACTGATTTACACGTTAAGGCCGAGACTTTTTCGGTATTCGATGGGGCTGAGCGAGACAAGGGAAATCTTGGTCCGCTTTTCGTCGTACCATCGGATGTCAATCCAATGGAGCGGCGACCGCGCTTACGTTGCCTATCCGAGCGGCGGGTCGGCGGTTCATATCCTTTCACCTCAACGGATCTCATTTTTGGGCTATGGGTTGTCGTCTTTAAACGAGTGGAGTCGCAGCGGAGCGAAGGACGAGTGCTTTGCGCCCTCACATCGGCCGTTGATGATGGAGCATCGTACAGCCCGACATAATCTGCTGGGTTTAGGAATTGAAAAGCTGGCTCTAACAGGCCGCCCCGCTTGCTCTTCGATAGCTGGCATGTATTCACATCGAGCTTCCGAAACGGACGGGTAAAAATTCCGGATTGGACGAACTTGAAATCCGAATTGGACGCATGTAAGTTCCGACTTGAACGCGCCGCAGTTCTGATCCCAAGAGCCTCGTATCGGATAAATGTCTGAATTCCATATCGCGACGGCAACATCGGGTTAGACCGGATCGTAGCTCGCCGCCATTTCAGGATCAAGCGGACGCGCGCTCGGTTCTAGGGGCAGCCGAGGGCCATGCCCGAGCGAGATCGAAGCGGGCGGTACGTGTGGGGCGCTAAAATCCGTCAGCAAGATCGACCTACTCCCTATCCGTCGTGAGATGCCGAACGTTGGCCATGGCGCTTGATATCAGCGTCTTGTTTTGCGGTGATATTAGTCACAGCAATGAAGCTGACAAAAGAAACACGATTGGTCAGCGCCGAGCGCATCCTCTAGCCTCCCGACAATAGCCCTTGGCATATGCAAGCCGGAGGTAGGGCTTCGTATGTCGCAGCAGTTCAGGCCGGCGACAGGCGCGAAATCTCATTCGCGGGAGGAATTTTATGCGCGTTATTAACAGGGCCTTGGCGAGTGTCGCAGCAATGGCGATCTGCACTGTGTCGGGCGTGGCCCAGGCCCAGCCGACGGAAGTCATTCACTGGTGGACATCGAAGGCGGAATCGACCGGTGTCAAGGTGATCGCCGATGCCTTCAGCCAGAGCGGCGGCGAGTGGAAGGACGAGGCTGTCGCCGGTGCCAGTGCCGCCAAAACCACTGCAATTAACCGGATCGTCGGCGGCAATGCGCCGGATGCAGCCCAGTTCAGCATGGGCACGGACATCAACAATCTTGTCGACAGCGGGCTGCTTGCCAATCTTGATACCGTTGCTCAGGCCGGGAACTGGTCACAGATTATACCGGCAACCGTTATGAGCGCGATCACCCGCGACGGACATATCTATGCCGTTCCGGTCCAGCTTCAGGCGACCAATTTCCTCTTCGCTTCCAAGGTGGCACTGGATAAGGTCGGGGCTACCATGCCGAAGACCTGGGACGAGTTTTTCGCGACCGGCGACAAGCTACGCGCGGCCGGTATCGTGCCTTACGCGCAGGCCGGCGATCGCGATGTCTGGTTCATGAACACGTTTGCCGCAGTGCTCGCCTCGGTTGGGGGTGTTGATGGCTGGAAGCAGTTCACCGGGCCGAAGGGGGCTGACTATGTGCGCTCTGACGCCTTCAAGCCGGTCGCAGAAATTCTCGCCAAGCTGCCGAAATATGCCGATAGCGGCGTATCCGGCCGCCAGTGGAATGTCACGAACCAGATGATCCTCAAGGGCGAGGCTGGCTTCTTTATAATGGGTGGCTGGGCCATCGGTGAAATCGTTGCGGCCGGCAAGAAGCCGGGCGAGGACGTGCTGTGCTCGATCGGCCCGAACAATGCGCCGGCCGTCGTCAATGGCGACGTCTGGGCAATGCCCGTCAAGGGCGACAACCTGACCGAGGCGCAGAAGAAGCTTGCCGAACTGACGACGTCGCTCGAGGTTCAGTCGAAATTCACGACCGCCATGGGCTCGCTGCCGATCCGCGCGGGTGTTGATGCCTCCGGCTACAATGCTTGCGCCGCAGCCGGTGCTAGCACCATCGAGAAGGGCAATTCCGTCGCGGCGCTCATGATCTCCTTCTCGCCGGAAAAGGTCGGGGCGCTGGGTGCTGAACTCAAGGTTCTCTGGGCCAAGCCCGATGCGAAGCCGGATGATTACGTCACGGCGATCGCGGCCGTCCTCGAAAAATACTGACCTGATCAACGCCTGCCGACCGCACTGCCGGTCGGCTCCATCTCGTCAGTATCATTTGGGGTTAGAACAATGCATGGACTTTGGCGCGGAAGGTTGCAGGTCATTCTGGCCATGCTTCCGGCGTGGATCATTGTCATCGGCGTCTTTGTTGGCGCGATGATCTGGACCTTTGTTATTTCGATGACGAATTCCAGGCTGATCCCGATCTATAAATTCAATTTCTTCGACCAGTATATGCGGCTGATGAATCAGGAGGCCTGGCTGGTCTCGGTCGGGAACCTCGTCGTTTTCGGCGTGCTTTTCATCCTGGTCTGTCTCGTTCTCGGCTTCCTCATGGCTGTGATGATGGACCAGAAGATCAGGGCCGAGAGCCTGTTCCGCACCATCTTTCTCTATCCCTATGCCATGTCCTTCGTCGTTACCGGCCTTGTATGGCAATGGGTGCTTAATCCGACCTTCGGCATTCAGGCGACGATGCGCAGCTGGGGTTTCGACAATTTCGTCTTCGACTGGATCGTCCGGCCGGACCGCGCCATCTTCGTTCTGGTTCTGGCTGCCATCTGGCAGGGCAGTGGCCTTGTCATGGCGATCCTGCTGGCGGGCTTGCGCGGTGTGGACGAAGATCTCTGGAAGGCCACGAAGGTGGACGGCATCGCCAAGTGGCGCGTTTATACGTCAATCGTCCTCCCCATCATTGCGCCCATGGCGGCGACCGCGACTGTGCTGCTCTCCGTTTCCGTCGTCAAAGCCTATGACCTCGTCGTGGCGCTGACCGGCGGCGGCCCCGGCAATGCGACAGAAGTGCCGGCCAAGTTCGTCATGGAAAACCTGTTCGAACGCCAGAATGTGGCGCTCGCCAATGCGGGTGCGATCATGATGCTCGCCGCCGTCGTGGTCATCGCCACGCCCATTTACTATGCGCGCCGCTACATGGCGCAGAAAGCGGCGGGCTGAGCCATGGCGCAACGTCAAGAGAAAAATATCGGCCGGTTAGGCGTTTACGCCTTCCTGATCATCATGGCGGCCTTCTTCCTGATGCCGCTCTACGTGATGGTGGCGACCTCATTGAAAACCATGGACGAAGTGCGCGGATCATCCATCTTCGCCTTTCCGTTGCGCCCGACGCTCGAGGCGTGGAAGACGGCTTGGAGTTCGGCCTGCACGGGTCTAACCTGCTCCGGCGTTTCGGTTGGGTTCTTCAATTCGCTGAAGATCATGATCCCCTCGACTTTCCTATCGATCCTGCTCGGGGCTGTAACCGGTTATGCACTGTCCTTCTGGCGCCCGAAGGGAGCAGGCATCATCTTCGCAGTTCTCGTTGTTGCGGCCTTCATCCCCTATCAGGTCTTCATTTATCCGCTGGTCCGGGTTCTCTCCCAGGGCGGGCTTTATAACAGCCTTGCCGGCATCATCATGGTGCATGTTATTTTCGGCCTACCGGTCATGGTGCTCATGTTCCGCAATTACTATGCCGGCTTGCCGCGCGACCTTTTCAGTGCCGCGCGCGTCGATGGCGGCGGGTTCTGGGATATCTTCTTCCGGCTCATGCTGCCGCTCTCCCCGCCGATCCTGATCGTGGCGGTGATCCTGCAGTCCACCCACATCTGGAACGACTTCCTATTCGGCCTGGTCTTTGCCGGCTCCGACAACAGGCCGATGACCGTGCTGCTCAACAATATCGTCAACACGACACAGGGCGAGAAGGCCTACAATGTCGACATGGCCGCAACCATCCTGACGGCCCTCGTTCCTCTCGTAATCTACCTCGCATCCGGACGTTGGTTCGTCCGCGGCATTGCCGCCGGTGCAGTGAAGGGATAATCGATGACCGCCGTTTCCATCCAAGACCTCGAAATTCAGTTCGGGGCTGTCAAGGTCCTGCAAAACCTCAATCTCGACATTGCCGGCGGCGAATTCATCGTGCTTCTCGGCTCGTCGGGCTGCGGGAAATCGACGCTGCTCAACTCCGTTGCCGGCCTCATCGACGTGCATGGCGGCAAGATCATGATCGGCAACAAGGACATGACCCATGCCGAGCCGAAGGATCGCGGCATCGGAATGGTTTTCCAATCCTATGCGCTTTATCCGCAGACGACCGTCGAGGGAAATCTGACTTTCGGGCTGCGTATGGCGAAAGTGCCGAAGAACGAGATAGAGCGCCGCGTCGCAAAGGTCTCGGACATGCTCCAGATCAAGCCTTATCTGAAGCGTCGTCCGTCGGCCCTTTCCGGCGGCCAGCGCCAGCGCGTGGCGATCGGCCGGGCGCTGGTGCGCGACGCCGATGTCTATCTCTTCGACGAGCCGCTCTCCAATCTCGATGCAAAGCTGCGCGCCGAACTGCGTGTGGAACTCAAGACGCTCCATGAGGATATCGGCAAGACGATGATCTATGTGACACATGATCAGGTCGAGGCGATGACGCTCGCGACCCGCATCGCCGTCATGCAGAACGGTGTCATTCAGCAATTAGCCTCACCGGAGGAGATCTATAACCGTCCGGCAAATCTCTTTGTTGCGGATTTCATCGGTTCGCCGGCCATGAACTTCCTCTCCGGTACGGTTGCGCCGCAAGGCGAGCGGGTCGAGTTCAAGCTAAAGGACGGCCATGCGCTCGATGTCAGCACTTATCCTTTCGCCAGGCGACCGGCAGCGCCGATGGAGGCAATTCTCGGCATCCGTCCAGAGCATCTGGGAATTTCGCCGCGCGAGGGCCTGCTGCCGCTCGACATGGTGGTCAATGTCATCGAGACGATGGGTGCGGATACGGTCATTTGGGGAACCTGCGGTTCCCAAAAAATCTCGGTGCGGGTCAACAGCGAACTCAAGCTGAATCCGGCGCGCGGAAGCGCACTCAAGCTCGGCTTTTCGCTCGGCAGCGCCTCGCTTTTCTCCGCGGCCGAAGGCGTGCGGCTTTGAATTTCATGAACACAGGTGCGTGAGGCGACATGACTGATGAAATCTGGATCGAAGACACGCTGGCAAAGCTGACGCTTGAGGAAAAGGTGTCGTTGCTGTCGGGCGCGAATTTCTGGGAAACCGTGGCTATCGAGCGCCTCGGCGTTCCCTCCGTCAAGGTCTCCGACGGGCCGAACGGCGCGCGCGGCGGGGTGACGGAAAACGGGCCGACGGCGGCCGTCTTCCCCTCCGGCATTGCGCTCGGGGCAAGCTGGAACCCGGACCTGCTGAAGGAAATCGGCAAGGCGCTGGCGCAGGAGGCGCGGACGAAGGACAGCAACGTCCTGCTCGCACCCACCGTCAACATGCATCGTGGCCCGCTCAATGGCCGCAATTTCGAATGCTATTCGGAAGACCCGCATTTGACGACGGAAATGGCGCTGGCCTATATCGGCGGACTGCAAGCGCAAGGCGTCGGCGCAACGATCAAGCATTTCATCGCCAATGAGAGCGAATATGAGCGGATGACCATGTCCTCCGACATCGATATCCGCACCCTGCGCGAAATCTACCTGCCGCCTTTCGAGGCCGCGGTGAAGGCGGGTATCTGGGCGCTGATGTGCTCCTATAACCGCCTCAACGGCACCTTCACCAGCGAACATAAATGGCTGCTGCACGATCTCCTGAAGGTCGAATACGGGTTTGACGGGCTCGTCATGTCCGATTGGACAGCGGTTAAGAGCGTGGCGGAAAGCGTCAACGCCGGTCTGGATCTCGAAATGCCCGGCCCAGCGCTTTATCGGGGCAAGAAGCTTCTCGATGCCATCGAGCGCGGCGAGGTCGATCTCGACATGGTCACAGACGGGGCCCGTCGCGTGCTGCGACTCGTGGATCGCTCGGGTGTACGCAACACGCCTCGCGTCAAGGCGGAGACGTCCGTCGATCTGCCGGAACATCGCGAACTCATCCGCCGTGCCGTGGCGGAAGGATCTGTTTTGCTGAAGAACGATGGTATCCTGCCGCTTGACGGAACTAAGCCGTTTAAAGTCGCAGTGATCGGCCCCAATGCCGCCGTGGCGCGGATCATGGGGGGCGGCAGCGCGCGAGTGAACGCGCATTATCGGGTAAGTCCGCTCGACGGACTTGTGGCTCGCTCCAATGTCGAGCTTGTCTTCGAGGAAGGATGCACCAACCACCTCCTGCTGCCGGTCGTGTCGGGCACGATGACGACGCGCTTTTACAACAACGAAGATTTCGGCGGGCCGGCTGTCTTCAAACGGGAATATCCGAGTTCCGATGCCAAGTGGTTCGGCTCGCATGAGCCGGGCGTCGATCTGCATCTCTTCACGGCGCGCTCTTCTTTCGATGTCACGCCGGAGAGAAGCGGGCGTTATGAACTGGGCCTCGCCAATGCTGGTCTTGCGCGGCTCTATCTCGACGACGCGCTGACCATCGACGGCTGGGAAGGTTGGGTACCAACGGGGGCAACCTACTATCATTTTGGCGGCGATGAGCGTCAGGTCGAAATCGAGCTTGAAGGAGGCCGGACCTATCACTTCCGTGTCGACTATCGCTCGACCACCGGGGTCATGGATGGCATTCAGGCGTTCCGGGTTGGTCTGTCGCTGCCGCCGGGCGAGGCGGGGCTCGTCCGCGCCGAACGCGCGGCAGCCGCCGCAGATGTCGCTCTCGTCTTTGTCGGGCGGACGGCCGAGTGGGACAGCGAAGGCCGCGATCTGCCGGGCATCGATCTCCCCGGCGCGCAGGACGAATTGATTTCCCGCGTGGCGGCGGCCAATCCAAACTGTGTCGTCGTGTTGCAGACCGGCGGGCCGGTTGCCATGCCGTGGAAAGATGAGGTCGCAGCGATCCTGCAAAGCTGGTATCCGGGACAGGAACTCGGTCATGGTGTGGCAGATGTGCTCTTCGGTGACGCCGAACCCGGCGGCCGCCTGCCGCAGACCTTTCCCGCGACGCTGTCAGCCAATCCGACGATCGGCAATTATCCCGGCGAGAACGGCCATGTCGTCTATCGCGAAGGCGTGTTCATCGGCTACCGGCACTATGATCGCGCTGGCGGCGAGGGCGTGCTTTATCCCTTCGGCTTCGGCCTTTCCTACACGACGTTCGAACTGGGTGAGCCTCGGGCGTCCGCCCGGACGATTAGTCCCGGCGACAGCGTGATGATCACTACGCCCGTTCGCAACACCGGTGGACGGGCCGGCAAGGTCGTGGTTCAGGTCTATGTCTTACCGCCCAAGGGGCATGACCGTCCGGTGAAGGAGTTGCGCGGCTTCAGCACGCTCACGCTTTCCGCCGGCGAAGAAGGGAGGGCGGACATTGCTCTTGGCATGCGATCTCTCGCCTATTTCGATGCCCCACACAACGCCTGGCGCGCACCGGCTGGCGACTACACGATCCTGATCGGCACATCCTCTGTCGATCTGCCGGGCAGCATTACAGTCACTCTGGAGGATGACTGGGAAGAAGTCTGTGCGATGGCGGCTCCTGAGACCTGACGGGGCCGTCTGGAGGCCAACTCTGGGCGGCTCTCTCTTTCGTGTTTTGGACCTCACGTCGGGCGGCTTCGCCACGCGGTTTGCCGGACCGTTCTAGCGTAGTGTCTCCGGGGTCCGATGATAGTCGTAGGGACAGGGCTGAAAGTTTTGCAGAATATCGCTCACCTGTTCTACCATCCAGTTGCGCGCTTCGCTGCGCAGCGTCTGCCCGCCATGCCAAAGCAGCCGGACCTTAAAATTCGGCATGACGAAGGGCAGTGGCAGCCATCGGAGATTGAAGCGCTCGGAGAAGCTTTCGGCGGTGCGTGATGGCAGCACGCCGATGAGATCGCTCTGGCTGATCACGAAGGGCAGCGCGGTGAAATGCGGTAGCACGATATGGACGTGCGCCGGCTTCGGCCCTCCGACCGTTGCAAGGCTTGAAACCTGCCAATGTTCGGAAGCACCGTTGACGACGGCGTGGCCGTTGGCCAGAAACTCGTCCAATGAGAGCGTATTACCGATGGTTGGATGATTCTTCCGAATCAGGGCGACATAATTCTCCTCGAAAAGATCGCGCTGCCTGAGATCCGGATCGATCTTTTTCAGGTTGCCAATGGCAAAATCGATCTGCCGGAGCTTGAGCTTCTGTTCGACGTCATGGACGGCCAGCGGCACGATGTCGAGCCGGATCGAGGGTGCGATGCTCGCCAAAGCGTCGGCAATCGGTGGCAGAAAGGTCATCTCGCCCAGATCGGACAATGCAATGGTAAAATGCTCCTTCGCCTCAGCCGGAACGAAAGGCTCATCTGCCTTCAGGGCATGATCGAGACGGTGAAGCGCCGTCGCGCATTCGCGATAGAGATGGGTGGCATGCGCTGTTGGCGACATGCCCTGTGGGCCACGCAGGAAAAGCGGATCGCTGGTAATGTCGCGCAGGCGCGAAAGCGCTTGCGATACGGTTGGTTGCGACATATTCAGCCGATTCGCTGCTGCAGTCACCGTCTGGCACTCGTGTATCGCAACGAGGATGCGCAACAGATTCAGGTCTTGCATGTAGGCCTCCTCCCGAGATGCTCAACATTTATGTCTCAGACGCGCAGAGCCTCTCCATCGACAAGGGTGAGCAGGCTGGCAAAGGTCGTCGTGACCGGCGTGGCAATACCAAGTGTTTCGCCGGCCTTGCTGACTGCTCCCGTAATCGTGCCGATTTCCATAGTCCGGCCGGCAAGTCGGTCCTGCAACATGGATGGCTTGTGCTGCCTGTGATTGGCAAAGGCGTGTTCGACCGACTCCCGGATATGATCGGCGTCGACGGCAAGGCCGCGCGCCTTTGCGACCGAGATAACCTCATCGAGGATGGTGAAGACGATGTTGCGCGACTCCTGCCTATCACCCATTTCGCCGACGGTCAGTCCTGTTATGGCGGCAAGCGAGTTGAGCGCAGAATTGAAGGCCAACTTTTCCCAAATTGCCACTTCGACATGCGGGTCGAGCTTGCAGTTGAGGCCTGCCCCATCGAGGGCGTTGGCAATGGCCTCCAACTTCTCGGAAACCTGGCCGCTCGCGGCCCAGACCTTGATCTCACCTTCGCCGGGAACGTTGACCAGGCCCGGCTCGATCAGCGTCGAGGGCCAGTTGGTCATGCCCATGACGATACGGTCGCGGGCAATGAAGGATTCGATTGCTTCGACATTGCCGATGCCGTTTTGAACCGTCAGTGCCCAGGTGTCCTTGCCGGTGACATGTTTCGCCGCCTCCATCGCGGAGGAGGTATGCATGCCCTTGGTGAAGACGATCAGCAGATCGAAAGGATCAATATAGCGGTCCGCCGGACCGACTGGCAGGCTGTAAGCCTTCTCGCCGAAAAGGCCCCTCATCCGAAGCCCTTTGGCGCCAATGGCGTCAATCATCCTACCGGATACTTCGATGAGGGAGACCGAGTGGTCCTTCTCCGCCAAGCGTCCGGCAAACAGGCTTCCCATGGCTCCAGCCCCGATAACAGCGATCCTCATGCGTCCTCCTCCTTTTCCGGCTCCTTCGTCCTGGCCTTGGGGTTCGAAATACCTTTATTAGGATAGTTTGTCATCAAATATTTGGACGTCAAACTATCTTGCTGACCAATGGCCCATCGGATAGGGTTCAAGCGTACAGGAGATGGGCAGATTGAAGTTGGCGCAACGGCTGGGATATTTGCTGCGATGCATCGGGCGGCAGGTCCGGCAATCGCGACACTACCGTCCGAGGAGGAGGAAACCATGGATAACATTCAGCTTTTGATCGACAATGAAGACCGTGCAGCACTTTCGGGCGGGATATATGAGCGCGTCGATCCGGTGACCGGAGACATCGCGACCAAGGCCGCCGCCGCCCAGGCGGACGATGCCCATGCCGCGGCTGAAGCTGCCGCTGCCGCCTTCGCGAAATGGTCGGCATCGGGTCCGGGCGAACGCCGCAAACTGCTCTTGAAGGCGGCCGACATCATGGATTCCAAAGCGGGCGAATTCATCCGTCTGATGACCGCCGAAACGGGTGCGACCGCGCCCTGGGGCGGGTTCAATGCCATGTTCGCCGCCAATATCCTGCGTGAGGCCGCAGCGATGACGACGCAGATTTCCGGCGAGATCATCCCGTCCGACAAGCCCGGCACGCTTGCCATGAGCATCCGCCAGCCCGCCGGCGTCTGCGTTGGCATCGCGCCTTGGAACGCCCCCGTCATCCTTGGCACGCGTGCAATCGCCATGCCGCTTGCCTGCGGCAACACGGTCATCCTCAAAGCCTCCGAGATGTGCCCTGGTACGCATCGGCTCATTGGCCAGGTGCTGCGCGAAGCGGGCTTCCCTAACGGCGTCGTCAATGTCGTCACCAACGCGCCGGCCGATGCGGCCAAGGTCGTTGAGACACTGGTCGCCCATCCAGCGGTCAAGCGCATCAACTTCACGGGCTCTACCCGCGTCGGCAAAATCATCGCGAAGCTTGCGGCCGAGTATCTCAAGCCGGTTCTGCTCGAGCTCGGCGGCAAGGCGCCCTTCCTCGTTCTCGATGACGCGGATCTCGATGCGGCCGTCAATGCCGCCGCTTTCGGCGCTTACATGAACCAGGGCCAGATCTGCATGTCGACGGAACGCATTATCGTGGATGCCAAGGTCGCGGATGCTTTCGTTGAAAAACTGGCGGCCAAGGCGAAGGCGCTTCCGGCCGGTGATCCGCGCGGTCACGTTGTCCTGGGCTCACTCGTCACGCCCGAGGCGGCCGAACGAGTGCAGGAAATGGTCGATGACGCTATCGCTAAAGGTGCGGCACTCGTTGCCGGTGGTGCGCATAAGGGTTCCATCATGGAGGCAACGCTCGTCGATCGCGTCACGCCCGACATGCGCATCTATTCCGAAGAATCCTTCGGGCCGGCCAAAAGCGTAATCCGTGTGAATGGCGATGAAGAGGCGATCCGCGTCGCGAATGACACGGAATATGGGTTATCATCCGCCGTCTTCAGCCGGAATGTCGAGCGCGCCATGGCGGTTGCCCGCCGAATTGAAAGCGGGATTTGCCACATAAACGGTCCGACCGTGCATGACGAAGCTCAAATGCCGTTTGGTGGGGTCAAGGCTTCAGGTTACGGCCGCTTCGGCGGACGTGCAGCGATTGCCGAATTCACCGATCTGCGTTGGATTACGGTTGAAGACGCACAGCAGCATTACCCGTTTTGAAGCCGCAGCGGAGAGCGATCGTGAAAGTATCAGCCAAGCCAGCCGAAGATTCGCAGAGCGAAAACGAAAGCGATGTTCTCATACCGACAGCATTTAGGGATGTCGTCGGTTATCACCTTCGCGTGGCCCAGGAGGTTTCTTTCCAGACATTCAGCGCGATGCTTGAAAAGAGCGACCTGAAGCCTGGCTGGTATTCGATCCTGACGATTCTTTCCGAATATGACGAGCTGACCCCTTCGGACTTGAGCAGGGTCTGCGGTCGCGACCGCTCGACCCTGACTTCGACGCTGAAGGGGCTTGCCATTCGCGGCCTGATCGAACGGCGACAGAACCCGAACGATCAGCGCAGCTATAGCGTCAGCCTCACAGACGAGGGTCGCAGAATGCATACGCGGCTGCATGCCATTGCGCGCGAGCATGACCGCCGCCTCGACGCAATCGTCGGGAAGGACAAGGAAGTCCTGATCGCGATCCTGGCGAGAATTGTCGGCGCGCTCGGCAAAGGCTGAGGTCGCTCACGGCGTCGCTGGCCGTCCCTAGGACAGCGCTTCGCTGGCGATCGGAAGACATCGAACCTCGGGATTTCCCGCGCAATTCGGCTTGGAGGAGAGCCGGAAACGGTTGCGGCTTGCCTGCAGCCTTCAAAAAGGAGGAAGACATGCTTGATAGAATTCTCAAAAGCGGTCTCTTGATCGCCGCCATGGGGCTTGGATCGGTTTTGGGGGGTGCCGTTTCGCCAACGGCGGCCGCGGACAAGCCGATCAACTTGAAGATTTCGCTCTGGGTGCCGCCGACGCATCCACTCGTGAAATCCGCGCAGGATTGGGCCGACAGCATCGCCAAGGATTCCGGCGGCACGATTACCGCCTCGATCTTTCCGGCCGAACAGCTTGGCAAGGCATTCGACCACTATGACATGGTGCGAGATGGCATTGCCGATGTCGGTTATGTCAGCCCCGGCTATCAGCCGGGCCGGTTCCCGCTGATCAATGCTGCACAGCTTCCCTTCACGATCGCGAATGCTGCGGGCGGCACTGCTGCGGTCGATAGCTGGTATCGCAAATATGCCGACAAGGAGATGGCGGATACGCATTTCTGCCTCGCTTTTGTACATGATCCGGGCAGCCTGCATTCGGTCAAGAAGATTGTTCTACCCGGCGATATGAAGGGTCTGAAGGTCCGCCCAGCGCAACAGACCATAGGCGAGATGGTGACGCTTCTCGGCGGCACCAATATTCAGGCATCGGCACCGGAATCACGCGATGCATTGGAGCGCGGCATTGCCGACGCCATCACGTTCCCATGGAATTCAGTCTTCCTGTTCGGCATCGACAAGGTGACGAAATACACGCTCGACGTCCCGCTTTATACGAGCGCCTACACTTGGTCGATGAATAAAGATGTCTACGACAACGCCTCACCCGAGCAGAAAAAGGTGCTCGACGCCCATTGCAATACGGAATGGGCCGTCAAGCTCTCCTCCGCTTGGACCGAGTTTGAGCATGCGGGCCGCGCACGCATGAAGGCGGCCTCCGGCCATGAGGTCGTGGAACTGACGCCGGAGCAGATCGACCTCTGGCGCAAGGCGGTGGCTCCGCTGCAGAGCAGCTGGGAAAAGCAGGTCGCCGCGAAGGGCGGCGACCCTAAGCAGGTACTCGATGACCTGAAGAAAAGCCTTTCCGCTAACAACGCCGCCTTCTGATGCGGGTTGGGCCGGCTCCACCCGGGCCGGTCCATCGCTCAGGGCAAATGGGAGGAAACCATGACGCCTGAAATTACAGAAGGCGAAGCGTCTGCCGTCCAGCCGCCGCAAAACGGCATGGATCGCTTCATTGCCGGGATTGAATGGATCGCCGCTGGATTTGTCGGACTTGTCGCTGCAGACATCTTTATTTCGGTCATGCTGCGCTATTTCTTTTCCTATTCGATTCCAGATGGTTATGACTTCGGACGCCTGTTCCTGGGTATCCTCATCTTCTGGGGTATTGCCGCAACCAGCTACAGGGGCGCGCATATCACAGTCGATCTCGTCTGGGAGAATGTCAGCCCGAAATACAAACGGGCGATCGACATCTTCGCCACACTCGTCCTGCTCCTCGTCGTAACGGTGCAGACCATCATGCTGTTCGACAAGGTCGTCCAGACCCGCGCCCAGCACGTGCTGACCTACGATCTCCAGCTCCCCACCTGGCCCTTCTTTCTCGTTGCCTGGCTTGGCGACGTCGCTGCCGTGCTGCTGATCGCCGTGCGCACGTTCCGTCTCGTCTTTTACCCGCACCGTGTGAATGAAGAGCACGTCAACGATCAGGTGGAATAAATTCATGACACAGAACCTTGTCGCCATTTCTGGATTTGTCCTCCTATTCGCGCTTATGCTGCTGCGGGTTCCCGTCGGCATGGCAATGGGCCTCGTCGGTGTAACAGGCTTCGGCCTTCTTGCCGGATTCGGCCCGGCGCTGAAGCTGATCGGCCAGACGTCGATGCGCACCGTCACCGACTACACGTTCGGCGTCATCCCCATGTTCCTGCTGATGGGCGCGTTCGTTTCCAATTCCGGCATGAGCCGGGAACTGTTCCGCGCCGCCAACACGCTCATTGGCCATCTGAAAGGCGGCCTGGGGCTGGCAACGATTCTCGCCTGCGGTGGCTTTGCCGCCATTTCCGGCTCATCGGTTGCCACTGCTGCGACGTTTTCCACGGTCGCTTATCCTGAGATGCGGCGGCTGAATTATCCAGACTCCTTCGCCGCGGGCACAATCGCAGCCGGCGGGACACTCGGCGCGATGTTCCCACCTTCGACGGTGCTCGTCGTCTACGGAATCATAACAGAGCAGGATATCAGCAAGCTGTTCATGGCGGGGCTAATTCCCGGCATAATCGCCGTCCTCATGTATATGGCGACGATCGTCATTTTAGGCGCTGTGCGTCCCAATATGCTGCCGGCGGCGGCCAAAAGCTCGTGGGGCGAGCGCTTCCAGGCCATCAAGGACATCTGGGCGCCGCTCACTCTTTTCCTGTTCGTGATCGGTGGTCTCTACGGCGGTCTCTTCACGCCGACAGAGGCCGGCGGTGTCGGTGCTGGCGGCGCGTTCATCATAGGGGTTCTCAGTCGCAAGCTCGGGCGACGCCAGATACTGATGTCGCTGTTGCAGGCGACGCGCACGGCCGCAGCCGTTTTCACCGTCCTCATCGGCGCCTTGATCTTCGGCTATTTCCTCACGATTACCGGTACGCCACAGAAGGTGACGGCGTTCCTGACCGGGCTCGGCTTGAATCCCTATGGCGTACTCTTGCTGATCCTGTTGATGTACCTTGTACTTGGCTGCCTTATGGATGCCATGGCAATGATCATCCTGACGGTTCCGATCGTCTATCCGGTCATTCTGTCGCTCGGGTTCGATCCGATCTGGTTTGCTGTCATCATTGTCATGACCGTGGAGCTCGGGCTCATTCATCCGCCGGTGGGTATGAATGTCTTCGTCATCAAGAGCGTCGTGCCAGAGCTAAGCTTCTCGAAAATCTTCAAGGGCGTTACCCCGTTCATCGTCACCGATCTCATCCGGTTGGCGCTCCTCATTGCCTTCCCGGTCCTGGCGACCTGGCTTCCCAGTCACCTCTAAACATACCGAAAGCGAGTAACATTCATGGCGGATGAAAAGGCTTCAACGATAACTGCCGGCGGCGCTCTTCTCGCGCGCCTGAAGGCCGTCGGCGTCGATTATATCTTCGCCAATTCAGGGACCGATTTCCCGCCGATCATCGAGGGGCTGGCAGAAGCTTCCGCCAAGCAGATCCCGCTGCCAAAGGCTATCGTCATCCCGCATGAAAACGCAGCCATGGGCATGGCGCATGGTTACTATCTGGCGACGCGACGGGCTCAGGCCGTGATGGCTCATACCAATGTCGGTCTCGCCAATTGCGTTATTGGTGCCATCAACGCTGCGACCGAGCATGTTCCCGTGCTTGTCTTTTCCGGTCGCACGCCTGTTGTCGAAAAGGGCCGTCTCGGCGCCCGCACGGTGCCGATCGGCTGGGGTCAGGAAATGCGTGACCAGGCCGCCATGATCCGCGAATCGGTCAAATGGGACTACGAGCTGAAATTTCCTGAACAGGCTGTCGACATCGTCGACCGCGCCTTCGCTATCGCCAATTCCACCCCGCGCGGGCCGGTTTATCTGAGCCTGCCGCGCGAGGTTCTCTGTAAGCCTTGCCCGTGGGACGAACTGGAAGCTCCGGCAACGATTGCTGCCGCGAGCGCTGGGCCGCGCCGCGTCGATATCGAGGCTGCCGCGAAACTGCTGAGCAAAGCCAAGAACCCGCTGATCATCGCTCAGCGCGGCGCGGGCTCCGCGGAAGGCTTCGAGACCCTGGCGCACCTCGCGGACGACTGGGGCATTGCGATTTGTCAATATTGGGCCATCCAACTAGCAGCGCCAACCGACCATCCTATGGCGGTGGGCGGCGACCCAGCCGAATGGCTTGCCAAAGCCGATCTCATACTGGTGATCGACAGCCTTGCGCCTTGGTCGCCCGACATTCATGCGCTAAAACCCGGCTGCAAGGTTGTGCATATCGGCGAAGATCCGCTCTATGCGCGCTTCCCCATCCGCAACTTCCCCTGCGATCTGGCGCTTGTCGGCGATACCGCCGATGTCATCATAGAGCTCGCCGATGCAGCTTCAAGCTTCCTGCCGAGGACGGAAACGGCGCGCGATGCCCGCCGCGCCGAGGTCGCAACTGCCGCCGCTAAGCGCCGCTCCACCGTTCTCGAACGCGCCGCGGCCGGCCGTGGTCCGGTCATGTCCAAGGCTTTTGTCAGTACCTGCCTTTCCAAGGCCGTCGAGGGCAGGGACGCCGCCATCCTGTCCGAACTCGGTGTGCCGCTCGAAGAATTGACACTGCAAGCGCCGGACACCTGGTATCAGGAACCGCATTCCGGCGGTCTTGGCTGGTGCTTTCCGGCAGCGCTTGGCATGAAGCTCGCCTGGCCGGACAGGCTGATCGTCGCCACCATGGGTGATGGCTCCTACATGTTCTCCAACCCCGTTGCCTGCCACCAGATCGCTGAAGCAGCCGACATTCCGCTTCTCATACTGGTTCTCAACAATTCCGAATGGGGGGCGGTACGCCAATCAGTGCTCGGCGTCTATCCGGACGGCTTTGCGGCGAAGTCAAACGCCATGCCGCTCGTCTCGCTCTCCCCGTCGCCGGATTTCACGCTGGTCGCAGCCGCAAGCCGCGCGTGGACGGCAAAGGTCACCGAGGGTGGCGATCTGCTGCAAACGTTGGAAGCCGCAATCGATCAGGTCATAGTGAATAAGCGGCAGGCTTTGGTGGAAATCAGGATCGCGTCATAGTGATCAACAGGGTCGGCCGTGTATACGAGCGGACGGCCCTGTCAGAAACCACCGAGACCGCGAGGAGATCGGAACTATGATTTTCCATGCTTCTCCTTAGGTGTGTATTGACGCGTGCTTAAAGACTTCAAAGTTCACAAAAGTACCGCTAATCTAGCTCCAGCAGAATGGATGCTTGCTGCAATTCAGGAGCAGGTAACGCGAGTGATAATTTTGGGTGGTTGATGGTTCGAATCCGTTCACATCAATCATCTTTTGGCTGCGCCCACAGCTTAACGGAACGACTTCAAGCTCACCGGCCTGGCAGGATTAGGGGTGCGTCTTCGTTACCGCGGAATAACTGGCGCGCTTTCGCAGGTCGGGGGAATGTGTTCCACGGACGCGAAAACATATGCCCTCGATGAAGTGGCCGATGCACACGAGTCACAGGAGAGCGGCAAGACTATCGGAAAGGTTCTCGTCCGAATTCAGAATCCGTAACACAGTCCGCTCAAACTCAGCTTATCAGGCGATGACGGCTTTCGGTTCCAGGAACGCCTCTAGGCCGAACACGCCGTATTCGCGACCGATCCCGGACTGCTTGAACCCGCCGAAGGGAGCGAGCGGCTCATGCGGCGCGCCGTTGACGATCACGCGGCCGCAATCCAGTCGATCCGCGAGCGCCTGCATGCGTGCGGCGTCGGTGCCATGAACATAGGCCTGGAGCCCGTACGGGGTATCGTTCGCGATGGAAACGGCCTCGCCCTCGTCGCTATAGGCGATAACCGATAGGACTGGACCGAAGATCTCTTCGCGCGCGATGCGCATCTGGTTGTTGACGTCCGTGAATATGGTCGGCTTCGTGAACCAGCCGCGTTCCAATCCAACGGGCCGTCCAAGACCTCCTGTCAGGAGGCTTGCACCCCCTCGCGTTCCCAGCTCGATATAAGACTGGACGCGGTCGTACTGCTTCTGATTGACCATCGGTCCGATCATCACGTCCGGATCGTCTGGAGCACCGACCTTGAACGTCTCGACCTCCTGCTTCAACCTGCCCAGAACCTCGTCGAGCCGATACTTGGGAACCAGGATACGGGTGCCGGCGATGCAGG
>JBCNPI010000077.1:0-19901 GCA_039593415.1 Rhizobium sp. | reverse complement strand
GGTTCGCTGATCGGCGCGATGATCATTCAATCGGTCAATACAGGCATCCTGCTCTCCGGCTTTCCGCCGGAATTCAACCTTGTGATCAAGGCGCTCATCGTCATCGTCATTCTGGTCATCCAATCCCCGGCAATGCAGTCCGCCACGTCATTCTTCTGGCGTCGCCGAGGCGAGGGACAGATGGTGCAAAAGGAGCAGGCAAAGTGAATTCGAAATATCTTCCGCTGCTTGCGACGATCGTCATCTTCATTCTGGCCTATGTCGGCTGCGTGACGCAGTATCCGAATATGCTCTCGACACGGGTGGCCGGTAACCTGTTGACCGACAACGCCTTTCTGGGAATTGCCGCCGTCGGTATGACGTTCGTGATCATCTCGGGCGGCATCGACCTGTCCATCGGCTCGGTGATTGCCTTCACCGGCGTTTTCCTGGCCGTCATTCTGCGTGATACGACGATCCATCCGCTGATCGCTTTCGTCCTGGCGCTTGTCATCACGACGATTTTTGGCGCCGGCATGGGCGCCATCATTCACTATCTCAGCATGCCGCCTTTCATCGTGACGCTGGCCGGCATGTTTCTGGCGCGCGGTATCGCCTTCGTGCTGTCGATCGACAGTATCCCGATCGAGAATGATTTCTACTCTCAGCTCAACGATCTCTATTGGCTGATGCCCGGCGGCGGCCGGCTGACATTGATCGGCGGCCTCATGCTTCTCGTCTTTGCCGGCGGCATCGTACTGGCGCAGCGCACCCGTTTCGGCGCCAATGTCTATGCGCTTGGCGGCGGTGCACAGACTGCGGAGCTGATGGGCGTGCCGGTGGGGAAAACGACGATCCAGATCTACGCCCTGTCCGGCTTTCTCGCCGGTCTATCCGGAATCGTTTTTTCGATTTATACCTCCGCAGGATATTCGCTTGCCACGGTCGGCGTCGAACTCGATGCGATCGCTGCTGTGGTCATAGGCGGAACACTGCTGACGGGAGGAGCGGGGTTCGTCGGAGGAACACTCATCGGAATTCTCATACAGGGCTTGATTCAGACCTACATCACCTTCGATGGAACGCTTTCCAGCTGGTGGACGAAGATATTGATCGGTTTGTTGCTGTTTGCCTTTATTCTGATGCAGAAGGGCCTTCTGCTGCTTTCCCGTTTGAATCGACGATATGTCTGAGGGAAGGACAGAACGCTTGCGAGAACGATTGCTTGAGACCGGAAAATCCGAGGGGAAATCGCGCACGAGCCACGCTCAGGTGGTCGATGAGCTGGGCAAGGCGATCGTCTCGGGCGCATTTCCGATCGGAAGCATTCTCCCCGGCGACAGCGAGCTTCTGCAACGATTCAAGGTATCCAGAACCGTTCTGCGCGAAAGCATGAAGACTCTGGCCGCAAAAGGGTTGGTCGTGCCGCGCGCGCGCGTCGGTACGCGTGTCACCGAAAAGATCCATTGGAACATGTTCGACAACGAGGTGCTGAACTGGCATTTCGAAAGCGGCGTCAACAAGGAATTCCTTCTTCATCTTTACGATATACGCATGGCGTTCGAGCCCTTTGCAGCCAGCCTCGTGGCGGAAAGGGCCAGCCGTGAGGATATCGAACTGCTTCGCAGTCTTGCGGCCGCCATGGCGGCGCCGCATCATACGTCCGATAGCCTTGCGGTCGCCGATCTGCATTTCCACCTGGCAATTACTGAGGCTTCGCAGAATCCATTCATGCGATCGCTTGGCGGTCTTATCAAAGCCGCACTTGTTGGCATGTTTCGCATGAGTGCGCCCCCGTCAGCCAATGGCTTTGCCAATATTGCGGATACGCATATGGCCATAGTGGACGCGATAGCGGCACGTGACGGCCTTTCCGCCTATAAGGCGATGGAATTTGTGATTGTCGATGGACGTCAACATGTCCTTGAAGCTTTCGAGGCTCTCGTCGAGGCCTGAAGGTCGCCTTGAATTTCGTCGTAGTTCATCGCCCGACTTGTTGGTATGAGGGAGTCGCATCGGCCTGGGCCAACGCCTGCCCGCATATCTCGGAGCTTGAAATGGAACGCAGCTGTCTCGCCATCATCCTCGCCGCCGGCGACAGTACCCGCATGAAATCGTCGATGTCGAAGGTTCTGCATCCGATCGCCAGCCGTCCGATGATCGCCCATGTCATGGAGGCGATCGCCAGGACCGATATAGCGGCTGCGGCGCTGGTTGTTGGGCGCAATGCCGACGAGGTCAGTGCGGCGGCATCCATCGGCGGCATCACCGTCGACTCCTATCTGCAGAAAGAGCGGCTCGGAACCGGTCATGCCGTGCTGGCGGCGCGCGAGGCGATAGCCCGCGGATATGACGATATTCTCGTTGCCTACGGAGACGTGCCGCTGCTGACCGACGCGCCGCTTCGCGCCGCCCGCCAGGGGCTTGCCAACGGCAATGATGTCGTCGTTATAGGCTTTCATACCGATCATCCCAATGCCTACGGCCGATTGCTGGTCAAGGACGGCGAACTGATCGCCATCCGCGAGGCGAAGGACGCAACCGATGCCGAGTTGGCTGTAACGTGGTGCAACAGCGGCTTGATGGCGATCAACGGCCGCAAGGCGCTCGATTTGCTCGATCGCATCGGCAACAACAATGCCAAGGGCGAGTATTACCTCACCGACCTCGTCGAGATTGCCCGCTCGCTAGGTGGCCGAGCCGTTGCCGTCGATGCGCCCGAGGTCGAGATGACAGGCTGCAACAACCGCGCCGAACTCGCCGTCATCGAACGCCTGTGGCAGGAACGCCGCCGACATGAGCTCATGCTGTCGGGCGTGACCATGGTTGCGCCGGAAACGGTGTTCCTCGCCTACGACACCGTGATTGGCCAGGATGCGCTGATCGAGCCCAATGTTGTTTTCGGACCAGGCGCGGTAATCGAGGGAGGCGCGGTCATCCACGCCTTCTCGCATATTGAAGGCGCTCACGTCAGCGCCGGAGCGACCGTCGGGCCGTTTGCGCGGCTGCGTCCGGGCGCCGATCTTGCCGGTGGCTCCAAGGTCGGCAATTTCTGCGAGGTCAAGAACGGGAAGATCGGCGAGGGCGCTAAGGTCAATCATCTGACATATATCGGCGACGCGACGGTCGGGGCCGGCAGCAATATCGGTGCGGGCACGATCACCTGCAACTATGACGGGGTGAACAAGTACGAGACCCATATAGGCGCAAATGCCTTTGTCGGCTCCAATTCCTCGCTCGTAGCTCCCATTCGCATCGGCGACGGCGCCTATATCGCTTCAGGCAGCGTCATTACGGATGATGTTCCAGCCGATGCGCTGGCCTTCGGCCGCGCGCGCCAGGAGATGAAGCCGGAGCGTGCCAAGGCCTTGCGCGAACGAGCCTTGGCCATCAAGGCAGCAAAGAAGAGCGGTCACTAGAGCGGATTCCGGTAACGGTCCGAAATCGAAAGTGACCGTCGTGGCAATTGAGAAAATTGCAGGATTGATTAGGAGTTGCCTCAAATCTGAGGTCAGACGGAGAGAATATATATATGTGCGGTATTGTTGGCATCGTCGGAACGGCGCCTGTGGCGGATCGCTTGGTGGACGCGCTGCGGCGCCTCGAATATCGCGGTTATGATTCGGCCGGCGTTGCGACGATCCATGACGGCGTGATGGATCGTCGCCGAGCGGAAGGAAAGCTGGTCAATCTTGAGAAGCGGCTGGAAACGAATCCGCTGCCGGGAACGACAGGCATCGCGCATACCCGCTGGGCAACCCATGGCGTTCCGAATGAAACCAATGCACATCCGCATTTCGTCGAAGGCGTTGCTGTCGTTCACAACGGTATCATCGAGAACTTCTCGGATCTGCGTGAGGAATTGGAGGCCGAGGGCAGGGTGTTCTCTTCGCAGACGGACACGGAAGTCGTGGCGCACCTCCTTGCCAACTATATCCGCGAAGGGCTTGATCCCCGCGCTGCCATGCTGAAAATGCTGAACCGCGTGACGGGCGCCTACGCATTGGCTGTGATGTTCGAGAACGATCCCGGCACGCTGATGGCGGCGCGCTCTGGCCCGCCGCTCGCAGTCGGGCATGGCAAGGGCGAGATGTTTCTCGGCTCGGATGCCATAGCGCTCGCTCCGTTCACCAGCGAGATCACCTATCTCGTCGACGGCGATTGCGCGATCGTCACCCACGCAGGCGCCACGATCCTCGATTACAGCGGCAAGGAAGTGACAAGGCCGAGGCAGATTTCCCATGCGTCCGCCTATGTCGTCGACAAGGGCAATCATCGCCATTTCATGGAAAAGGAAATCTACGAGCAGCCCGAAGTCATCTCCCATGCGCTCAGCCACTATGTCGATTTCGCCAGCCACCGCGTGCGTTCCGACGTATCGGCCATCGACTTTGGGAAGGTGTCAGGCCTGGCGATTTCCGCCTGCGGCACCGCCTATCTCGCTGGCCTGATCGGTAAATACTGGTTCGAGCGCTACGCGCGTCTTCCGGTTGAAATTGATGTTGCCTCCGAATTCCGATACCGCGAAATGCCTCTGCAGCCTTCGCAGGCGGCGCTGTTCATTTCTCAGTCCGGCGAGACGGCTGACACGCTGGCTTCCCTGCGCTATTGCCGCGACAACGGCCTGAAGATCGGTGCCGTCGTCAACGTCAAGGAATCCACGATCGCTCGCGAATCCGACGCCGTGTTCCCGATCATGGCTGGTCCGGAAATCGGTGTTGCTTCGACGAAGGCTTTCACTTGCCAGCTGGCAGTCCTGGCTTCTCTGGCAATCGGAGCCGGTGTCGCCCGCGGCACCATCAACACCGAGGACGAAAAGGAGCTGGTGCACCATCTCATCGAAATGCCGCGCATCATGGCGCAGGTGCTGAACATCATTCAGCCGCAGATGGAAAGCCTTTCCCGCGAAATTTCGAAATACAAGGATGTGCTCTATCTCGGCCGTGGCACCAGCTTCCCGCTTGCCATGGAAGGCGCACTGAAACTGAAGGAGATTTCCTACATCCATGCCGAAGGCTATGCCGCCGGCGAGCTCAAGCATGGTCCGATCGCGCTCATTGACGAGAACATGCCCGTTATCGTCATCGCCCCGCATGATCGCTTCTTCGACAAGACCGTTTCCAACATGCAGGAGGTGGCGGCGCGCGGTGGGCGAATCATTTTCATCACCGATGCGAAAGGTGCTGCCGCATCGACATTGCCGACCATGGCGACCATTACGTTGCCGGTCGTCAACGAAATCATCGCGCCGATCATCTTTTCGCTGCCAATTCAATTGCTTGCCTATCACACAGCCGTCTTCATGGGCACCGATGTCGATCAGCCGCGCAACCTCGCGAAATCGGTAACGGTGGAATAGGCCAGCCTGCAGTCAGGCTTTCGCTTTCACGTCGTCGTGAGCCGGGCGCCTGTTCGGTTTGGCGGCGTGACTGACGGGTTGTACGCAATGCCGATTTCTGGCACGTTTCCTGGACGGAGATGGTGGGGAGGTTTTGCCGGTTAGGGGTGGGCGACGGAACGGAGTTTTCAAGCGGCGAATGACTGAAAAGCTCATCAAGATGTCCGTAACCACACGGATTAGAAACAATTTCCTGGCCGGCCTGATCATCTGCGCTCCGATTGCCATCACCCTCTGGCTGACCTGGTCTGTGGTTCATTGGGCCGACAGCTGGGTTCGCCCCTATATTCCCGCGCGCTATGACCCTGAGAGCTATCTGAATTTCGCCGTTCCCGGCACAGGCTTGCTGATTGCGATGATCTTCATCACGCTGGTCGGTTTCCTGGCCAAGAACCTGATCGGCCAGAGCATCGTCCGCGTTGGCGAGTCGATCGTCATTCGCGTTCCGCTGGTGCGGACGATCTACAAGAGCGTCAAGCAGATCTTCGAAACCGTGCTGAAAGAGCAGGGCACGTCCTTCAAGAAGGTCGGGCTGATCGAATATCCAAGTCCGGGCCTCTGGTCCATGGTCTTCATATCGACGAATGCCAAGGGCGAGATCGCCTCGAAGTTCAACGCGATGGGTCAGGACATGGTGGCTGTATTTCTGCCGCCAACACCCGTGCCGACGGCCGGTTTTCTGGTCTTCGTCCCCCGCGACAAGATCACGGTACTCGACATGAGCCCCGAGGATGGCGCCAAGCTCCTGATATCGGGCGGTCTCGTTGCACCTGAATATAAGGAAATGATCGCGGCCAAGGAGCCGCGACAGCCCGTTCCCATAGAGTCTCTGTCTTAGAATTACTCCAGTTCCTATAGCTGGATGGATAGCCTCGCGTATTGCGCGAACTGTCATGCCCTTATCATATTGACGCCTTAGATGGTCGTTGGGGACAGATAATCGGATGTATCTCGCCATCGAATGCTCGGTGCTTCAGTGCCGGGCTGTCGTTTTTTGACCCGGTCTGAAATCGGGCCGGAGATGGATGCCGTTGTCTCCAAAAGGTTTTCATCAGGAGGATATTGTCTTGAAATATATGCGTTGGAAGAGCCTGCCGCTCTTGTCGGCCGCACTCGCAACATTCGTTTCCGTGGCGCCGATGGCGGCGCTCGCCGATACGTCGGTAACCGTCCATGGTGTGACGCTCGTCAATAAGGGCCGCGTTGCCATCGGCCGCATCCCCGCCAATCAGCGCGACAAGCTCGGCGAAACCTTCGGTTCCGGCTCGGGTATGTCGATCGATACTAAGAACTGGACCCGCAATGCCGACGGCACCTACAAAGGCTCGCTGTGGCTGCTGCCGGACCGTGGTTACAATGTCGCCGGCACCACCGATTACCGTGCGCGGCTCAACACGATCGATATCAAGCTGACGCCGGTTGCTCCCGGCGCAACGCCGCCAGCCGGCAAGGAACAGTCGGGCGTCGAGGCCAAGCTCGCGGATACGCTCCTGCTGAAGGACAATAAGGGCACTGAAACGACGGGACTCGATCCGGCGAACGGCGTCCGCAATCCGGAAGGTGCCATGCCATTGCTGCCGCAGGCGCCGAACGGCAAGATCTCGCTCGACAACGAGGCCATTGCGCGGCTGCCCGATGGCTCGATGTTCATCAGCGATGAATACGGTCCCTACATCTACCGCTTCTCGGCGGATGGAAAGATGATCTCGGCCACGGCACCACCGGCCGCGTTTCTGCCGATGCGCCATGGCGCCGTGAATTTTTCCTCGAACAATCCCGGGCCCGGCGAAACGACTCCCGATCCGAAGGACCCGACCAGCGGGCGCCAGAACAACCAGGGTTTCGAGGGCATGTCCCTGACCCAGGACGGCAAGTTCCTGATCGTGGTGCTGCAGTCCGCGACGCGCCAGGATGGTGGTGATTCCAGTTCGACCAGGCAGAATACGCGCGCTCTGGTTTACGATGCTGCCGATCTCGCCCACCTGAAGCTGGTGCACGAATATGTCGTGCCGTTGCCGGTATTCACCAACGACAAAGGCAAGACAGCGGTCGCCGCCCAGAGCGAAATCGTGGCGCTCTCACCGACAAGTTTCCTGATGCTGGCGCGCGACAGCGGCAACGGCTACGGTCAGAAGGGCGAGAAGTCGATTTATCGCAGCATCGATGTCGTCGACGTTTCCGCTGCCACCGATATAGCCGGCAGCAAGTTTGACGGCGATATGGCTGTAGCTCCCAAGGGCGTTCTAGATCCCTCCGTGAAGCCGGCGACAATTAGCCAATTCGTCGACATCAACGACAGCGCCGATCTTGCCCGCTTCGGTCTCCACAACGGCGCGCCGAACGATCGTAACAATCTCTCGGAGAAGTGGGAAGCCATGTCGCTCGTCAGCGTCCAGGATCCGAAACTACCGGACGATTATTTCCTGTTCGTCGCCAATGACAACGACTTCATCACCCAGGACGGCTTTCAGGTCGGGGCTGCCTACAAGGATGACAGCGGTGCGGACGTCGATACCATGTTCCAGGTATTCCAGGTCACCATTCCGGGCCTTGCTGCCAAGTGACATCTTAAGACGTGGATGGGCGCGGCAATCGCGTCCATCCTCTCATCCTGCCCGCAGGAAGCGGATCGCCTCGTCGCGGCGGAAGAGATAAAGCAGGGTGCGCACCGCCGCGCCCCGCTCGCTCGTAAGCTCAGGATCGCGCTCGATCAAATAGGCGGCATCCTTGCGGGCGATTTCGAGGAGGTCGGCATGGGCCTCAAGGCTGGCGATGCGGAAGCCCGGCGTGCCCGACTGACGGGTACCGAGAAGCTCCCCCTCGCCACGCAGCTTCAAATCCTCTTCGGCAATCCTGAAGCCGTCCTCGGTCTCGCGCATGATCGACAGCCGCGCGTGCCCTGTTTCGCCGAGCGGGCCTTTGTAGAGCAGAATGCAGGTGGATGCTTCGTCGCCGCGGCCTACCCGTCCGCGCAGCTGATGCAGCTGCGCCAGCCCGAAGCGTTCGGCATGTTCGATGACCATGATCGTCGCGTCCGGCACGTCGACACCGACTTCGACGACGGTCGTGGCAACCAGCAAACGGATCTCCCCATTCTTGAAGGCCATCATGACAGCATCTTTTTCCGGGCCGCTCATTCGACCGTGAATGAGGCCGATGCCGGGACCGAGTGCTTTCGTCAACGTCTGATGCCGCTCCTCCACTGACATTAAATCGGATTCTTCGGATTCCTCTACAAGTGGACATATCCAATAGGCTTTTTTACCTTCAGATAGCGCGCTTTTCAGGCGCGCGACGATATCGCCGGTTCGTTCGTTCGGAATGGTGATCGTCTGGATCGGCTTGCGCCCTGCCGGCTTCTCGGTGAGCTTGGAAACATCCATATCGCCAAAGGCGGCGAGTACCAACGTTCGCGGGATCGGCGTGGCGGTCATGACGAGCATATGCGGCGAAATGCCCTTCGCGGTCAGGCGCAGGCGCTGGTGGACGCCAAAGCGGTGTTGCTCATCGACGACAGCCAGCATCAGATTGGCATAGGCGACGCTGTCCTGAAACAATGCGTGCGTGCCGATGACGATCTGTGCTTCGCCGGAGGCGATGCGCTCCAGGATCGCATCCCGCTCGCGGCCCTTCGTGCGGCCTGTGAGAGTTTCGACGGAAAGGTTTGCACTTGCTGCGAATTTTGAAATCGTGGCGAAGTGCTGCCGGGCGAGGATTTCGGTCGGCGCCATCAGCACGGCCTGGCCGCCGCTTTCGATCACGGCAGCAATCGCAATCAAGGCAACCAGCGTCTTTCCCGCGCCGACGTCGCCCTGCAGCAGCCGAAGCATGCGCTCGGTGCCCGCCATATCCTTCAGAATATCGGCAACCGCATCACGCTGGCTGTTTGTCATCGAGAAAGGAAGAGATTCCAGTATCTTGCCGCTGATTTCTCCAGTTGCGTGCACCGGTTGGCCAGCAACCTTGCGCAGTCTTTGGCGCACGAGGGAGAGAGACAGCTGCCCCGCCAGGAACTCATCATAGGCAAGCCGGCGGCGGGCAGGCGCCTGGGGATCGATATCGGTGGCGTCCCTCGGCGCATGCAGCATGTGGAAACTGTCGGAGATGGAGGGAAAACCCTGCTTCTGCGTCAGAGCGATATCATCCCATTCAGGCAGTTGTGGAATGCGCGGCAGCGCCGCCTCGATGGTCTTGCGCAGGAATTTCGGCGTAAGCCCGGCGGTTAGCGGATAGACCGGCTCGACCAGCGGTAGCTTTTCCGCCTCGCTTTCGCGCATGATATAGTCCGGATGGACCATTGAAGGCCGGCCGTTGAACCAGTCGACCTTGCCGCTGACGGTGACGGTCTCGTCGATCGGCAACTGCTTTTCCAGCCATTGCGCCTTACCGCGGAAGAAGACCAGCGCCAGTTCGCCGGTTTCGTCATGCAGATAGACGCGATAGGGCACGTTGCTGCGCGCATTGGGCGGCGGCTGATGGCGATCGACGCGGCCGGTGATGGTGACGATGGCGCCCTGCGGCGCTCGGGCGATGCCAGGCTGTTCGCGCCGGTCGATGATCGAATGCGGTGCGTGGAAAATAAGGTCGATGACACGGCAATCGTCGATCGTTTCGCGGTCGAGCAACTTGACCAGCAGCTCGGATGCCTTCGGCCCGACGCCGGGCAGCGAAGTGATGGAGGCAAATAGCGGATCAAGGATGGCCGGACGCATGGCGGGCAAAATGCGACGGGCAGGGCGCATTTGGCAAGGGGCGCGCGGGAACTCGGCTTCATTGTATCAAACACTCCCCGGAAAATTGCATTGCGGGGCCTTTTTTCTGAAAAACCGGTTCCCACCTTTGAGCGCTGGTTTTATAGAGACGCATCAACATAAAGGTGTTCTTGATGACTGGGCTTACCCTCAGCAGTGCCGATCTTGATCCTCGCCGTCGGCGTATCCTTTTCCGTTGCTGGCACCGCGGCATTCGCGAGATGGATCTGGTCTTCGGCCAGTTCGCCGATAACGAGCTGCCGGGTCTTGCCGAGGCCGATCTCGACGAGCTCGAGCGCATCATGGCCGAGGAAGATAATGATCTTCTCAAGTGGATTCTGGGTAGCCAGCCGACGCCGCAGCACCTGCAGACGCCGCTTTTTGAGCGTTTGGCCTCCTACAAGCCCGATTTCGAAGAGATCGCCGAAAGGTTCGGATTAACGAAATGATCCCCGGTTTCGACGCGAAGAAGCTGCTCGCCGCCAGCGAGCCGATGACGATCGGTCATGTGCCGGCCGGTCTGGAGCCATTCCTGATTGCCGAAATGGCGAGAGCCGGCCAGCCGATCGCCTATGTCATGTCCGACGGTCAGCATATGGCCGATGTTGAACAGATGCTCGGCTTCATCGCGCCCGAAATCCCAGTCCTCACGCTACCCGCCTGGGATTGCCTCCCCTACGACCGCGTTTCCCCAAGCTCCGACACCTCGGCCCGGCGCCTGGCGGCTCTGTCGGGGTTGATCGCCCATCATCGCAAGCCGCATGCAGCCGTCGTGCTGGTGACCGTCAACGCCATGCTGCAGAAGGTGGCGCCGCAGGATATTATTGAGAGCTTGGCGTTCTCGGCCCGTCCCGGCAATCAGGTCCGGATGGACGACATCGCGGCCCGCCTGGAGCGCAACGGCTTCGAGCGCGTGGCGACCGTGCGCGAGGTCGGCGAGTATGCGGTTCGCGGCGGCATTCTGGATGTCTTCGTTCCCGGTACGGAAGAGCCGGTGCGCCTGGACTTCTTCGGCGATACGCTGGAAAGCATCCGCAGCTTCGATCCGGGCAGCCAGCGCACGACGGGGCAGGTGCGTTCGCTGGATCTCAATCCAATGAGCGAAGTGACGCTGACGCCGGATACGATCAGCCGCTTTCGCAAGAATTATCTCTCCGCCTTCGGGGCCGCCACGCGCGACGATGCGCTCTATCTCGCCGTCTCCGAAGGTCGCCGCTACGCCGGGATGGAACATTGGCTGCCGCTCTTCTACGAGAAGCTGGAGACGGTCTTCGATTATCTCAAGGGCTTCCGGCTGGTGACGGATCATACCGTGCGTGAGGCGGCCGAGGAACGCTCCAAGCTCGTCTTCGATTATTACGACGCCCGCCTTCAATCCGGCCAGCAGGTCAAAGGACAGATGGCACAGGGCACGCCCTATAAGCCCGTAACGCCCGGCCAGCTCTATCTCGATGGCAAGGCTTTCGGCAATGCGCTCGATGCCTTCGGCGCTAGCCGCATTTCGCCTTTCAACGAGCATGAGGGCGAGGCGCGCCGCGTCATCGAACTTGATGCCCGGCAGGGGCCGCGCTGGGCGCGGTCCGCGACCGAGAGCGCCGACAGCGAGCGTGTCAACGTCTTCGACGCCGTGGTCAAGCATATTGCCGATAAGCGGGCTGCGGGCGGCAAGGTGCTCATCTCCGCCTGGACCGAAGGCTCGCTCGATCGCCTCCTGCAGGTGCTCTCCGAACACGGGCTGGCGCGCGTCAAGACGATCGAAGCCTTCAAGGATCTCGGTGGATTGGCGAAGGGCGAGGCGGCCGCCGCGGTTCTCAGCCTCGAAGCGGGCTTCGAGGCCGGCGATCTCATCGTTATCGGCGAGCAGGATATTCTCGGCGACCGCATGGTGCGCCGCTCGAAGCGCCGCAAGCGCGCCGCCGATTTCATCTCGGAAGTGGCAGGCCTGGACGAAGGCTCGATCGTCGTTCACGCCGAGCATGGTATCGGGCGTTTCGTTGGCCTCAAGACCATTGAGGCCGCCGGCGCGCCGCACGCCTGCCTTGAGCTGCAATATGCCGACGATGCCAAGCTGTTCCTGCCGGTCGAAAACATCGATCTGCTGTCGCGCTATGGCGGCGAGGGCACCGAGGCGCAGCTGGACAAGCTCGGCGGCGGCGCATGGCAGATGCGCAAGGCCAAGCTCAAGAAGCGCCTGCTCGATATGGCCGGCGCCCTGATCCGGGTCGCGGCCGAACGCCTGACGCGCCACGCGCCGGTACTGACTTCGCCCGAGGGGCTTTACGACGAATTCGCAGCCCGCTTCCCCTATGACGAGACCGACGACCAGATGAACGCCATCGAGGCGGTGCGTGAGGATCTCGGCGCTGGCAGGCCGATGGATCGCCTCGTCTGCGGTGACGTCGGCTTTGGCAAGACGGAAGTGGCGCTGCGCGCAGCCTTTGTCGCTGCCATGAACGGCGTGCAGGTCGCCGTCGTCGTGCCGACGACCTTGCTTGCCCGTCAGCACTTCAAGACCTTTTCCGAGCGCTTCCGTGGCCTGCCAGTCCGCGTGCAGCAGGCATCCCGTCTGGTCGGTGCCAAGGAGCTGACGCTCACCAAGAAGGAAGTGGCCGAAGGCAAGACCGATATCGTCGTCGGTACGCATGCGCTGCTCGGCGCTGGCATCAGCTTCGCCAATCTCGGCCTGCTCATCATCGACGAAGAGCAGCATTTCGGCGTCAAGCACAAGGAGCGCCTGAAGGAGCTGAAGAGCGATGTGCATGTGCTGACGCTCTCGGCGACGCCGATCCCGCGCACCTTGCAACTGGCGATGACGGGCGTGCGCGAGCTGTCGCTTATCACCACGCCGCCGGTCGATCGCATGGCGGTGCGCACCTTCATTTCGCCCTTCGATTCCCTCGTGATCCGCGAAACGCTGATGCGCGAGCATTATCGCGGTGGCCAGAGCTTCTATGTCTGCCCGCGTCTCGCCGACCTTGCCGATATCCATGCCTTCTTGCAGTCGGATGTGCCGGAGCTGAAGGTGGCGGTCGCCCATGGCCAGATGCCGGCTGGCGAGCTGGAAGACATCATGAATGCCTTCTATGAGGGCCGCTACGACGTGCTGCTGTCCACCACCATCGTCGAGTCCGGCCTCGACGTGCCGACAGCCAACACGCTGATCGTCCATCGTGCCGACATGTTCGGCCTGGCCCAGCTCTATCAGCTTCGCGGCCGGGTCGGCCGCTCCAAGGTGCGCGCCTTCGCGCTCTTCACCCTGCCGGTCAACAAGGTGCTGACCACGACGGCGGAACGCCGGCTGAAAGTGCTGCAGTCGCTGGATACGCTCGGCGCCGGCTTCCAGCTCGCCAGCCACGATCTCGATATTCGCGGCGCCGGCAATCTGCTTGGTGAGGAACAGTCCGGCCATATCAAGGAAGTGGGCTTCGAGCTTTATCAGCAGATGCTCGAGGAGGCCGTCGCCGAGGTCAAGGGCGTCGACGAGATCCAGGATACCGGCTGGTCGCCGCAGATCTCCGTCGGCACGCCGGTCATGATCCCCGACGATTACGTGCCCGATCTGCATCTGCGCATGGCGCTTTATCGCCGTCTCGGCGAGATCACCGAGCTGAAGGAGATCGACAGTTTCGGTGCTGAAATGATCGACCGCTTCGGCCCCTTGCCGCTGGAGGTTCAGCACCTTCTCAAGATCGTCTACATCAAGTCGCTCTGCCGCATCGCCAATGTCGAGAAGCTGGACGCCGGCCCGAAGGGTGTGGTCGTGCAATTCCGTAACAAGGAATTCCCGAACCCCGCCAACCTCGTCGGCTATATCGCCAAGCAAGGCACGATGGCCAAGATTCGCCCCGACCAGAGCGTCTTCCTGACGCGCGACCTGCCGACGCCGGAAAAGCGACTGCAGGGGGCGGCAGTTGTCATGACGCAGCTGGCGGAATTGGCGAAGTAGGGAGGCACGGCACTTCGTTTGGGGATCAGTGTGGGGGCCGGTTTAGCCCGTCGATAACGATAGAACTGTGGTCGAATTGAATGCCGCGGTCAGGCGGCTTGAGGCCGGTGTTCTTCATTCGTGTTCGGAATGCGCGCAATGACCTTGATCTCGAAATCGAAGCCCGCCAGCCAGTTGACGCCGATCGCCGTCCAGTTCGGATAGGGCTTCTCGGTGAAGATTCGGTTCTTGACGGTCATGATAGCGCCGAATTGCTGCTCGGGATCGGTGTGAAATGTGGTCACATCAATGATGTCGTCAAAGGTGCAGCCTGCGGCTCCCAGGGTTGCTCTCAGATTATCGAAGGCGAGCTGGACTTGCTTTTCGAAATCCGGTTCTGGGCTTCCGTCCGTTCGGCTGCCGACCTGACCGGAAACGAACAGCAGATCGCCGGACCGGATTGCGGCGGAATAGCCATGCTCCTCATAAAGTGCATGCCTGTTCTTCGGGAAGATTGCGTGACGTGTCGTCATGGTATCGGCTCTCATTCGTGTTGACATGAAAAGATGGGAAATACGCAAGCTCGCGCGAGGCTTCCAAACCGCCGCTTCATTTGATATACGGCATGTATGTGAAATATTCATATGCGCGGCGTATGTCAATATTTCACATACGAAACGTATGTGAAATATTGAGAATGATATGGCAAAGCGCCTCGAAACCATGGAAGAAAATCGGAATAAACTGATTTCGGCTGCGCGGAAAGCCTTCGCGGAGAAAGGATTCGCGGCCGCTTCAATGGACGAGCTGACGGCGGATGTCGGCCTGACAAGAGGTGCCCTCTATCACAATTTCGGCGACAAGCGCGGATTGCTCGCCGCCGTCGTTGATCAGATCGACAATGAAATGGCGTTGCGGGCGAAGGAGATCGGCGCAGGGGCAGACGGTGACTGGCAGGGCCTGCTTGCGGAAGGCGAGGCCTACATCAAGATGGCACTTGATCCGGAGGTACAGCGCGTCGTCCTTCTCGACGGGCCGGCCGTTCTGGGTGACCCCTCGAAATGGCCCAGCCAGAACAGCTGCCTCGCCGGTACCCAGCGGACTGTGTCAACGCTTCTGGAACAAGAGGTGCTCAAACCGGTCGATCCCGAGGCGGCAGCCCGGCTCATTTCCGGCGCAGCGCTGAATGCTGCCCTCTGGGTTGCTGCCAGCGATAACCCGACGGACGTGCTGCCCAAGGCGATAGAGGCCTTCCGGGCGATGGCTTCGGGATTGCTGGCAAAGACCTGATGCTGATTATGGCTCAAGCCTTCCGTGATCGGCGATTCGCGGGAGGCTTGCGGCTATGATCGAAAAAGTGGATCCCGTTTAATTCATTCCGGCGCGCGCTTCCGCCTTCATCTTGGCGATATCTCGCAACGCGCCAGCGAGCACATCCGGGGTCTGCGCGCCGCTCACGGCATATTGCTGGTCGAAGATGAAGAAGGGCACACCGTTGACCCCGATCTTCTGTGCGGCGTCGATTTCGCCGATGACGAGATCGCGGTCCGCGTCGGAGGCGAGGAGGGTTGATATGACGGAGCGGTCGAGCCCGGCCTTTTCCGCGATGTCGAGCAGAACCGTATGATCGCCGACATTGCGGCCCTCTTCGAAATTGGCCTTGAACAGGGCATCCACCACCTTGTCCTGCTTCTCGCGGCTTTCGGTGACGGCCCAGTGAATGAGGCGGTGCGCGTCGAGCGTGTTGGGGCCGATCTTGATGGCATCGAAATCGAATTTGATGCCCACCTCGCGACCGAGATCGGTCAGCATCTTGTGTCCCTGCGCGACCCGCTCCGCGCCGCCGAGCTTCTGCTCGAGCGCTTTCTTCTGGTCGACGCCTTCCGGCGGATAATCGGGATTGAGACGGTAAGGCCGCCAGTTGAGGTCGACGCCGACTTCGTCCTGCACCTCGGCGATTGCCAATTCCAGACGAGCCTTCCCGAGATAGCACCATGGGCAGACAACGTCCGAGACGATATCGATCGTAATGCGTTCCATGGTTCTGTCCTTTCGGTTTTCGGGCCGTTCCCCTCCATCTAGGCCTTCGAGCCGATGGCTTCAACCGGTTACCGAAAGGGAACCGACCAGCATCACTGCGCCGAAGCATCCCACCATGCGGGCAAATAGTAACCGTAGAGCGGCAGAACGTTTGGATGATCGATGCGGCTGCGCCGCGCCGCCCATTGCTGGTCGATATGATAGAGCGGCACGAGATAATAGCCAGAGATCAGTATTCGATCGAAAGACCGCACCGCATCGCGGAAATCCTCGGCCGAATGCGCCGTGAGAAAATGCGATATCAGCGTATCGACATCAGGATCGGCGACGCCGGCGAAATTGAGGCTGCCTTCGGTTTTGGCGGCAGCAGAACCCCATCGCCCCACTTGCTCGATGCCAGGCGACAGCGACGAGGGGTAGGACTTGATAATCATGTCATAGTCGTAGTTGACCGTGCGTAGCTGATACTGCGAATCATCGACCGTGCGAATCGTTACTGCGATGCCGAGCAATTCGAGAGATCGGCGATAGGGGATCGCGATGCGCTCCTGGTCTGCATTTTGCGTCAATATTTCGAAGCTGAGCTGGCGGCCATTCTTATCGACCATCTTCTCGCCGCGGATCGTATAGCCACCCTCCTTGAGCAGGGCCACCGCCTTGCGCAGGATCTTGCGGTCACGTCCCGAGCCGTCGCTGACGGGCAGCTTATAGGTGCCATCGAGCACGTCCGGATCGATGCGGTCCTTGATCGGACCGAGCATGGCGAGCTCGTGCGCATCCGTAGGAACGCCAAACGACGAAAGATCGGAGTTCTGCCAATAGCTTTCCGTGCGCTTATAGGCGTTTGAGTAGAGATTGCGGTTCATCCATTCGAAATCGAAGGCGAGGGTCAGCCCCTTGCGCACGTTCTTATCGGCAAACATCGGTCGCCGCGTATTGAAGACGAAGCCTAGCATGCCGCTCGGTGTTTTCGGCGTAAAGGTCTCTTTGACAATGGCGCGGGAGGTCACGGCCGGGAAGTTGTAGGCCTGCTGCCAATGGCCTGGGCTACCGTCCGGATAAATATCGACATCGCCTTTCTTGAAAGCTTCGAACAGTGTCGTGTCCTGCAGGAAGTAATTGACGGCGATCTCGTCATAATTATCGATGCCGATTTTTGACGGGAGGTTCTTGCCCCAATAGTCGGGACGGCGTTCGAAGACTATGCGCTGGCCGGGATCGATGCTCTTGATCCTATAGGGAGCCGAGCCGATCGGAATGCGGAGAGAGGTCTGGTCGAAACCTTCAGGGTCGGTCGCGTGCTTCGGCAGAATCGGCAGCGACGAGGCGATAATGAGCGGCGTTTCGCGATTGGCCCTCTCGTTGAAGCGGATCAGCACGCTGTGGTCGCCGACCTTCTCCATGCTGGCGATGGTCTCAAGCCACGATGAGAACGGCACGCGGCCCTTGTCGCGCAGCAGCTGGAACGTGAAGATCACGTCGTCCGGCGTCACCGGCTGCCCATCCGACCATTTGGCGTCTGGATTGAGATTGAACTGAATGTAGCTTCGGCTGTCGTCCCATTCGACCGTCTGCGCCAGCAGCCCATAAAGCGTGAAAGGCTCGTCGCGCGAGCGCACCATCAGCGACTCGTAGACGAGATTGCCGTATTCCGGATCCCACATGCCCCGCGCCGTCGTGCGCATGCTCTTCAGAATGAAGGGATTGAGATTGTCGAAGGTGCCGACGACGCCATAATTGATATGGCCGCCTTTCTTAACATTCGGATTGACGTAAGGGAAATGCTTGAAGTCCGCCGGCAGGGCAGGATCTCCATGCATGGCGATACCATAAAGCGGTTGCGCCACCGCGGCGTTGCACAAGGCTGCGAAGAGCAGGAAGACAGCGATCCGGAGCGCTTGCATGGCATCCTTTCCGGTAAGGGTACGATTCGGCCAGACCTTATCATGAGCGTGCCGAATTCAACACGCGCCTGCGGAAATCTTAGGTCTCAACAGAAAAGGCCAAAGAAAAGCTGGATATCCGTTTCAGTGCGATGTAACAGGGGTGCCGGGTTTCTCGGGTCATGTATTTGCCTTATTTATTCGACAGGTGGACGACGGTTTGACCCGAATAGCATGGGACGGCACGCCGTCGTCCCGAAGCGGATTTCAGGAGGCGGTTTCGCTATGATGTTTAAGACTGAAAACAAAATGCGGGCAGGTCTCTCTGCTCTGGCTCTTATGATCGGTGCGGCCATGCCGGCTGCTGCCTTTGCTCAGGCTGCGTCCAACTCAGCTCCTGCCGACGGCGCCAGCGATCCCAACCAGCCGCGTCTGGGCTGGTACAAGACCTGCGCCAAACAGGATGATGCCGACATCTGCATCGTGCAGAACCTTATCATGGCAAACAACGGCCAGCTCGTGACGGCTGTCGGCCTCATCTCCGTCGATGGCAAGGTCAACCGCAAGATCCTGCAGATCTCCGTTCCGACGGCTCGCCTGATTCCGCCCGGCATCACCATGCAGGTCGATGGCGGCAAGGGCCAGAAGCTCGACTACGCCGTTTGCCTGCCGGACAAGTGCACCGCCGAAGTTCCCTTGACGGATGCGATGATCGCTTCGCTGAAGAAGGGCACCGACGTAACCTTCACCTCGGTCAACTTCCGCCGCGCTCCGAACCCGATCAAGATCTCGCTGACGGGCTTTGGCGCCGCCTATGATGGCCCGGCGATCTCCGACAGCAAGCTTGCCGAAAGCCAGAAGAGCCTGCAGGACAGCATGCAGAAGAAGGCTGAGGAAGCCCGCAAGAAGCTCGAAGACGCCCAGAAGGCCGCCAAGCAGCAGTAAGCTGGTCGATTCCATTTCATCAAAGAAAAAGCCCGGAGCGATCCGGGCTTTTTGCAATTCGTTGCAGCCGCAGGCTCCAATGCGGTAAAGCAAGAAGGGAAGGCGTTGGGGCGCCTTCCCTTCGGAAACTGTTGCTTTGATAGGTGCTTAGTGGGCGAAGCTCATCTTGGGCTTGAGCTGTCCCGTCGGAGCACGGTCGAAGATCTGGGTAATCTGCGGATTGCGCAAGGGAAGACCGCTCTCGTCATTCACGAGATTCTGTTCCGATACGTATGCGACATATTCCGTCTCGTCGTTTTCGGCGAGAAGGTGATAGAAGGGCTGATCCTTATCGGGCCGCACTTCGGCCGGAATGGAATTCCACCATTCCTCGGTATTTGCGAATTCCGGATCGACATCGAAGATGACACCGCGGAAGGGGAACATCCGGTGTCGAACCACGTCGCCAATGTTGAATTTTGCGTTGCGTTGTTTCATGGCACGACTTCCTTTCGAGTAATCATGTGGTGACTTTCACCACTGATATCAAGGATTTTGCCCCCATTCCTTCATCGAACTGTCACACTCGGCCTGGACTTGTCTCGAATGCCCAGCCATCGTTTCGACGTGAAGAATCCACTCGTGGGGCACCTGCCACCGGCTTTACCACCATGAAGAAAGCCCCGGCAGTGATTGAACTGACCGGGGCTTTCGTATCGGATATCAGACCGAATAGTACATGTCGTATTCGACCGGATGCGGGGTCATTTCGAAACGCATGACTTCCTGCATCTTCAGTTCGATGAAGGCATCGATCTGGTCATCGTCGAAGACGCCGCCGGCGGTCAGGAACTTGCGGTCCTTATCCAGGCTTTCCAGAGCTTCGCGCAGCGAACCGCAGACGGTCGGGATCTTCTTCAGTTCCTTCGGCGGCAAGTCATACAGATCCTTGTCCATGGCCTTGCCAGGATGGATCTTGTTCTTGATGCCGTCGAGGCCGG
>JBCNPI010000076.1:0-19967 GCA_039593415.1 Rhizobium sp. | reverse complement strand
GAGGACCCGGTCCTCATCCAGCTCTGCATGGGCATCCCCTGGGGGGCGCCCGATGACCTCAACACCTTTATGGCGATGGTCAATAACGTTCCCAAAAGCTGGACCTTCTCGGCCTTTTCCATCGGTCGCAACGCCATGGCCTATCCGGCGGCGGCGATCCTTGCCGGCGGCAATGTCCGCGTCGGGCTGGAAGACAATCTCTATGCCGGCAAGGGCATGCTGGCGACCAATGCGCAGCTCGTCGAAAAGGCGGTGCAGGTGGTCGAAGGCATGGGCGCGCGCATCATCGGCCCAGAAGATGTCCGCAAGAAATTGAAACTGACGAAGCGCTGAGGCCACGATGACCAAGATCAACAAGGCGGCTTGTATCGGCGGCGGCGTCATCGGCGGCGGATGGATCGCACGCTTCCTGCTCGCCGGTATCGATGTCGATGTGTACGATCCGCATCCGGAGGCAACCCGCATCGTCGGCGAAGTTCTAGCAAATGCCGAAAAAGCCTATGCGATGCTGACCGGTGCGCCGCTCCCGCCCCGCGGCAAACTCACATTCAGAGACACGCTGGAAGCGGCCGTCGCCGGCGCCGACTGGATCCAGGAAAGCGTTCCCGAGCGGCTGGATCTCAAGCGCAAGGTGCTGACGCAGATCGATGCAGCCGCGCGACCGGATGCGCTGATTGGCTCATCCACCTCGGGATTGCTACCATCAGACCTGCAGCGCGACATGCGCCATCCCGAGCGCCTGTTCGTCGCCCATCCCTATAATCCCGTCTACCTCCTGCCGCTCGTCGAGATCGTCGGCGGTGACAAGACCAGTGCTGCGACGATCCAGGCGGCGATGGAACGACTGCCTCCCATCGGCATGAAGGGCGTGCATATCGCCAAAGAAATCGAAGCTTTCGTCGGCGACCGCCTGCTGGAAGCGCTCTGGCGCGAGGCGCTGTGGCTGATCAAGGACGATATCTGCACGGTCGAGACGCTTGACGATGTCATCCGCTACTCCTTCGGCCTGCGCTGGGCGCAGATGGGCCTGTTCCAGACCTATCGCATCGCCGGTGGCGAGGCGGGTATGCGGCACTTCCTGGCGCAGTTCGGCCCTGCTCTGCAATGGAACTGGACAAAGCTGATGGACGTGGTCGATCTTGACGACGCCCTTGTCGAAAAGATCGGTCAGCAGTCCGACGAGCAGGCAAATGGCCTGTCGATCCGCGAACTCGAGCGCATCCGCGACGAAAACCTCGTCGGCATCCTTCAAAGCCTGAAGGGAAGCCATGGCGGTAAAGGCTGGGGCGCCGGCAAGCTGCTGAAGGATTTCGAACAGCAGCTTTGGGCTGCTGGCGGGGGCAAGAAAGAGACGCTGGATATTACAAAGCCGCTACGCCTGGTCGATACCAAGGTCAGCCCGGCCTGGGTCGACTATAACGGCCACATGACGGAGCATCGCTACCTTCAGGTCTTCGGCGACACGTCGGATGCGCTACTGCGCATGATCGGCGTCGATCTCGATTATGTCGAGCGCGGTCACAGCTACTACACGGTGGAAACCCATATCCGTCATATCGGCGAGGCCAAGCTCGGCCAAGCTATCCATTCGACCACGCAGGTCCTCGCATCCGACGAAAAGCGGCTGCATCTGTTCCATACATTGCATGACAGCGTGAGCGGAGACTTGATCGCCACTGCCGAACAGATGCTGCTGCATGTCGACGCGAAAGCAGGGAAGGCCGTCGCCGCACCAGAGGAAGTGCTGGCGAAGCTGAGGCCGATTTCTGCCGCGCACGCAGCCTTGGCCATGCCGGAGGGAGCCGGCCGTCATGTGGGACAAAAACGCTAGGAGGAAGCGATCGTGAATTTCGGGCTCAGCGAAGAACAGGAGATGATCGTCAAGACGGTCAGGGACTTCGTCGAGACGGAGATCTATCCGCACGAAAACGAGGTCGAGCGCACCGGCCTCGTGCCGGCTGAACTCGGAGACGAGATCCGGCGCAAATGCATCGAGCTCGGCTTCTATGCCTGCAATTTTCCCGAGGAAATCGGCGGCGCCGGGCTTGATCACGTCACCTTCACGCTCGTTGAACGCGAGCTCGGCCGCGGCTCGATGGGGCTCACCGTCTTCTTCGGCCGCCCATCCGGCATCCTGATGGCCTGCGAGGGTGAGCAGCGCGAGCGTTATCTCCTGCCGGCAGTGCGCGGCGAAAAAATCGATGCGCTCGCCATCACCGAGCCGGATGCCGGCTCCGACATGCGCGGCATGAAATGCGCGGCACGGCAGGATGGCGATGATTTCGTGCTCAACGGCACGAAGCATTTCATCTCGCATGCCGATGTCGCCGATTTCGTTATCGTCTTTGCCGCCACCGGTGAGGAAGATACGCATCGTGGCGTCAAGAAGAAGATCACCGCCTTCCTCGTCGATCGCGGCACACCTGGCTTCGATATCCTCAAAGGCTATGCCTCGGTCTCCCATCGCGGCTATCACAACTGCATCCTGAATTTCACCGACTGCCGCCTGCCGAAGTCGCAGGTGCTCGGCGAGGTACATCGCGGCTTCGATCTCGCCAATCAGTGGCTTTACGGGACGCGCCTGACGGTTGCCGCCACCTGCGTCGGCCGGGCTCGCCGTGTCTTCGATCTCGCCCTGCCCTACGCGGCCGAGCGCAAGCAATTCGGCAAGCCCATCGGTGCCAATCAGGGCGTTTCTTTCAAGCTTGCCGACATGATCACCGAGATCGACGCCGCCGACCTGCTAACGCTATCGGCCGCCTGGAAGCTCGACGCCGGCATTCCGGCCAATCGCGAAATTGCATCCGCGAAACTCTACGCCTCGGAAATGCTTGCCCGCGCCACCGACGAGGCAATCCAGATCTTCGGCGGTATGGGCCTCATGGACGACCTGCCGCTCGCCCGCTTCTGGCGTGACGCCCGCGTCGAGCGCATATGGGACGGCACCTCGGAAATTCAGCGCCACATCATCAGCCGTGACCTGCTTCGGCCGTTCGGAGCATGAGCCTATGACCCAGCGCTCGCTCGATCGCCTGATCCGACCCAGAACGATCGCCGTCTTTGGTGGCCGTGAAGCTCGGCGCGTCATCGAGCAATGCGACCGCATGGGATTTGCCGGCGAAATCTGGCCGGTGCACCCGACACAGGAGAGCGTGCTTGGCCGTCGCTGCTATCGGTCGGTCGCCGAACTGCCTGATGCGCCGGACGCCACTTTCGTTGGCGTTAATCGAACGCTCACAGTCGATATCGTGCGCGAACTTTCCGCAAGAGGAGCCGGTGGCGCCGTCTGCTATGCCTCCGGTTTCAGCGAAGCGGTAGCGGAACTGGTTGACGGCGCAGACTTGCAACAGGCTCTTGTCGAAGCGGCCGGGGCCATGCCGATCGTCGGGCCAAACTGCTACGGCATGATCAACGGCCTGGATGGCGCCCTGCTCTGGCCAGATCAGCATGGCATCGTCAGAACCGAGCGCGGCGTCGCGATCCTCACCCAGTCCTCCAATATCGCCATCAATCTCAGCATGCAGAGGCGCGGCCTGCCCATCAGCTATCTGATGACGGCCGGCAACCAGGCGCAGACCGGCTTGTCGGACTTAGCCCTGGCCGTCCTTGAGGATCCCCGTGTCACGGCGGTTGGCCTGCATATCGAAGGCTTCGGCGATATAAGGGCGCTGGAAGCGCTTGCAGCGCGCGCTCGGGAGCTGAAGAAGCCTGTCGTCGCGCTGAAGGTCGGCAAATCCGAACAGGCCCAGCGCGCCACCGTCTCCCATACGGCATCGCTTGCCGGCAGCGACGCGGTGGCCGACGCCGTTCTCGCTCGCCTCGGGATCGGCCGCGTCGCGACTTTGCCTGAACTCATCGAAACGTTGAAACTCCTGCATGTCGCAGGTCCGCTCGAAAGCAATGCGATCTCCTCGATGAGCTGTTCAGGCGGCGAGGCGTCGCTGATGGCTGATGCCGCCGTCGGCCGCAATGTCGAATTCCGTGCCCTGAAGCCCGAGCAACTGCCAGCGTTGCGCGCGAGCCTCGGCCGGATGGTGACGCTCTCCAACCCTCTCGACTACCACACCTTCGTCTGGGGCGATCTGCCGCGGCAGACGGAGGCGTTCTACGCCATGTTCGTCGGCGATTATGCGCTCAATCTGCTGGTGCTTGATTTCCCCCGTGAAGATCGCTGCGACGGTGCAGACTGGATGATTACCGTTTCCGCCGTCATCGCGGCCGTAAAACAGACCGGTGCGCGCGCCGGCATTCTCGCAACACTGCCCGAAAACATGCCGGAAGCAATCGCCGAGCAATTGATCGAAGCCGGCATCGCGCCGCTCTGCGGCGTCTGCGAAGCGCTGGCGGCGGCAGATGTTGCCAGCGGCATCGCCAGCGCCTGGAAGAAGCCGCAGCCATTGCCGCTTCTCAGCCCACGCACGGAGGCGGGTGACGTCGAGACCTTGAGCGAGGCCGAAGCCAAGGCCGAGCTTGCGGCCTCGGGCCTTGCAGTCCCGCTGGGCATGACCGCCAGAACGGCAAGCGAGGCAGCCGAACGCGCCGAGCAGCTCGGATTTCCGGTCGCGCTCAAGGCGCTTGGGGTCGAGCACAAGTCCGATATCGGCGCAGTCAAGCTCAACCTATGGGATGCGAATGCCGTCAGGGACGCCGCCGAAGGCATGACCGGTATCGCTCGCGGATTCCTCGTCGAGCGAATGATCGACCGCCCTATCGCGGAGCTGATCGTCGGCGCCGTCCGCGATCCGGTCGTCGGCCTGACCCTGACGGTCGGCGCCGGCGGAATTTTCGTGGAATTGCTTGAGGATTCCGTCGTTTTGCCGCTCCCCGTGACGAAAGCCGAGGTTCTTGAGCGGATTTCGCGGTTGAAGATCCGGAAACTGATCGAAGGCTATCGAGGTGGCGCGGCAAGCAGCCTCGACATCGTGGCCGACGCCATCCTATCAGCGGCAGAATATGTCGTAATGAACGCCGCACATCTTGAAGAACTGGACATTAATCCATTGATGGTCCTAGCAGAATCCCGAGGCGTTGTTGCCGCGGATGCCCTCATCCGGCGAAGGAGGTAGCGGAAGTTGCAAGACCCCATTCGAACGCGATGCGTAGAAGGCATTCTTGAGATTACGATCGACCGGCCGAAGGCGAATGCCATCGACCTGGCGACCAGCCGTAAGATGGGGCTGATCTTTCGCGACTTTCGCGACAATCCGGATCTGCGCGTCGCCATAGTCACCGGTGCAGGCGAGAAATTCTTTTCCGCGGGTTGGGATTTGAAGGCTGCGGCTGATGGCGACGCGGTCGATGGCGACTATGGCGTCGGCGGTTTCGGCGGCCTGCAGGAACTGCGCGACCTCAACAAGCCGATCATCTGCGCCGTCAACGGCATCTGTTGCGGCGGCGGGCTGGAAATCGCGCTCTCCACCGATCTGATCATCGCCGCCGCACATGCGACTTTCGCCTTGCCCGAGATCCGTTCGGGTACGGTCGCTGATGCCGCGTCGATTAAACTTCCAAAACGGATCCCATATCATGTCGCGATGGACATGCTGCTGACCGGCCGCTGGCTCAATGTCGAAGAGGCGCATCGCTGGGGTTTCGTCAATGAGATCGTGGCGGCCGACAAGCTGATGGACCGGGCCTGGGAACTTGCCCGCCTGCTCGCAAGCGGTCCGCCGCTCGTCTATGCTGCGATCAAGGAAATCGTTCGCGAAGCGGAGGGCTCGACGTTTCAGACTGCCATGAACAAGATCACCAAACGGCAGTTTGCAACCGTCGACGTCCTCTATTCGAGCGAAGATCAATTGGAAGGCGCACGGGCTTTTGCGGAGAAGCGGGCCCCAATCTGGAAAGGAAGGTAGAGGCGGCAGCAACCGCTGAATTTCCCGCATGCTCGCGAGCAACAGCCTTCAGGCGGAAGAGGAAGCGTGACCTGAAGTGGCATGCTCGGGAGCTTTGTCAACACGGCAAGAAGAAGGAACAGGGGAATGAACGATTACACGAAATATCTGACAAGCCGCGTCACTGCCGGCGGGCTCAGCCGCCGCGAATTCATGGGACGCGCCATGGCTGCGGGCGTGACTTTGACGCTCGCCGACAAACTCTTTACCGAAAGCGCAATGGCAGCCGAACCGAAGCGCGGCGGTCATCTGAAGCTTGGCCTTGAAGGCGGCGCTGCTACCGATTCAAAGGACCCGGCAAAATTCCTGTCGCAGGTCATGTTCTGCATCGGCCGCTGCTGGGGTGACATGCTGGTGGAATCCCACCCGCTGACGGGGGCCGCCGTCCCCTCGCTGGCAGAATCCTGGGAACCGTCGAAGGATGCCGCCACCTGGACCTTCAAGATCCGCAAGGGCGTCAAGTTCCACAATGGCAAGGATCTGACGATCGACGACGTCGTCGCCACGCTCAAGCGCCATACCGATGCGAAATCGGAATCCGGCGCGCTTGGCGTCATGAAGTCGATCAAGGAGATCAAGGCCGACGGCGACAATCTCGTCCTGACCTTGACCGAAGGCAACGCCGACATGCCGTTGCTACTGACCGACTATCACCTCGTCATCCAGCCGAACGGCGGTTATGACGATCCCTTGGCTTCGATCGGTACTGGCCCGTATAAGATGGTCAGTTTCGAGCCCGGCGTGCGTGCCACGCTCGAGCGCAACAAGGACGACTGGCGTACCGACCGCGGTTTCGTCGACAGCGTCGAAATCATCTGCATGAATGACGCCACGGCCCGTATCGCTGCACTCTCATCCGGCCAGGTCCATTACATCAATCGTGTCGATCCGAAGACAGTGGATCTTCTCAAACGCGCGCCGAACGTCGAGATCCTGGCCACCGCCGGCCGCGGCCACTACGTCTTCATCATGCATTGCGATAAGGCGCCCTTCGACAACAACGACCTGCGCCTGGCGTTGAAATACGCCATGGACCGCGAAACCATGGTCAAAAAGATCCTTGGCGGCTACGGCAAGGTCGGTAACGACTTCCCGATCAACAACACCTATGCGCTCTTCCCCGAAGGGATCGAGCAGCGGAAATACGATCCCGACAAGGCCGCCTTCCATTACAAGAAGTCCGGCCACAGCGGCTCGGTACTGTTGCGCACATCGGAAGTCGCCTTCCCGGGCGCCGTCGATGCGGCCGTCCTCTATCAGGAAAGCTGCAAGAAGGCCGGCATCAACATCGAGGTGAAGCGTGAGCCGGGTGACGGCTATTGGACCAACGTCTGGAACGTCCAGCCTTTCTCCACCTCTTACTGGGGTGGCCGCCCGACGCAGGACCAGATGTATTCCACCGCCTATCTTTCGACGGCGGACTGGAATGACACGCGCTTCAAGCGTCCCGACTTCGACAAGCTCCTGCTTCAGGCCCGTTCCGAACTGGATGAAGCCAAGCGCAAGGAACTCTACCGCGCCATGGCGATGATGGTGCGCGACGAAGGCGGCGTCATCCTGCCGATGTTCAATGATTTCGTGAACGCCTCCACTAAGCAGGTGAAGGGTTACGTCCATGATATCGGCAACGACATGTCGAACGGCTACGTCGCGACCCGCGTCTGGCTGGACGCCTGATGCCTGAAGGCGGGCGAGAACGTCCTCATCCTTAACGCAGCCGGGACCGCGAAACCCTTCGCGGTCCTCCCGACGTTTTAGACAATTTCAGGGAAATGCGCAGCTGCTTTCCGTTCGGAATTGCGTAAAACAACAAGATTGAGCGGCTCAGCGATTCCCGTAAAACACGAAGCCGCTCTCAGTGCGAGGCATCGGCCATGTCCAGTTCACCTCCCGGCACCGTTCTGCCTGGGCTGAGGTTCAAGCAGCGTTTTCCGCTGCTGTCTCTCATTATCGAGCGTTGCGTGCTCAGCATTATTTTGCTGTTTGCGGTCTCGGTTCTCATCTTCGGCGGGCTCGAAGCCCTGCCCGGCGATTTTGCAACCACCTATCTTGGCCAATCGGCAACGCCACAGGCCGTCGCAAATATCCGCGAAGAGCTTGGCCTCAACCGGCCCGTTGTCACCCGCTATGTCGAATGGCTCGGCAATGCCGTTAAGGGAGACTTTGGTACATCTTGGGCCAGCAAGAATTCCGTTGGCGAGCAGATCGGCAAGCGGCTAGGTAATTCACTGTTTCTGGCTGGCTTTGCCGCCTTGATCTCGGTGCCTCTCGCCGTCAGCCTGGGCATGCTCGCCGTCCATTTCAGGAACCGCGTACCGGACAAGATCATCAATATCATTTCGCTGGCGGCCATCTCCCTGCCGGAATTCTTCATCGGCTATCTCCTCATTATGTTCTTCTCGGTGAAATTCGGCGTCGCCACCTTTCCCGCAACGGTCTTCGACGGCATGGGCTTCCTCGACCGATTGAAGGCGATCGCCCTGCCGACGGCTACCCTGGTCCTTGTCGTGCTCGCGCATATGATGCGCATGACACGCGCCGCCATCCTGTCCGTCATGTCGTCGGCCTACATGGAAACCGCCGAACTGAAGGGGCTTTCCGCCTTCCGCGCCATCGTCAAGCACGCCGCTCCCAATGCGCTGGCGCCGATCATCAACGTGATTGCGCTAAACCTTGCCTATCTCATCGTCGGGGTCGTCGTCGTCGAAGTCGTCTTCGTCTATCCCGGCATGGGCCAGTATATGGTCGACGCCGTGACGGTGCGCGACATGCCGGTCGTCCAGGCCTGCGGCCTGATCTTCGCCGCCGTCTACATCTTCCTCAACATGACGGCCGATATTCTCGCCATCGTCGCCAACCCGCGTCTGAGGCATCCGCGATGAGATTGAGAGACATCCCCATCACCGCCTGGATCGGTATCATCGGTATCCTGATCGCCTTCGTCTGCGCGGCCTTCGCGCCGTGGATCGCCCCTTACGGCGAGACCGAAGTCGTCGGCAATGTCTGGCAGCCGGCCGATGCTCAATATTTCTTCGGCCTTGACAATCTCGGCCGCGATATCCTGTCGCGTCTGATCTATGGCACTCGCACGACGCTGTTCGTTGCGCTGGCGGCGACGATCATCTCCTTCTCGCTCGGCATCATCCTGAGCTTCACCGCCGCGGTCTCGCGCGGATTGATCGATACGGTCTTCTCGCGCTTCAACGACCTGATGATGTCGATCCCGACGCTGATCTTCGCGCTCGTCGTGCTCGCAGTCCTGCCGCAGAACCTGATCGTGCTGATCCTCGTCATGGCCATCCTCGATTCCACCCGCGTCTATCGCCTCGGCCGCGCCGTGGCGCTCGATGTGGCCGTCATGGAATTCGTGGAGGCAGCCAAGCTTCGCGGCGAAGGCAAGATCTGGATCATTTTCCGCGAGATCCTGCCGAATACGCTGTCGCCGCTGCTGGCCGAATTCGGGCTGCGCTTTGCCTTCTCGATTCTGTTTCTCTCCACCCTGTCCTTCCTCGGCCTCGGCATCCAGCCACCGTCAGCCGATTGGGGCGGCATGGTCAAGGACAATAAGGACGGCATCATTTTCGGCATTTCGGCCGCCCTCGTGCCCGGCTCCGCCATCGCGGCGCTGGCGATCTGTGTCAATCTGGTGGTCGACTGGCTCCTAAGGCGCACCTCCAGCCTCAAGGGAGGGCGTGGCGATGCTTGAGCTTCTTTCCGTTCGCGATCTGAAGATCGAGGCGACCAGCTATCCGCCCGGGGAGCCGCCGAAACGCGTCACCATCGTCGATGGCGTCTCCTTCAACCTGCAAAAGGGCAAAGTGCTCGGCCTGATCGGCGAGTCCGGCGCCGGCAAATCCACCATCGGCCTTTCGGCGCTTGCCTATGGCCGCGGCGGCGCGGAAATTACCGGCGGCCAGGTATTGCTTGACGGCATAGACATCCTGCCACTCGGCAAATCCGGTATCCGCAGGATTCGTGGCGCCCGGGTCTGCTATGTCGCGCAATCGGCCGCGGCCGCCTTCAATCCGGCGCATCGCTTGGGTGATCAGGTCATCGAAGCCACTGTGAAGCATGGCCTGATGACGAAGGAGGAGGCAAGAAAGCGGGCGCTCTATCTCTTCCGCGTCCTCGGTTTGCCCAATCCCGAAACATTCGGCGAGCGCTACCCGCATCAGGTTTCGGGCGGCCAGCTGCAGCGCGCCATGACTGCCATGGCGCTCTGCTCCAATCCCGAACTGATCGTCTTCGACGAACCGACCACCGCACTCGATGTCACCACGCAGATCGACGTGCTGGCGGCCATCAAGCATGCCATTGAGCAAACGCATACGGCTGCCCTCTATATCACTCATGACCTCGCCGTCGTCGCCCAAATTTCCGATGACATCATGGTGCTGAGGCACGGCAAGACGGTGGAATATGGCAGTGTTCAGCAGATTATAGAGGAGCCGAGGCAGGATTATACCCGTGCCCTGGTCAATGTCCGTCAGAAGGCACGAGCGGAAGCCGCCGATCAGTCGAGCGCGCTTCTGAAGGTAGAGAACATTAGCGCGCAATATTCCAATGGTTTCAGGGTATTGCACGATATTTCTCTACATGTACCTAAGGGCCAGACTTTGGCTGTCGTCGGCGAATCCGGCTCCGGTAAATCGACGCTTGCCCGCGTGATCACCGGCTTGCTGCCGCCGAGCGATGGACGGATTTTGTTTGACGGCAAGCCACTGACGCCTGCGTTGAAAGACCGCTCACGGCAGGAGCTGCGCCGTATCCAGCTGATCTACCAGATGGCCGATACTGCCATGAACCCGCGCCAGACCGTGCGCGATATTATCGGCCGCCCGCTGACCTTCTATGACGGCCTGCATGGCGCGGCAAAGACCGCACGCGTGAAGGAACTGCTCGATCAGATCGAGATGGGCAACGGCTTCATCGACCGCTATCCGGCCGAGCTTTCCGGCGGTCAGAAGCAGCGTGTCGCGATCGCCAGAGCGTTGGCTGCGAAGCCGGAACTCATCCTCTGTGACGAGCCGACCTCGGCACTCGATCCGCTGGTTGCCGAAGGCATTCTGAAACTACTCTTGAAACTGCAGGAAGAAGCGCATCTTTCCTACGTCTTCATCACCCATGATATCGCCATCGTCCGCGCCATCGCGGACAGTGTCGCGGTGATGCACCGCGGCAAGCTCGTCCGCTTCGGCCCAAAATCGCAAGCGCTTTCGCCGCCCTTCGACGACTATACCGACCTGCTGCTGAAGTCTGTGCCCGAGATGGAGATCGGCTGGCTGGAGCGCGTGCTGGCGACGCGGAAGATGGAAAGCGCCGGAAATTGAAGGCGCGACGTCGTCAATACTCCGCTGGCACGGCATAGACTTCAGCGGCTGGATCCGCGAGAAACGAGCGTACCGTCGGCGGCAGGCGGCGCGACGATAGCGGCAAAGGTCCGCAGCGCGAGAGAAGTTCACGCAGGTCCGGCTCGGCGCCGACATGCCGCCAGATCATCCGCGACGCATAGGGGAGGTTTTCCTTTCGCCAGGAAACTCCCATTGTCGTCCCGCGCAAGTAGACGCGCTGATACTCGTCGAATGGCAGGAGGATCGTCTGCGAGAGTATGGGGTTCGGGCCGACGACACGCTCGGTAATGAATATCCGGTTTCGATAGAAGGCTGCCAGGCCCACATATTTCGAAAACTGCTGGATGCCATTTCCAGGATCGCGCAGGCGCTCCATCGACTTGACTTGCACCAGCCCGCCCTGCTCGACAAGGCGGCTGCATGAACAGACGACCATTCCCGGCCAGGACGGCGAGCGATGATACGTCTGGAAATAGCCGATGTGGCGCCGAAGCGCGGCCAGATCTCCGGGGAATGCCTTTAAGAGTTCAGAACTTTGGTTGAGGTCCAGATTCGGTTTGCGAAGCCGCTCGCGAAAGAGCCTGGGAGCGAGACGAAAATCGGCTGCGTCGAGATCGAAATACTTGGCGATGCGCGCCAGATTGTGGGCGGATGGCCTCGTCTTGCCGTTGATGTATCGGTTGAATTGTTGCCGATTGATATCGATCGCACGGCACAGATGCGAAATGGAACGCTGCGTTGCGCAGGCGATTTTGAGGTTCTCGACCAGGTGAGGCATGCATAACTCCGTCTTGGAAGAAGACAGCGTAAACTCGCTTAAAGACGCGTCAAGTCGCGAAATTGCGTGAGCCGCCTCTACCTCTACGTTCCCACCTACAAAATGGAAAACGAGGGAACTGTCATGACGCATCAAAAGGATCAATCTTCGCAGCTGAAAATCGGCCGCCGCCATTTCCTCGGGGGTGCTGTCGCGCTCGGCACTTTGCCGGGCCTTGCCTCCAGCCTGCTGCTGCCGCGCGAAGCCCGCGCGCAGAAAGCAAAGCATGGCGGCTATCTGAAGCTCGGTCTCAAGGGCGGTGCCACCAGCGATGCGCTTGACCCGGCGACGTACAGCGCCTCTGTCCTCTTCGTCATCGGCCGCTTGTGGGGCGATACGCTTCTCGAATCCGATCCGAAAACCGGCGCCCCCCTGCCGTCGCTGGCAATGTCCTGGACACCGTCGGCGGATGCATCCGTCTGGACCTTCAAGATCAGGAACGACGTGCAGTTTCACGACGGCAGCAAGATGACCGTCGCGGATATCGTCGCGACGCTGAAGCGGCATGCAGACAAGAATTCGCAGTCGGGCGCTCTCGGGCTCATGGCCTCCATCACCGGTATTGAAGAAAAGGCAGGCGATCTTGTTCTGACACTTTCCGAAGGCAATGCGGACCTGCCGCTCCTTCTCACCGACTACCATCTGATCATCCAGCCAAAGGGCGGGATCGACAAGCCTGCCGCCGCCATCGGCACCGGCCCTTATATTTTGAAAAGTTTCGAACCCGGTGTCCGAGCAACCTTCGAGAAGAATCCGAAAGATTGGCGCGCCGATCGCGGCTTTGTCGACAGCGTCGAAATACTCGTCATCAACGACAACACCGCCCGCATCGCAGCACTTGCCTCCGGCCAGGTTCACTTCGTCAACAATGTCGATCCGAAGACCGTTCCGATGCTGCAGCGGGCACCGACCGTCGAGATCGTCCGCAATGCCGGCAAGGGCTTCTACTGCTTCCTGATGCATCGCGACACGGCGCCTTTCGACAATAATGATCTTAGGCTTGCGTTGAAATATGCCATTGACCGCCAGTCGATCCTCGACAAGGTTCTCGGCGGCTATGGAACGATCGGCAACGACTATCCGGTAAATTCCAACTATGCGCTCGCGCCGACCGATATCGAGCAGCGGCCGTATGATCCGGACAAGGCCGCCTTCCACTTCAAGAAATCGGGTCTCGACCGCCCCGTTCAGCTGCTGACCTCCGATGCCGCCTTTCCCGGCGCCGTGGATGCGGCGATCCTGTTCCAGCAAAGCGCGCGCAAAGCCGGCATCACGATCGAGGTCAAGCGCGAGCCGGAGGACGGCTACTGGACCAATGTCTGGAACAAGCAGCCGTTCTGCGCCTCCTTCTGGGGCGGCCGTCCGACACAGGATTCGCGCTACTCAACTTCCTACCTCTCGACCGCCGAGTGGAACGACACGCGTTTCAAGCGCCCGGACTTCGACAAATTAGTGCTGCAGGCGCGGTCCGAGTTGGATGAAGCCAAGCGCAAGGTGCTTTATCGACAGCTGGCGCTGATGGTGCGAGACGATGGCGGCCTGATCCTGCCCGTCTTCAACGACTACATCATGGCCTCTTCGAAAACGCTGAAGGGATATGTCGACGATATCGGCAACGATATGTCCAACGGCTATATCGGCAGCCGTGTATGGTTTAATGCCTAAACCTCTTCGGGATAAATGATCATGGCTGAGCGCAGCTTCACCACCATCGAAAATCAGTGGATCACCCTGAAGGACGGAACGCGGCTTGCCGCGCGCATCTGGATGCCTGAAGGTGCGGAGAGCGACCCCGTGCCGGCGGTCTTCGAATTCCTGCCCTATCGCAAACGCGATGGAACAAGCCCGCGCGATGAATCGACCTATCCGGTCTTTGCAGCAGCCGGCATTGCCGGCGTGCGCGTCGATATCAGAGGCTCCGGCGAATCCAGCGGCATCATCGATGGCGAATATACAGAGCTCGAGCTCGCCAATGCCTGCGAGCTGATCGCATGGATCGCGGCGCAGCCCTGGTCGAACGGCTCAGTCGGCATGATGGGCATTTCCTGGGGCGGTTTCAACTGCCTGCAGGTCGCGGCCCTGAAGCCTCCGGCACTGAAAGCGGTGATTTCGATCGCCTCCACGGTCGACCGCTATAATGACGACATCCACTACAAGAACGGCTGCCATCTCTCCGCCCAGCTTTCCTGGGCGGCGACCATGCTCGGCTATCAGTCTCGCTCGCCCGATCCGGCCATCGTCGGCGACGATTGGCGGGATATGTGGCTGGAACGCCTGGAACAGGAACCCTTCTTCATGGAGGAATGGCTCCAGCACCAGCGCCGTGACGATTTCTGGCGGCATGGTTCCATCTGCGAAGATTTCGCGGGCTTCGACATCCCCGCCATCGTTATCGCCGGCTGGGCGGATGGCTATCGCAACACACCGCTGCTCGCCGTCGAGGGACTCGGGGATAGGGCGAAAGCGCTGATCGGCCCATGGGTTCACAAATATCCGCATTTCGCCTGGCCCAAACCGCGGGTCGATTTCCATGGTGAAGCCATCGCCTGGTGGAACCATTGGCTGCGCGGCGAGCGCAACGGCGCCGAGGCCATGCCATCAGTGCGCGCCTATATTCTCGATGCCGCCAAACCGGCGTTGCGCCGCGATTTCGATCCCGGCTTCTGGATCGCCAAACGTAGTTGGCAGCAGCCGGAGATGCAGTGCTTCTATGTCGAGCAGATCGGCACGCTGATGGAAGGCATGCCGATCCCGCATGCGCCGGAGCATCCCGTCTACCTGCGCTCACCGCTCGACACGGGCACGGCCTCTGGCGAATGGTTCACCCTGAAGCCGGATGCGGAAATGGCGATCGATCAGCGCATCGACGATGCCGGGTCGCTGACCTTCCAGACAGCGCCGCTGGTCGAGGATCACGACTATCTTGGCCGTCCGATCGTCACCTTGACGCTCAGATGCGACGCCGAAACCGCCAATCTCTGCGCAAGACTCGTCGACATCCATCCGGACGGTACGGCGACGCGGGTCTCCTTCGGCGTGCTCAATCTTGCCCATCGCAGCGGCAATGCCGCGCCGGAGCCGCTGATTAGGAGCCAGCAGGTCAGAGTGACGGTAACGCTCGACGCCTGCGGCTATCGTTTCCGCAAGGGGCACCGCATCCGCCTGTCGCTATCGACAGCCTATTGGCCGATGGTGCTGCCGCCACCGGAAGACCCCGGCCTGACGATCGATATCGCCTCCATCGGCCTTGCTTTGCCCAAGCTCGGCGCGCATGCGATCATCGACGTCAAGCAGCCCGACAATCCCGATCCTCTGCCGAAATATATCGAACACGCACCCGCCTCCACAAAGCGGCAGGTCGTGCGCGATCTCTCGGCCGGCGTCACCCGCTATGAAATCCATGAGGATACCGGCCTCTCCGAACATCCCAGTACGGGACTTTCCACGCGGCAATTGCGCGAAGAGAGCTGGTCGATTGCGCCCGACGATCCGCTATCGATGACGGGCATCGCGACATGGACCTGCGATATGCAGCGCCCCGGCTGGTTCGTTCGCACGGTGGCGACATCGTCCATATCCTGCACGGCAAAGGACTGGGTCATCAGCGCTTCGGTCATCGCCTATGAAGGTGAGGCCGAAATCTTCAGGAAGACGTTCGAGGAGAAGCGCATCGCGCGCGACCTGATGTAGGTCAGCGAGAGCCGGCAAACCGGCTTGCCGCCGCACATATGGCGGCAAAGCCGGCGCGCGCGCCTTCGCTCATATGCCGTGCCCGCAGCCAGGCATGCACCATCTGCGGCTCCTCGCGGAACCACACCTCGACGCCGGCCTGTGCGAGACGCGCCGCATAGTTGCGGCCGTCGTCGCGCAGCGGGTCGAAATGGGCCACGGTGATAAAGGTGGGCGGAAGGCCAGCCACGGACGATAAAGCAAGCGGCCCTGCGACCGGATCGCCTTCCGGCGCCTGCAGAATAGTGCGGTAATAGGCGACATCGGCCGTCGTCAGGCCCGGCGCCTCGGCCATTTCCACATAGGAGCCGGAGACCAGGTCACCGCCCAGCGCGGGATAGATCAGGATCTGGCCGGCAATCCCCGGGAGGCCCTCGGCTTGCGCCCGCACCGCCAGCCCTGCCGCGAGATTACCGCCGGCACTGTCGCCGATCAGCACGACCGATTTCTCCTCGGCGAGCAGCTGCTTAAGGATGCTGAAACAATCATCCGTCTGTGCCGGCCAGCGATATTCCGGTGCCAGCCGATAATCGACCGAGATCAGCTCGGCGCCGGCATCATCGGCAATCTCGGCGCAGATCGCATGATGGCTCTCGAGCGAACCGACGACGAAACCGCCGCCGTGGAGATAGAGGAGCTTCATTGCGGTGCGGATATTGGCAGGCTTGTAATGCCTAACGGGAATCGTTCCGGATACGAGGCCATCCGTGGTCTGCATGCCCTCCGGCATGGAGCGATCGAAACGGGCGCACAAAGCATCATACCATTGGCGCTGCTGCGTGATGGAGGCCGTTACCGCATCTGGCGGATAGAATGAATCGCAGATCTCCATGAACTGCAGAATGCCGGCTTCGCTCGGCATGGGACGCTCAGCGGAAGTCATCGGATATCCTCGATTCGTGCCAATGGATTAAGGATAGCCCGACGATGCAACCGAATGCTTATCTGCCTACGGCCAGCGCCGCCGCGCTGGCGACATCGAAGGATAGCGTCAAGTTCATTCAGCCGCAAATACGCTGCCGAGAGCAAGGGAAAACCCGTCAGTATCGGCATGCACTGCGCATCGGACCATGTGAGCATTGCAAGCGCGAGAGCCGCGCCAATCACAAGCCGAAGCATGATATTTCGCCATTCCTGTTGCTGCCAGGGCGAGGTCATTCGATCGTTAGGTAGGGTTCCGTCTATATCGGCCTCGTGAGGCTGACTTATGGCCGAGCCATGGCAAGCATTAAGTGCTCGCGAGCGATCCGCTTGGTGCTGCCGCGACCGCGGGGCTGGACCTTCACCTGGCGTGATATTGTGCGTCCGTCACATGCTCCAGCCAATCCACCACCTTGCCGTCGAGGTGTTCGTGGATGGCGATATGGGTCATGGCTGTCGTCGGCGAAGCGCCGTGCCAGTGCTTCTCGCCCGGCTCGAACCAGACGATATCCCCGGGGCGGATCTCCTCGACTGGGCCGCCTTCGCGCTGAACGAGACCCAGGCCCGCGGTAACGATCAAGGTCTGGCCGCGCGGGTGGGTATGCCATGCCGTCCTCGCGCCAGGTTCAAAAGTGACGCTGCTGGCTGCGGCTCGCCGCGCATCATTAGCCGCAAAGATCGGATCGATGCGGACTGTACCGGTGAACCAGTCCGAAGGGCCTTTGCCAGAGGGCTGCGCACCATTCCTCATGATATCCATGATGACCATCCTTTCCTGCGATAAGCCGTGACAGCTCGGCTGCACGAGAGCAACTTAGCCCACAATTGACACAGCGGTAGGGGCCATCCTCGTATAGACTTATGAATTAGAGCGATAAAGTCGTTTCTCGCCGGACTTACGACGCCATCAAGGCGCGGATGCTGCGATCTGCCGACTGTAGCAGCTCGAAAGCTTCGTAACGCCGTGCATGCAGCGCCTTGATGTCCCCATCCGCCGGTTCGAACCTCTTTGCCAGCCGCGACATGGTCGCCATGGCTTCCACGAGCGAGCCGCAATGCCCGCCAGCGGTAGCACCAAGCATGGCAGCACCAAGAAGAACGGGTTCCTCGGTATCGGCGACGGCGACCGGCCTGCCGGTCGCATCCGCCAGAAGCTGACGCACCAATCCGCTCTGGGCAGCGCCGCCGCTGGCAATGATGAGGTCGCAGACAATGCCATCGTGGGCCAGCTTGTCGAGCAACTGCTTGAGCCCATAGCCGATACCGCAGAGGCCTGCGACGTAGAGTGCGATCAGATTGTCGATGCCGGCTTCCAGTCCAAGACCGGAGATGACAGCGCGTGCATCCGGATCGGCATAGGGCGACCGGTTGCCGAGGAACTCGGGAACGACCTGGATGGATTGCGCGAGTTTTACAGCGTCGGACGCGTTGCCGCTTGCCTTTGTGGCCTGCTGGTCAAGCCAGGCAACAAGCGAAAGGCCCACCGCCTCCGCCTTTTGGCGCGCCTCACCGGATGCGGGATGCATGGAGACGAGATGATCGATCGCAGCACCCGCCGCGGACTGGCCGCCTTCCGTCAGCCAGAGACCAGGCACCATGGCCGAGAAATAGGGCCCCCAAATGCCATCGACAAATACCGCGCCATCGCTCGACGCCATCGAACAGGCCGAGGTGCCGAAGATGTAAGCAAGCCGATTGCGGACATCCGGCTTGCCGCCAGGCCCCTGCCCGCCCAGCGTACCGACGCCACCGGCATGGGCATCGATCAGCGACGCGCCGACCGGCGTACCAACCACGAGGCCAAGATCGCGGGCGGCGGTTTCATTCAAGCCCTCGCCAAGCGCAGTACCCGGTTCGACAATCTCGGTGCCGATCCGCACAAAGCCTTCGTCGGCCAGCTCACCAAGATCGATATTCTTGAAATATTGCGCGTCCCATCGCTTCTCATGAGCCAGATAGGTCCACTTGCACGTTACCGTGCAGACCGATCTCTGCAGCGAACCGGTCGCGCGCCAGGTCAGATAGTCGGCTAGATCGAAGAAATGATCCGTTGCCGCGAAGGATTGTGGCAGGTTTCGTTTGAGCCACAAGAGCTTCGGCGTCTCCATCTCGGGCGAGATGCGGCCGCCGACATAGCGAAGCACGGCGTGGCTTCCGGCATTGATCTCAGCCGCCTCGCCGGCCGCACGATGATCCATCCAGACGATGATGTTGCGGTCAGCATTGCCCGATGGCCCCACAGCCACGGGGCTACCATCCGCCTTGACCGCAACCAGCGAACAGGTCGCATCGAAACCGATACCGGCTACATCATCCGCAGTAATCTTGACCATTCCGACGGCTTCTCTGACGCTGTCGCAAACGGCTTTCCATATCTGCTCACTCGACTGCTCGACAATGCTGCCGGCCCCGTGCCAGATGGTGATCGGCCGCTTGGCTGCGGCGAGCAGATCGCCATGCGCGTCGAACACGCCAGCTCGGGCGCTGCCCGTGCCGACATCGATGCCGATGAAATAAGGTGTCGTCATCAGAGATCCGTACTCAAGGGCAGGATCACCAGATCCCGGATTACGATATTCCGCGGTCTGGATAGCATAAAGACGACCGCCTCCGCCACTTCCGTCGCCTCCATGAGACCACCTGCGGCGATCGCTTCATCGAGCTTCGCCTGCGGCCAATCGCTGATCAGCGCCGTTACCACCGGCCCGGGCGCCACAGCGCCGACCCGGATGCCATGCTTGGCGACTTGGCGCCGAACCGTGTGCGTGAAGGCCTGAATGGCGTGCTTCGATGCCGTATAGATCGGCTCCCAGACTACGGGCACCAGACCGGCGATCGAACTCGTCATGATGATATCGCCGGTCTTGCGCTCGATCATATGCGGCAGCACCATACGGACCGAACGGAAAGCCGCATTGATATTCAGATCCAGCATCCGATCCCAGGCATCGGGATCGCCTTCCGAAACCTCGCCGCCAATATAGGCGCCGGCATTGGCATGGAAAATGTCGAGCTTGCCGAACCTGTCGAGAATCTGCGGCATCATGGTCGCCACGCTCTCGGGCTTCAGAAGATCGACCACGACCGCATGGGCGTTCGGCCCCAGTTCGGCGCAAAGGCTTTTCAGGCTGTCTTCGGCCCTGTCGACGAGGGCGACGCTGGCGCCCTCGTTCAATAGCGATTTGGCGCATTCCAGGCCAATTCCAGACGCAGCCCCGGTGATGGCGGCGACCTTGCCGGCAAAATCCTGTCTCA
>JBCNPI010000075.1:0-20062 GCA_039593415.1 Rhizobium sp. | reverse complement strand
CACGTTGCCAGCGCCAAGGATCTGGCCGGCAATGCTGGTGGCACCATTGAGCATCATGTCGCCATGCGCTGTGACGGCATCCGCAGTCACGGTCGCACCGCTGGCCGACAGCGCACCGGCGGAGAGCAGAGTGCCGGCATTGATCGCACCGGTCGAAGCGAGCGTCAGATTGCCGCTCGTCGTCTGGACGATGTTCCTATTGGCGGCTGCGGTCGCGGCGAAATCGACGCCCGAAACTATAGCGCCGGCCTTGATGCTCGAGCCCGAGATGCCGATGTTGCCGCCACCGAGCAGCTGATTGGCAACGGTCACGCCTCCGACGGCCGTTCCGGAAAGCGTTACATCCTTGTGGCCAGTGATCGAAGCTGCTGCGACGGACGTGCCGCTGAGATCGATGGCACCCGCTGCCTGTACGGTCGACGCAGCCACGGCACCATTGACATTCACGGTCAGATCACCGCGTTGACCAAGGGCGTTATTGCCGCCGTCGGCATTGGTGGCATCGAAATCAATACCGGAAGCGATCGTTTGGGCGAACAGGCTTTGGCCCGTGATCGAAACATTGCCGGAGCCGAGGATCTGGTTTGTGACGCTGACCGCGCCATTGAGCGTGACAGCGCCATGTGCTGTCACGCTATCAGCGCCGACGGTGGAGCCGGAGGCATTGAGATTGCCGGCCGATAGCAGCGTTCCGCCGCTGATGTTGCCCGACGACGTCAAGGAAATGTCACCACTTGTCGTTTGGACGATGTTTCCACCGTTGGCAGACGTAGCAGCGAAGTCGACACCCGAGACGACGGTCCCAGCGCGGATGCTCGAGCCGGAGATGCCGACGTTACCGCCACCAAGCACCTGGTTGGTCACGTTAACGGGACCGCTCACGGCCGAAACGGTGATGTCCTTGTGGCCGGTAATCGCATCGCTGATGACCGCTGCAGCGTGAATATCGATGATGCCGGCTGCTTGAACCGTCGGCACTGCCACGGCACCACTGGCTGTGACCTTCAGGTCACCGGTTTGACCCAGAGCGATATTGCCACCGGCGGCATTGGTGGCGCTAAAGTCGATGCCTGCGATAAGAGTCTGTGCCGACAAGCTCTGGCCGCTGATCAGTACATTGCCCGAGCTCAGGATCTGGCTATTGACGTTGATCGCTCCCGCAAGCGTCATGTCGCCATGAGCCGTCACGGCATTGGCGGTGACGGTGGTTCCCGCGGCGCTGAGACCACCGGCCGACAGCACGGTGCCGGCATTGATATTGCCGGTCGAGGCAAGTGTCAGGTCGCCGCTACTGGCGAGCACAATGCCACCACCAGCTGCAGCCGTGGCGGTAAAATCGACGCCGGAGATAATGGCGCTGGCGTTGATGGCGGAACCCATGAGATTGACGTTGCCACCACCCAGTACCTGGTTGGTCACATTAACGGGACCGCTTACGGCCGAAACGGTGATGTCCTTGTGACCGGTAATCGCATCGCTGGCGACCGATGCGGCGCGGATATCGACAGTGCCAGCAGCTTGAACCGTCGGCACTGTCACAACGCCGCTTGTTGCGACCTTCAGATCACCGGTTTGACCAAGGACGATATTGCCACCGGCAGCATTGGTGGCGCCGAAGTCGAGACCCGCCACAATAGTCTGTGCGGATAAGCTCTGCCCACTGACCAGTACATTGCCGGCGCCTAGAATCTGGCCGCTGACGCTGATGACGCCGCCAAGCGTCATGTCGTGATGCGTGGAGATATTGCCGGCAGTGATCGTTGCACCGTTCGCAATGAGATCGCTCGATGACATCAAAGTTCCGGCGCTGATGGCGCCAGCAGCCGTCAAGGTCAGATTGCCGGTTCCCGCGATCGTCGGGCCAAGGGTGATGCGCCCGCCCGCCGCATCGGTGGCGGCGATATCGACGCCAGAGACAATAGCATCGGCCGAAATGCTCGAGCCGGTGATGCCGACGTTGCCGCCGCCGAGAACCTGGCTCGCCACCTTTATGCCGCCGCTTCCGGCCGTCGCGCTGGTGATGCCGGAAAGCGTGATGTCCTTATGGCCGGTGATCGTGTCGACGGTAATGGTCTGGCCGGTGGCGTTGATCGCGCCGGCTGCAAGCACGGTGCCTGCCTGGATGGCGCCGGCGCCGTCGTTGATCGTCAGATCGCCGCTGCCCGCCAGCACGATATTGCCGCCGGCAGCCTTGGTGGCGGCAAAGTCCACACCCGAAGCAAGAAGACCGACACCAACGCCGCTGGTGTTGCTATTGATGGTGACATTGCCGGCGCCGAGCAATTGATTGGCGACGTTCACCCCACCGGCAACGCTGACAGCGCCGTGGCTGGTGATGTTATTGGCCTGCAACAGGGCGGCGTTGGCCGTCAGGTCACCTGCCGACAGCAATTTATCGGCCATGATATTGCCCGCCGTCGCGGTCAACCCAAGCGTGCCTGACGAACCGAGGACGATGCTGCCGCCGTTGGCATCCGTGGCGGCAAAGTCGACGCCGGCAGCGACGGCGCCCGCCTGGAGGGCAGACCCTGAGATCAGGACATTGCTCGCGGCGAGAACCTGGCCGCTGACATCAACGCGACCGCCTGCTGCATTGACCGTAAGCGCGCCATGGGAGGTGATGCTGCTAGCCGCGAGCGATGCCGCGGCGATCGTCAGACCGTTGGTCGATTGGATATTGCCGGCCGTGACATTGCCTGTCGCGCTCGCATTGAGGCTTCCAGCCGACACGAGATTGCCGGTCTCGATATTGCCGGCGGTCGCCGTCAGGCCGAGATCACCTCCGGCTGTACCGAGCACAACATTGCCACTCGGATCAGCGGTAGTGGCAGCGATGTTGATGCCGGAGATGATCTTGCCGGCTGAGATCGACCGGCCACTGGCGTTGACATTTCCCTGCGCCTGCACATTGCCGGCAACGGCAATATCGAGAGCGGCGTTCAAGCCGATATTTTGGCTGCTTTGCAGCGAGGCGGCCGAGATCGAACCGGAGGTCGCGGTGAGACTGAGGTCGCCGGTACTGCTGGCGGCTCCTGCGATCGCTATGTCGCCGGAGCTGGCGACAAGCGTCGCTGCGCCACTGCCAGCGGTGATGCTGCCGGCAGCAATGCCGCCGCCCGAACTCAACTGGGCGGTCGTGCCGCTGTTAACGTCCCCAGAGACGCTGAGCAGGCCAGTGCCGCTTGCAAGCACGATATCGCTATCGGCTGCAACCGACTGCAGGGTAATGCCCTGGTCGGCCCGGACCGCAACCTTCTGCTTTGAGGTCACTTTGGCGGCGGTGACCTTCTGCTTCGAGGTGATGGTCACGCCCTGGCTGCCCGACGCATTGCCGATCGAGATCTTGCCGTCTGCCGACAGTGTCAGCTCGCCGGCGTTAGCGGCCATGTCGCCGCTCATCTTGACGCCGGCGCCCTTCTCGGTGACGACGACCTTGATGCGATCGGCCTGCATCGCGCCGAGCGCCGTGCCGTCGATCGCATATTCCGGCGTGCCCGAGGTAGCGGTCAGCGCCGTGGACTCTCCCGTCGCGTAGTTATACTGGCTGGCGCCACCCGTAAGCCGGATGGTCTTGCCGTAGATCGGCGCATTGACATGGACCTGCCGCGAGACGACATCGAAGAGATCGACCGAACCGGGAGCTGCCGCAAAGTTACCTCCTGCCCCCTCGAAGGTGACATCGCCGCCATTGACGGTGAAGCCGGTTAGGCTTCCATCTGCACCGATATTCGGCACGCCCGTCGTCAGCGTTGCTCTCGGCGTATTGATGAAGCCGCAGCCCGAGCAGGTTATTCCATTAGGGTTTGCTATGATAACGTCCGCTCGACCGCCATAGACTTCCGTCGGGCCGTTCAGTGCCGAGCGATTGCCTGATGTGACCTCGTTGAGAATGACGGAAGCCGGGTTCGAGGCGTTGAGGTTCGGATTGCCTGGTGTCACTCCGCCGAGGTTCGAGGTGCCTTGCTCGCCCTTGAAGTTATTAAGGATCAGACCCTGGGTGCCGACATTGAAATTATCGTATTTGTTGTGTGACAGGCCGGCGGCGTTCGGAGTGACGATATCGATCAGCGGAACGCCATTCGGCGCAGCACCAACGCTTGGCTGGTTGGCAGCGGGCGCCGATCCGGCGGCGGAGACGGATTGCGCGTTGGCAATTGCGGGCTGAAGAAAGAGAAGCAAGCTGAGGGTGACCGCAAGCGACTGCCGCCCAAGGCGCAGAAGCTGGCTTCGCAGATCAAATGCGAGCTCCCTGTCCTTGGCTGCAAGTCGTGATCCAACCAATGCGATCTTCTTGCTCATCACACGCCTTCACTGTGACTGCGCGGCAACCTGAACTTGCCGCAATTGAAACTAAGCTTGCTGATCGATCGCGACATCCATGGCCGCGTGATCAACGCGATTTCGCCTCTGGCCCATCCGGTCTTTATGACCGGCATAGGCCGTTCACTCTGAACCCTCTCGGAAAGCCGACTTGACAGCCGCCATCCCGCTATTCCTTCGTCTGCAACCACTGCTTCACCTGCTGAGTGAAGGCGTTCGACAGCCGTTGCGCCAGAATATCGTCGGGCCCTGCGGCCGAAGCTGCGTTGACGGCCATGGCCACAAATATGCCGAGCCCCTCCCCGCGCATGCCACTGTTACCCGCCGCAATGGGCTGCTCGGCAATGAGATGGCCTGTCTTGGCGTCTTCCAGCCTAGCTATTCCCGCAATCCGGCTGTCGCTGTGAATAAGAACACGTCCAGCCTTCGTAGCCAGATCGACCACATGGAGGCTGACGACCAACCGCGCTCGCGTTGGACCGCCAGGTAACCCGATCAGCTCCTTCTCCATCGTCCCTTTCAAGACGCGGACAACTGTGGCCAATTGCGGATCGGGTTTACCTTCCGTGAAAAGGCCTGTCATTTTGACATCAGGTGCTGTCTCGATGCGGATTTCGCGCACGGAAGTCTTTTGAAGAGCGGCCACAAGCCGTGGATCCGTTGTGACGCAGGATGCGAGCAACATCACGAGAACAAGGGCGATACCGCTGGAGAGATATCGCATCAACTGAGCCCCAAGAGCACCGGGTGCAGATAGCAAGCGCAGATCCATCGTCATCTCCTCAGCCCCCTCTTGCGGCCGGCGCGGTCTTCACGCCGCCGTCGAGCTTCTTGTAGAGTTCGCCCAATTGGGATTTCGGTGTTGCGCACCCTCTCGAACGGGCAATATCCGTCAGTACCTGATTGCGATTGCGCAAGGCGTCGATCTCGATCTTCTCCGGCGATTTAGGATCCATGAAAAACAGGGCCGGCCAGAACAGAAGAACACCCGTGGCGCCGAGGATGACATTCTTGCCCTGGGCCTGCGAACGCTCCTTGACGGTCGAGAGTATCTGACGTTCGTTCGCCGCAAATTCGCGATTGATGCCGCTGCACTGCAGTCCGATATCACCCGCAGTGGTCGATGCGATCGGATGCGCCTCGCGGCCACCACAACCCGACAGTATGATTGAACAGCTCAAAAGCGCTGCGGTGGGTAGCGCGAGAGCTTTTCGGTCTTTCATCATTCTGAAATTCATGATCTTGCCCTGTTACACCTTTACCAACGTATTGAAGTACTTACAAAAAGGAGCTCGGAGTCGCGCCGGCTGACCGTGCCGCCGAGGACATCCGAGTAACCCATATCGAAATTGACATTGCCGCCCGCGAGCTTGGCACCGACCGTCCAGCCGAGCATGTCGCCGCCTGCAATCTGATAGTGCGCCTGGCGGGCGATCCGACCGTAGTCGAGACCGACATAGGGCCTGAACTCTCCAAGCATCTTCGTCAGCGCGGCATTGTCGGCAAATGGCTGCGTCCGCCAGACGAGATCGTTGCGGATGAAGACGCCGCCATTGCCGTAAAGCATCGTCTCGCGTGTGCCGCGCACGGAGGAATAACCGCCGACCGAGATCTGCTCTGCCCCGAACAGATTGTCGGGGGAATATTGCCCGGTGACGATCGAATTGATCTCGAAGTGCTGCGCCGCCATCTCGAAGGGCCGCGTCAGTGTGATTGTGCCCGTAAACTTCGAGAAGCGCGGATCTGCGTTGCCTGCACCGGCATCGCCTGGAGCAACAGCGTCAAAAAGGTTGAGCCCCTGGCTATAGGAGAGATCGAAGACCCAGAGGCCGCCGAGCATCCGGCGCGAATGCGAAATGCCGAGATCACCCACCGTGTATTTGCGGCTGCCGACCTCGATCCTGTTGCCGAGCAGGAAATTGTTGGTTTCCTTGTAGGTCAGGCCGCTGTTGAAGGTGGTAATCGAATCCTTGTCGCGGAAGATCACGCGATCGGCGCCGATACCGACCTGCTTGCTGTCTCCCGACGTCTGCAGCGTGCCGAAATTACCCGGAACGGAACTGTCATATTCATACCAGGAGCCATTGGCGGAGAAGGTCCAATAGCCATAGGGCACGCTGACATTGCCGGAATAGCTGTTGCTCTTGCCATGACCATCCTTGCGCCAGGGGTAGTCGGGCCCGGTATGCTCGTAGCCGAAATTCCACTGGTCGTTGATGCCGAAAAGATTGTCGTAGCCTAGCGAGGCCGAGGACTTGGAATATCCCGTCTGCTCTTGACCCAGATTGCTGTTGCCGAATGACAGATGCCAGGGGTGGCTAGGCTTGTTCTCGATATTGAGGATCGAGGCGCCGTCCGTCTTTCCGGGCAGCATCGCCGTCTTGGCATTATTGGAGGTAAGACGATTGATCTGGTCGAGGCCCTGCTCGATATCGCGCAGATTGGTGATCTCGCCCTTCATGCCGGGAAAGGCCGTAGCGATGACCCCGGAGCCTGCCGCACCGAAACCCGAGACCGGTTTTCCGTTGATATAGATGTCGGCAAGCGTGCCCTCGACGGCGACGAGGCTCAGCACCTTGGTCTTGGCGATATCCTGCGCTGGCACATAGACACGGGAGCTCACAAACCCCTTGTCGAGGTAGAGATGCGTCAGGTCGCGCAGAAGCGCATTGATCTCGCCGACGCCGACGCAGCGGTTCGCGTAAGGAGCGGTGACCTTGTCGATCGCACCGGCCGTAAACTGCCTGACGCCCTCGACCTTGATACGGGTGATGTCAAAGCACGGCCCGGACTTGCCGCCACCGGCCTTCTCCGGCTGCGGACCTTCGGCCGAGGGAGGCTTCGGCGTCATCTGACCCAAGCTCTGCAGCCGCTGCTGCTCAACCTCCTGCGCCTGACGGCGCGCGAAGTCGTCGTTCGGCGATTGCTGCGCCGCAGCCTGGGCCGAGACCAGGATCACCGACAGCAATGCGCCGGCAACTGCCACAAGGAATGACGACTTCGAAAAGCCCCGGCCGCTCCGCGCAGAGGACGACCCTAAAGCCAATGTCATGAGCTATTCCGTCGTCCGCTTACTTCGACGCGGGCTTTTGCAATGCGTCCAGAGCCGGTGACAGGCCCTTGAGGGAGAATTTGATGTTGACCTTCTGGCCATTCATCATCTGGACGTGACCGGTGCCATCCGTCGCCTTGGCAAGGGCTGCAACCATCTTCGCATCCAGTTTCTGCTGCGACCAGCAGCCCGCCTGATTGCAGTTGCGGTAGGCCAACTGCACCACCGGCTTGTCCGCCACATCGATGCTAAGCCCGGCGGGAATGTACATGTTGAGCGGCACGAGCGTCGTCAGCACCAGATCGGTTGCCGGCTGCTTTGCGGTCTTCTTGTTCGAGGGAGCCGGCGCATCCGTCACCTGGGCAATTGCGAGCGTCAAAACGTTGACGTCCTGGTCGCCCTGCTTGACCGTGGCGATCTGCGCCACTTCGCAATGGGTGGCCGCCGAGCCATCGGCAGCCTTGCCGTCGATGCAGCGATAGTACCAGTCGTCGAATTTCTGAACTCGAGCTTGCGGCGCTGGCTTTTGTTCGTCTGTTTGAGGCGTAGCGGCCTGGGCAGAGCTGGCCCCGGAGGACGTATTGGCAGCCACGGGAGCGGGCTGTTCCTGCGCCGCCGCCGAAAATGCAACCAGCGCCGGGGAAAGGAACGCGACAGCGGTGAAGATCTTGAAGGAGAAAGACTTAATTGCGGGGGACATACAACTACCAAGCCAAAGCCATCCACTTGCGCAAGGCGCACCTTGCTCAATCGGCATGTCGGTCAAAATTCAGGAAGATTCACCACAGGGTGGCGTAGCCGATCATGGGCCTGATCCGCTCAATAGCAGATTTCTAAAAAAGTACAGCAAAAAGTAGTACGAACATGGACGCCTCACACGCGCGTTTTTAGATATGCGTGTAAAATCTGCAACACCGGCGTTCAACAATTGAATAAAATTGTTGTTTGCTCTCGAAGGCGCCATTTGCGGGCGCGACAGTTCAACCACCCGTAGATCTGCTAGACATGCCGCTCATATCACCTCTTAGACCAGCGTGAGAAGCACTGCCAAACCTGTCATCGTCACCACTATTTGACGTCCTCAAATCTGAGGCCAAAGCGCGCGAGGTATTTCGTCAGGCGATCTGCGTCATTGCTGCTTTTCTTTTCCAATCGCGAGATCGCAAACAAGGCTCTGCCGGCGGCACTCGCCGTCGCATGTTCCCGGCAGGTCTGAAGAACTGTCGCAAGCTGCACCGCATCAAACCGATCGAGGCGGGCGGCAGCTTCTGCGCCCAGTATATCCTCTATGATTGCATCGGTCCCATCATCGGTCGCGCGTCGCCAAAACGCATTGAGGCGCTTGATTTCGTCGTCGACGACCTCGGTCGTGATACGCCCATGGGGTGCGAGCGTCGCCATGCGTGTCAACGAGGCCGACAGGTCACGGAAATTGGCGCTCCAGACGGCTTGCGGGCTGGTTGCGAACGTCAGATAGCGTTCCCGCGCCTCCTTGTTGAAGGTTACGTTTTCACCTTCCCGCTCCAGATAGCGCCTGAGCTCGAAGTCGAGATTGGGTTCTATGTCCTCCTTACGGTCGCGCAGGGCCGGCAGTTGGAAAGTCCAAAGATTGAGCCGGGCGTAGAGGTCCTCGCGGAAGCGTCCCTTGCGAACATCTTCGCCGAGATCGCGATTGGTGCCGGCAAGCAGTTGAAATTCTGCCGCAACCTCTCGATCGGCGCCGACAGGCAGAAATCTCTTTTCCTCGATGGCCCGCAGGCACATAGCCTGCTCATCGAGGCCGAGTTCGCCAATCTCATCAAGGAACAAGACGCCCTTGTCGGCGGATTTCAGGAGGCCCGCACGCTCGCTGGCGGCACCTGTAAAGGCGCCCTTCACATGGCCGAACAGCGCTGACATGGCCTGGTCGCCCCGCAATGTCGCACAGTTGACTTCAACGAAAGGTCCGCCGATTTTTCGTTGGGCCCTCTTCAGCTCGTAAATCCGGCGGGCAAGCTGCGACTTGCCGGCGCCGGTCGGTCCGGTAAGGAGGACAGGTGCGGTGGAGCGGATCACCACTCTCTCAATCTCGTCGATCATCCTGTTGAAAGCGGCATTGCGGGTCGATATGCCGGACTTCAAAAAGGAGGCTGCATCCGCCCGTTCAGAGGCAAAGCGCTTGGCGATCTCGTCGTAACGAGAAAGATCCAGGTCAATAACCCGGTGTGTACCGACGACATCATGTTCCCCCTCCCGATCGCGTGGCGGCGAGAGCTGCAACAGCCGGCCGGGAATGACGCGCGCCTCGGTCAGCAGGAACCAGCAAATCTGCGCCACGTGTGTGCCGGTGGTTATATTGACGAGATAATCTTCGGTATCGGGGTCGAAGCTGTAGCCGCGGGCAAAGTCCCTGAGGTTTGTGTAGACCTCGGAGAAATCCCACGGATCGCGGAAGTTGATGACATTGCTGCGCACCTCAGTTGCCGGCGAAACCGTCGCTATGTCGCCGATGATCCGTTGGCTGAGAGCATGTGCATGATTGTCGTGGATCAGTTCCAGCCGGTCGATGAAGAGCCCTGGCTGCTGACAAAGAGCGACGGTGGGCCGCCAGCGGCTCCAACGATTGTCCCACTTTCCCGCATCGAGGGTCGTTCCCAAAATGCTGATGGCGACGCGCCGCTTCATGGCTTATCCAAAATTATAAGTCCCTATAGAAAACGATAATACCTTTCAGGCGTTCGATTTCGCAACCGCAGACTTCACTAGGAGCGCCGAAAAATCTTTATCCTATCAAAACAAATAGATATGAGAAATTTGCTCGCCGAACGCTCTCATTTCTCCAAACTGGCACGCCACTTGAAATGTATCTAGCACGAGCGAAACGAGAGGTGCCCTTAGGATCCCTTGCAAGTTCGTCACCCAAGGGCTGTCTGAAGAGAAAGCAATCTAACAGAAGGACTGCAAACGCAGAAAAGACGATGACAACGGTAATGAGCGGACAGGATTTGATCGATGCCGGCATGAGCCAAGGGAAATGGTTTCGCCCAGCCCTCGACGCCGCCAACGCGATTTTGAGCAAGGGCGGCTTGATGGCGGATGCTCTCGAAGCGGCAAAGGCTTTCGAGCCCGGACCGACCCTCGCCCTTAGGGCTGCTAACGATATCGAGATCTATTCGAACATCCGCGCCGAAAACGCTTTCGAGCAGGACAATGTCGAAAAGGTACACGCGACGATGCGTGCATTGGTGCGCACGCCGGTGGTCCGTTCGGCAGCAATTATGCCGGACGCCTGCCCGGCAGGTCCCGTCGGCACGATCCCGGTCGGCGGCGTAGTGGCTTCCGAAGCAATCCATCCCGGCATGCATTCGGCTGATATCTGCTGCTCGATGGCGATCTCGATCTTTCCGGGCATCGATCCGAAATCGCTGCTGGATGCCGTGCACTCGGTAACCCATTTCGGTCCGGGCGGACGCCCGCGCGGCGCGCAGTTCAAGCCTTCCGAAGCGACACTATCGGCTTTCGAGCAGAACCCATATCTGCGTAATGGAGCACTGAGCGCCGGCATCGAGCACTTCGCGACGCAGGGCGACGGCAATCATTTCGCCTATGTCGGCACCATGAAGTCATCCGGCGAGACCGCGCTCGTCACCCATCATGGCTCGCGAGCTCCGGGAGCACGGCTCTACGACAAGGGCATGAAGATCGCCAATCGGTTCCGCGAACAGCTCTCACCCGAGACCCATCGCGAGAATGCCTGGATCCCGGCGGATACCGAGGAGGGCGACCTCTACTGGTCGGCCCTGCAGACGATCCGTCAATGGACGAAGGAAAACCACTATGTCCTTCACGACATGGCGGCGGAAAAACTCTCGGCCAGGATCGCCGACCGCTTCTGGAACGAGCATAACTTCGTATTCCGGAAGTCTGATGGGCTGTTCTACCATGGAAAGGGCGCGACGCCTGCGTTTGACAACTGGGCACATGATGCGACCGATCTGACCATCATTCCGCTGAACATGGCGGAACCGGTGCTGATCGTTCGCGGAATGGATGCCGCTCATGGTCTCGGCTTCTCGCCGCATGGTGCGGGCCGCAACATCTCGCGCAGTGCCCATATGCGGCAGCTGTCGGCGGAGTATGGCGCGGATTCACGTGGGCTCAGCCCGAACAACATCGCGGCCATCCTGGAGAAGGAGACAAGCGGCCTCGACGTTCGCTTCTTCTCCGGCTTTGCCGACGTGTCGGAACTGCCGAGCGCATACAAGAGCGCCGCCAACGTGCGGGCACAGATCGAGCACTACGGCCTTGTCGAAGTGGTCGACGAAGTGATCCCGTTCGGCAGCATCATGGCCGGCGACTGGCAAAAGAATGCGCCCTGGCGGAAGAAACGCCGGTAAGCACCGGGAAGGCAACCAGGTTTGGTTGCCTTCCCCTCAACCCACTCTGTCTGCGCCCGCCGCCATGGAGCGAGTTTATCTTCTGGCATGTTGGTGGTCTCGGTCGCATTAGACTATTGCATACGTGTGAACGTGGGCGGCTCACATCTGTTTGATGTGAAGGGAATCGAACCGCCGTTTTCGTGTCGTATCCCACGTTATCAATGACTTAGGCATCCGATCCGGCATAGTCGGATTTATGGAACAGAAAGCAAAGTAGATTCCGCGCCAGAAAACCAGTCGAGATGCAATCAGATGATGCAGACGATTTTTATGCCGACATATCCCAAGGATTCACGAGCGCGATACCCATGCCCTCGAAATCCTTGATATTGCGCGTGACTAGCGTCATCCGACGGGTGACGGCTGTCGCCGCAATATAGGCGTCATTGATCGGCTTGGGATTTGGCACGTGCCATTTCGCCGCCTGAACAGCCGCCGCCTCATCCAGGGGCAGGATGCGGCCGGAAAACGCCATGAGAACGGTATGTTCCAGCCAGTTGCGCAGCACCTTTCCGGCGGCGGCATCGTTATGCTCCACCAACCGGACGCCAATCTCCAGTTCGTGCAGGACAACGGAGGAAATGAAGGTCTCGGCCGGATCGACGGTTTCGTTCCAGACGACGACGTTGGGATCAGCCTTGCCGCTCGCGACCTTGCGCAGCTCGGACACGACATTAGTATCGAGCAACAGCATCAGGACAGATCAACCGACTGGGCACGTTCCATGCGCTGCGGGAGCGGCAAGTCAACATCTTCCGCCCCCGGCGCTGCCAACATGTCACCAAGCGTTCGCATTCTGCCTGTAAGCCGTTTGTATTCATCGAACGACAAAAGGACATGCGCAGGCCGACCCCTGTCGGTGATAATGACAGGCCCGTCCTTGGTGGCGCGCTTTGCGCGCCCAAGGTCCTGATTAAGTTCTCGTCCTGAAAGCGTGGTGATGGTCATGGCGAACCTCCGAGAATCGTGGTTACGTAACTACATTTAATCCGCATGGACCGGTGTTGCAAGATGGAGCGGTTCGCTGGGCAGCGTCCGAACGCCGACTTGAATGTTATTGACCGCGCCAGCGCGACGTGAACCGAGTGTTGTCGGCGTTGGTGCATGGATCGTTCATTACGGCTGAAGTACTCATTGGCTCTTTTCTAATGCACCCTCGAGACAGAAACCGGGTAGCGTTGAATCCAACATCGCCACTGTATTTTGACGCTTTGCTTGCTGAACGCTGGAAAAATGGAAACCGGGCTGGGCGACATTTTTACGATATTAAGAACCGCGGATAGACGGGCAGCCGCGCCAATCTGGAAGCCCAGCAGTGTCAATCGGGCTTATTGGGTCAGATGTCACTCCGTGGGCCTCTATGCGACGAGCGGCGTGGCCTTGCCTGATCGACTACGGATCGTTCTTGGCGGTCCAGCACGCACCAAAACTTCCGCGCTGGGATCGTTGCTGGGGTTGAGCTCCCATGCCTCACGCCGTTCATTGTCGAAGACGAAGCCGCCGGTAAGGTCGTCCAGCCTGAAGGTGACATAATCGGTCCAATGCTGGACGCCGAGTTGGTCACGATTCCAAACTGTGCGACGTTATCCGGAGTTCTCCAGCAATTCGAAAGGCAAAGTCGCTATATACCTTTTGTGGAATTGATTTGAAGATACTCTACAGCAAGAACAAGGCTTGCCGGCGGCGGACGGTCCTGATTTCCGGCGACGACCGCAGATATATATTCGAGCGCATTCGCAATTCCGTTCATTGTGTAAGGCTTCTCAATAGCGCCCATCGCACCCGCGAAGTCCGGCGGCAGCTTTTTGATATTGCCGCTGACGAAGACGTACGGGATACTCCTTTCCGCGAGCGCTCGCCCAAAATCGATACCCTTCGGACCGTCCTGCAACTGGATGTCGACAAAGGCAAATTCTGGCGGCGAGTTTTCCAGGAGCTCCATTGCTTGGGCGCCACTTGCCGCCTGTCCGACAACCGTATGACCGGCAGCCTCAAGCTCCCATTGGAGCTCCATCGCGAGCAACATTTCGTCTTCAACGATCAAGACTTTCAAAGCAGTAGTTCCTCCTAGCTTTCGACCCGTAAAGTGACATCCACGCTCGTATGCCGCCCTTCGCACTTTCGCTCGATTGTCGCGCCTACCTGAAGCGCCGACCTCTCCAGAAGCAGCCGACTCAATTCTGCGCTCACCTCATCCGGGGTAACAGGTTCCGATATATCCTCCACCCTGATGAGGAGGCGTCCGTTGAACTGTTTGATGACAACATGAATGTCACCTCCGCCTTCCCTGATCCCACGACTGAGGGTATCGCAAACCAACTCATTCACGATAAGCGACAGCGGCGACGCCCTCGCCGCCGGAACATAAGCCGGCGAAATGTCGAGCGTCAGTCGAATATCATTGCGCTTGATAGCGCCGAGCAGATTTAAAACGAGATCATATGCGAAATCACCCAGGTCAAAGCGCGTGACGTCGTTGGTCGTAAAAAGCTTACGCTGGACAGTGCTTATTGCCTCGATGCGGTTGAGCACAGACATCAGGGCGTCTTGCTGGCCCCGGTCCTTCGTCAACCTCAACTGCATCTTGACGATCGAAGCTATGGTCAGAAGATTGTTTCTGACACGATGATCAACTTCGTGAATCAACAGGGTCTTTGCCGTCAGTGCGGCGCGCAAATCGTTTGTGCGATCCTTCACCGCTTCTTCGGCCTGATGACGGGCTGACGCCAGGTCCGCTTCCCTGCTTTTGATGTTCGTAAAGTCGAGCTGCGAAGCGAAGAAATAAATAATCTGGCCCTGGCGGTCCCAAACGGGGCTGATGAACAATGCGTTCCAGAACGTGCTGCCATCCTTCTTATAATTCAAAATGTCAACGGATACGCCGCGTCCACCGGCAATTGCATCGCGGACAACTGCGACAGTCTCCCGATTGGTCTCCGCGCCTTGCAGAATTCGGCAATTGCGCCCGATCAACTCGTCGTTCGTGTAGCCCGTCAGCCGTTCGAAGGCTCCGTTGCAAAAGATGATCGGGTTATCATTTTGGTTTGGGTCGGTAATAATCATCGGCATACGCGTCGCCTTGAAGGCCGCGGCGAAGGGGTCCTCGCTCGCATGAGCCGCTACAAGCCGTTCACCCGCTTTCCTTGCACCGTCCTGATCGCGATCTCGGTCCATAATACTCGATCCCGTACCTCGAGAAGCGAAATTGGGGGTGGACGATTAAATTTCAAGAGTAGCTGTTTTTTCAATGGATCCAACAAATGGAACAGTTTTTCCGATAGGCGAGCTTCTTAATATGGCCAATGCCAACATTAAAACGTAGTAAGTTATATTAAATCAGACCAACATCTTCCTTGATATTCCCGCCAAAGCTGCCATTTACCGGATCTTTCACCATCATTGTTCTATTTCGACCCGAACACCACTCGTACTGCTACTCGTGTAACTCCATAACCGAAATGATCAGGGCGAATTATTGTTCCAACTAAACCATTGCCAAACTCCAACGGCATTAGCATTCAGTCAAACGCATCAGACGCCGGCGAAAGGCCCAAGCAATCTGCCAAGTAATCCCTTGAAACGGACCTGTCCTTCGATCGCCGCGAGGGATATGCACTCACCGTCGCTGCCGATCACCGGGCTATGATCCGTCTCATCATCACCTTCGACGAAGTCACCAGGCCCGTATCGATTATTACCATCCGAAAACGATCCTTTCAGAACCTGCGTCACCTCGAGATCCGTATGCCCGTGCGCCGGCATGTGCTTGTTCGCTTTTACCTTCAGTAGGATCACCTTCGCTTCTGGCGCGTGAGGCACGCGAATACGGCTAAGCCTGACACCCGGCCCCACGGGACGCCAGGGACCTACTTCACAATTAGCCAGTGGGCTTGGAAGAATGATGCCATCGACGGAAGCCGGTGCGCGGCGCGGCGCGATATGGCTGGGCGTCCCAACTACATCCAAACGCGCAAGTGTTTGTTGAAGAGCGCGAGGAGAAAGCGCCTGGGGTTCCGTCCGGATCAGCATCTCCCCGCCAAGGGCCTCGAAGGTCGCCACGCGCCTTTGACAGAAAGGGCAGCCACTCAAATGAGCGGAAACGACGAGTGAGGGACCGGCCGGCAACGTGCCTGCAGCGAAACGGAGGAGTGTCTCATCGCTGGGATGATGCCTGTTCGTCATAATGTTTCTTCCAGCATATCCCTGAGTTTTCCAAGCGCGCGCCTGATACGAGACTTCACAGTGCCGAGCGGCAAATCCAATTCCCTGGCAATTTCAGAGTGAGGGCGATCACGGAAAAAGGACAATCTGATGATCTCCTCCTGTTCGGAACTCAGCGTCTTGAGCGCGGCGCGAACTTTTTCTTCATCCGCCCTGATAAACAAAATCTCCTCAGGCGTGGGTTCAGCGGCCTGCATGACCTCAGTTTCGTCACCATACGGCTGATTTGCCGACTTTGATTTCCGCTGAAAATCAATCCGCAAGTTGCGGGCTATCGTGAAAATCCATGTCATCGCGCTGGCGCGCGCGGGATCAAAATAACAGGCCTTGCGCCAGACCATAAGCATCGCCTCTTGGGCAATTTCTTCGGCAATTTCAGCCGTCGAGCCCGAGCGCATCATGAACGCCTTGATCCTGGGCGCTGCAAAATTGAAGAGCTCGGCAAAGGCCCGACGATCCTGACGGGTTGCTAGCGCCAGAACAAGTTGATTGACCGCTTCGCGCGACAATGGATCGTGCTCGTGCAAAGTCGTCACCGCTCGTCTCCTTTCGAAGGCGATGATGCTGTTCTGTTTGCCACGGCTATCGATAGGCGGTGCTGAAACATTCATACGCTTTCTACGATGGGCAATGCCGCTTGGATCCCATGATCCGATCCAGAAAAATCCACGTATCAGATTTGACGAGCAGGAACAAAGGTTTCGGCTTGGCAAACGCCGTGCAGGAAGCGCGCGAGAAGAGAGATCATGATGCCGCGAAAAACGATGATCCAACAAAAGCCTTTGGTGAAGGCCGGCCTCGCGGTGATCCCGGTCATCCTGACCCTTCTTCTCGGACAGTGGGCAACCCTGCCGAACATTGAGGGGTGGTACGCGGGTCTTACCAAGCCGGCATTCAATCCACCCAATTCGTTCTTTGGGCCGGTCTGGACCTGCCTTTATGCACTTATGTCCTTTGCAGTCTGGCGCATATGGATTCTCCCAGGAGACCAACCGCTAAGATCGTCGGCGCTTATTTGCTTTTATCTGCAATTGGCGCTCAATGCCGCATGGTCATGGGCATTCTTTACGCTTCATAGCCCGCTGCTTGGGCTTATCGACATCGTTCCGCAATGGATTTTGATCCTGCTCACAATCTTCAAGTTTCGCCTTCTCGACCGAATCGCTAGTTACAGTCTTGTACCTCTCGCTGTTTGGGTTGCCTTCGCGATAGCGCTCAATTTCGAAATTTGGCGGTTAAATCTTTGAATGGGCAATCTATCGCGAATAGCACTGTGCCCCTGATCCTCAGCCGTGTGTGAAAGATCCGAGGAGACGCGCCGTTATCCATTGTCCGCAACCTGCCGCAAGACTTGAGAGGACCGTACCCCAAAAAAGATCGGCTAAGGTCAGAACAGTCGACCAGTTCTTGAGTGTCGCCTGATTGGTCAGATCATAGGTGGCATAAGCCGTAAATCCAAGAATCGCGCCGCATACTATTGCAGTCTGGGTTGACTCCCCGATCAGCCCGGGTCGAACGGCGAGAACCGTAAGACCGAAAGCGTAGATCAGGTAGAAGGCGACGGCGGGCGCCAGCCGGAAGTCCGCTGCCAGCAGCTCCGCCATTACAGGCCGGTAGAGACGATCGGTCATGCTGCTCAGCCAGATAAAATCGATGGCGACGAACACGACCAACGTGACGACATAGGCGACAACATAGGTTTTCACGACATTCTCCATAGCGGCCTTCCTTCGGTCGATCAGCGGATGCGTGTCCAATCGACACCGCGGCAAATCAGGCCGGCAATTACACAGCCCCTCGTGGACATTCGATCACCATCCACTTTCACTGTAATCCGGTAGCTCAAGTCACGCTGGGGATCGAAAGCCTCACCGTTATAGATGCCATCTTCAGTAGGCGTGATCGTCATCACCAGCTTGTCACCGGCCTTTTCGCTCGGCGTTCCCGGCTTGATCCAGGTATTGGTCGCACAGATGTCCGATCCGCAGGGGGCAATTCTCACTTTGGCGTTGCCATCTCCTCGCGCCCACTGGCCCTCGATTCCAGCTGCTTGCGCGTCAGTTGCAAATGCTGCCATCAGGCAAATAATCGCTCCAATCATCGCTCTCACGCCTCGATCTCCTTGTAAACGCCTGCTGTCATGCGTGCTCAAGTGTATAAAGTCCAACGTCGATGCTCCCCTCCTCAAAGCCAGCTTCGCAATAGCACAGGTAGTAGTGCCAAAGGCGACGGAACCGCTCATCAAAGCCGAGGGCGGCAATGGCAGGCCAGCGCGTGTGAAAACGGGTGCGCCAATCCAGGAGTGTTCGCGCGTAGGATTTGCCGAAATGCTCTTTCACCGTGAGCGTGAAGCCTGCCTTTACAACAGCCGCCTCCAATGCTGAATCGGAGGGCAGAAACCCGCCAGGAAAAATATACTTCTGGATGAAATCGGAACCGCGCCGATAGGCATCGAAACGTTTCTCATCAATCGAGATCACCTGCAGCACAGCCTTGCCACCTGGTCTCAAGCAACGTTTCAACGTCGAGAAATAGTCGGGCCAATAGGCCTCGCCTACTGCCTCGAACATTTCGATCGAGACGATGCGATCGAATTGCCCTTCGAGATCGCGGTAATCTTGCAGGCGCAGGTCCAACCGCTGCATGACTCCCGAACTCGCGGCAGCCTGCCTTGCCCAGGCCAGTTGTGAAGGTGACAAGGTGATGCCAGTCACTTCGGCGTTGGCACGGGCTGCCATGAATATGGAAAGAGCACCCCAGCCGCAGCCGATCTCCAAAACACTATCATCACGAGCGAGTTCAAGCTTTTGCAGAATATGGTCAAGTTTCTTTTGCTGGGCAGCTTCGAGGGTGTCTGTCGAAGTGTCAAAAATTCCCGATGAATAGAGCATCGTCGGATCGAGCCACTGCTTGTAGAATTCGTTGCCAAGATCGTAGTGCGCCTCGATGTTGCGACGGCTGCCATGCTTCGTATTGGCATTGAACAGATGCTTTGCCCTATTAAAGAGCCGCATCATCGCGCGGCCTTCGATAGCCGGCGCTAACGCGGCGATGTTTTTGGCCGCGAAACGGATGACCGCGGTCAAATCCGGAGTTGTCCAGTCCTCATCGAGGTAACTCTCCGCAAAACCGATATCTCCTGCAAGGATCAGGCGAGGTAACAAGCGCCAACGCTTCATGTTGATGATAGCCTCTGGCCCCGGCTCAGCACCGTATTTTTCGACGACCTGCCCTGACGGCAAAAAAATCTTCACGTGGCCGTAGCGAACGTCGCGCATCAGCCTCATGAGAAGGCGGCCGACGAAACCAAACCCCTCGGTGCTATCGGACGCACGCATCGACGCGCGGGAGAGATCGTCAAAATGGCTCATGAATGTCAACCTTGGACTTGGATATTTTCATTGCAGTGGGGAGATGGGCAAACGAATGAAACAGGACTTTCGGGAGGAAGGGGGCGTACCCGCAATCCGATACCTTTCAGCCAGATCTTCAGCGCTTCCCAATGAATGCCTCCGACGACACGAAGCGTCAGAAAAGGGATCGCGAAAAACACCTTCAGCAATGCGCGATCCGTAAGCTCGCAGCGATGGGCCAGATGCCTGGCGGTCAATACCGGCACATCGCGATCGAAAGTCTCGATCCGGATGGAAAGAACGTCGGTTGGGGGCGATACGCGGAACTCATACCGCAGATCCATGTCCATAAAGGGCGAGACGTAGAATGCCTTGTCGCACCGCTGGATGATTTCCGACGCATCGTTTGCCTCGACCGGGATCATGTAGCCATGCCGCTCACCGAACGTATTGTCCACTTCCCAGAGGATGGCTTTGAGCGACGCATCCTTCGAGTAACAGAAGAACACGCTAAGCGGATTGAAAGCCCAACCGAACAGTCGCGGCATTGTCAGCAGCCGTATTGGACCGCCATCCGGCTCGATGCCGGAACTACGCATATTCGTCTCGACCTGTTTCCTCAGATCGGATCCTGACCGGTCGCCTCGATCCTTGCGATAGAAGGAGAAAAGGTTGAAACGATCGATGGAGAGAAGGCG
>JBCNPI010000074.1:0-20201 GCA_039593415.1 Rhizobium sp. | reverse complement strand
GATACCTATCGATGATTATAGCTCCAACTGTCGGTCATGCGATGTGAGGAACTGTAATTTTGATATAGAGTTCCTTTAGGAAATCATTTACCATGATTTCAATGGCTTACGATCTTCAGAAAATCAGCATGACGCCCCTGATGCGTCCAGCTTTCGACGCCGGCGTCGCGTTGACACGTTTGGACGAGCGGATCGCCCGCTCGCCGGTCGGATCCGGCTGCATCGAGCGGATGCATTTCGCCGACGCCTGCGCCTCGCTGTGGATCGACGGCGAACTCGTCCATCTCGAAGACCTCGTCCTCCACGACGCCACTCGCGATATCCGCACGCCGACCCACGAACTCACCATTGCTCGTGACGTGCTCCGCACCCGTCGGCGCATCGCCGGGCAATCACCGGACTGGGCTTTGTCCTCCGAGGGTATTCGGTCATTGCGACAGACGTCGGACATCACGTCGGTGGGCGCCGGGGCGATGGAGTCGGCCGGCGTCAATCGGCCCGCGGCCGCTTCAAAAAATCCGGGAGGGGAAGGGGACGATGTCGACGACGTCGAGAACCTTCCAGGTATCGACTACGCCGCGATCGACGCGATGCTGGCCCGATCTGAGGCGGCCATCGAACAAGCAAGAAGGCCCGAACGGGCTTCGGCCGATGCCCGCGAACGAGACCCTCTCGTCTACGATCTCGACTGGGACGAGGATGCCCGGCTCGACGAATGGCGCGGCGTGCTACGCCAAGCCGAAAACCTGCCGGCGGTGCTGCAGTCGATCGTCGCCCTCGATGCCTGGAACGAACTGTCCGTGCTTCAGCATGCGCCCTGGCTCGGCCGGCTGTTTTCCGGGTCAATCCTTCGGGAAGCCGGCATCACCACCGGCACTCATCTCGCCGCCATCAATCTCGGTCTCAAAACCATCCCCATCGATCGGCGCCGCCATCGCGATCGGGAAACCCGGTTGTTTGCGATTGCCCACGGGTTTTTGGCGGCTGCGGAGATCGGAATGAAGGAACATGACCGGCTGACGTTGGCGAGAACGATGATGGACCGAAAACTGGAGGGTCGGCGGACGTCGTCAAAATTGCCGGAGCTGGTCGAGCTCGTCATGGCAAAACCGTTGGTGTCGACCGGGATGGTGGCGAAGACGCTGGATGTGACGCCGCAGGCGGCGCGGCGGATCGTTTTGGAGCTCGGCCTGCGGGAGATGACGGGGAGGGGGAGGTTTCGGGCATGGGGGTTATTATGATAGAGGCACGGCCTCCCTCACGCGAAATTCCCTCCGGCTACCCGGCATCATCCATAGGATCATAAGCAAAATTACTCCCCGCGAGCACCTGCGTGGCTTCATATGGAACGCCAATCCCGCTGATCCGACCTGTTTCAGCGATCAAGTGCAGGTTCTTTCTGGGGCGAGAGGCAACGACATAGAGCAGTTTGTTGGCGCTCTCTGCCGCGTTCGGATCTGAGAAGTGCGGAACCATTCCCTCAAGGAGCGCAAAAGCGATCACGGTATCGAACTCCGCTCCCTTCACCCCGTGAATCGTCGAAACCGTTATGCCAGCTCGGGTGGCGAACACACGTCTGAACATGGCAATGCTCGATACGCCTTGAACGCCGGCATCTTCCAGTCGTTGGATTTGAAGTCGGGACCGTTCGAAAAACGCGACATGGTGCTCCTGGAGCGGTGGGAAAAGATCGATCTCAATGTCGAGAGCTAACAGCAGTTCCGCAAAGAACAACTCCAAATACTCTAGCCCGTCCTCCACAGCAATCTCGATGCTATTGCAATGGCGCAGCAGGTCACGCGGCGACATCTTTGAGACGTCGACACCCACCGATCTGAGATGATCCAAAATTTCCTTGGCCCATCGTGTGCGTCGGACGAAGAGCTGTGGATCTGGACGGGTCAGGGCGATACGTGAGATCTTGAACCAGATGTTGTCTTGGTCACGAGAGAACGGCGCCATGCCGGGGCCATCGAAGCTATACTCTGGAAGTGCTGCAACCAGACGCCTCGTGACCGCAGCCAGCTGGACCCACTGTGGTCCAACCACGCAAATTTCATGAGGCGGAATGCCAAGCGTCTCGATATTGTAACGGATGAGCCGGACGATTTCGTCGTCCAGTTCCTGCTGATTGATCTCCTGATTGAACGAGACAACGCTCGGGTATTCTTTGTCAGGACCAACCGCTTCGATGACCGCTGGAACGACGCAATAATTGGAAAAGTAGTCGACAACCCTGTCCGAGGAACGGTAGTTGCTTGCAAGGCTTTTATCGGCAAGTGCAATGCCTGCCAGAGCGGCGAAGTCCAAACGGCTCATGGCGAACCCGCCTAGCGATCCATAGATGGCCTGATTAGGATCGCCAACGATGAATGTCTTTGTATTCCCAGCTGACGCGCCGAGTATCGCGGCGACGATCGCGTACTGGATCTCCTTTGTATCCTGATACTCGTCAATTAGGATGTATTTGAAAAGCTTGCCGAGCAGGAGTGAAATAGAGGGTTGGGCGGTGATAAGGTCGTAAGCGCAACCCAAGATCATTTCAAAATCGATTAGCCGGTTCTCCTCCAGATGCTGCCAGTATCCGTTCAACACGGAAAGCGCAGCCAAGCGTCGGTTCGGGTTCGCATTCTCCAGCTGACACCCGGCTGTCGAGTAATAATATCTGCAATCGAATGCCCGAACTTGATACGGTGACTGATGGCAAAGTTGGTCCAGAATTGTTTCAGTTTCATGCTGGTCCACCACGCGAAACCCATTCTGCAGCTTCTGGTGATAGATGGAGTAAGGCCGCAAGATCCAATCAAGGCAAAACGAATGGATTGTACCGATCCATAGCCGGTCTGTTGCCACGCCCAACCGCTCGATCCGCTCGGCGATTTCCTCGGCGGCGCGGTGCGTGTAAGTGATGGCAACAACCCAATGACGTTCGCTTTCGAGCTTGGATAACTCTAATGCGATTTTGTAGGTCAATGCTCTGGTCTTGCCGCTCCCGGGGCAGGCGGCAAGGTACACGCTTCCGTCATGCTCGATGGCGTCCACCTGCTCTTCGTTGAGGTCGCCGTCTTCCCAGACAAAAACCATCAAGCGTATCCCAGAACATCAATGATGACGTCTCCCGCCATCGTGCCGATGATCGCTTCTCGAAGCGGTTCAATCTGCAGATCGCCGGCGCGGAAAGCTTCTACCTGGGTACGCAACGCCATAACCTGCGCCTCGGAAATAACGGTCGGATCCGTGTGGAATTTCAGCCGGTGATCAATCATGTTCGCTAGCACTCGTCGGCTCAGGGGTTTGTGTGCGGTAAAGATCGCTTCCACCAAGTAGCTGGGGATTCGCGTCGTTCCTGTAACCAACTTGGCAACCTGAATTGCCAGCCAACCCTTCTTGGCGTAGCTAGCCATTGCGAGGATCCGCTTTCCGTAGATCGCCACATCGCCGGAACGCAGCTCCGCGGTTGCCGCAACAATGGTTGCGGCGTCGCTGTACACAGAGTTGAGCACCGAAACTGTCAGTTCGACATTGCCCGCCGCAACGAAGTCGACCTCGAACGTACGCGGCGCGTAGTGAACGGAAATCCAATCGTTTCCGTCCTTGAAGGCCGTCAAACGAGTGCGTCGTGCGACGCCAGTTGCCTGCGAGCCGAGCGCCTTCTCTTTGGCAATCTTCAACGCATCAGAATCGTCCGGATGCGGGTCAGTGTTGAAAAAGGTCGCGTCGAGATCAGTCACAATTGCGCAACGTCGACGAATGCGATCATCGTGAAACAAAACAGCGACGTTCTCGAAGCCAGTGCTGCGGATGTTGATCAGACTTATGCCCAGTTCGTCGAGGCTCACACCCAGCACCTCTTTGACCAGCACCGGCACGAGGATTTCTTCGGCGTCGCCCTCAACCAGAATCACGCTTTTCGCGAACAGAAGATTGCTGCGGACGGCATCAAGATATCGCTGGATGCTCCGGATTTTTGGTGCTTCCAGGCCAGCGCTCGGCTGGTATGCTTCGCAGCGCGACCCGCTCCGGCCCAAGATGTTGACATTCTCAATGTTGCTAACTTCGGAAATCTGGGTTGAGTGCGTCGAATATATCACCTGAGTGTCGGTGTAGCTCAATCGGTCGAAAAGGGTCTTCTGAATATGGGTGTGAATATGCGCCTCGGGTTCTTCAATGACCAAGAAGTTGGCGCAGGCCTGCTTTGCTTTCTGGTACTTGAACTCGAGAAGCTTCAGGGTGAGAAATATGAGGTTGGCGCCTCCGAGGCTCAACTCGTTGATGGCTCCCTCGTACTGATCATCCGTCTCCCCAACAAACAATTTTAGGGATTGAAAAAGCCGATCAGCTTCACCCGGGACAGCCGATCGCACTGCGAGGCTCGCTGGCGAATAAGTTTCGCCGGCAGCATCCCGGATCGTTTGGCGAATGTCGGCCCGGATTTCTCCGACGTCGGGAATCGCCTCGATTTCACTGTTCAGTTCATTCACCCGCTCAGTGATCGGGTCAAGCACTGCCGGATCCAGATCCCCACTTTTGCTGCGGAGGAGCGTCAAAAGGGGATTTGTTCTCTGGCCCTGGAACTCACTGACTACGTCACGAAGGGCTTGGATGAAAGTGAAACAAACCTCCTTGCTGACCGACATTATGCCTGGAACCCTTCCTCCGAGGGCCACTGGATGAAGCTCTGTCGGAAACTGCACGGTATCGAAATTTCCGACTAGTTCCCGGTACACGGCTGGATCAGAAAAGTCCGCGGTGCTTTTACCGGTGAAGACGGTCTCGTAGTCGTCCAATGTGACGGCGTTCAAGATCGCCGCCAAACCCGCCTGGTCGTCTTCACCCAGTTGGGACAATCGCGTCCGGACCGCGGCATTCGGCCGGAAAGTGAGATTGTAGGTTGCTCGAGCGATCGCTTCGTCTTCAATAACTCCGGTCCCATGTAGGAAAAGTGCTTGTACGGCTTCATCCTGAGACACCTCCGCGAATTCTATGCTGATGATGATCCAATGGCCGCGCCAGTTGCCGATCCCGCGATGAAAATCGCTTTCCTCCATGCGATAGGCCCAGCGAAGGAAATCGTCGTCCAGCATCAGACGCATCGCGCGGAACAGATTGGTCTTGCCTGATCCGTTTTCACCGATGACGGTGTTTATGCCTTTGTTGAAATGAAAACTTGCGCGCTCGAAGTTTCGATAGTTAACGAGCTGAACGCGAGAGATATGCATCGGGAACCCTTTGTGAAGCGCCATAAGGCGTACGAATTCGATGGACCGTGAAGAGCCGTTGCTTCCAATCTTTTGGGCCGCATACCTTTGAAGGGTAGCATGCTATACCGACCGGTTCAGGAGAAAGACGGCGATGCTGCACGCAACGCTGACAACGAGCTCAGCCTCGGCGGCACTTGCATCGCGCCCTTCTTGTACATGTCGGCCATTTTGCGAAGCATACCCCCAGAGCTTGTGTAACGCGTCGCCCAACGGGGGCGTGAGGGCGAGACCATTGATGAGCTGACCCAGGTTCATGTTTGGCGCGTTGGATAGGTCACGAGCGACACATTCAAGCGCCGCCATAGAGTGCTGGATTGCGCCGGTGCGATCAGGTTCGGGTCGGCGTGAAATATCCTTTAGGGCTTCGCGGATCTCCCCTGCTGCCGTATATCTCCCACTCTTGGCAAAGGTGGCGACGGCCTCTTCGGTGGCAACCTTGAACGTCTGGCCGCCTCGAAAGACAATACCGTCCGGATGCTTCAGCTCCCACCCGATGCCTTTCTCACGAAATACGCGGTTTAGTTCGCTTCCAAATCGAGTTTGCTGATCAGGTCGGCGGTCGAGAGACCGCCAGATAGCTTCGGCGATGTCATAGACTTTATACCAATCGCAGTGCTGGAGCAGCCCAAGAACCTCGTCCCAAATGTTCGGATATTCACTCCAATTCCTGGAATCCGGTACCTCCAAAAGGACGTTGCAAACGATGGACCGAATTTCGCTGGGCCGGAGGCCGCATTTTTCCGCGATGCTGGCGACCTGAAAACGGAGAAAGTCGGGCGCATCTTCGCGAATGGAAATGTCCGGCTCGGCCCCGCGGTAGCCGTGCCTATCTGAAAAGGATCGGTCCATTTCCCCTCCGCAACAACGCAATCAACCATTGGATTTGCTCATTTTGCGTTCGAAAATGCAACCGAATCTCCGTAGGTTCGCGGAGATTCGAAGTTGAAGGTCATGGCAGTGCAAGGAAACGTTACGTTCGATCCTCTCGCTTTCGCCGAGCGTGTGAAGGATCCCGAAATCAGCGAGATTATCGATCTCGAAACTGGCGCTTTCCTCGATGTTGCCTCGTTCATCTCAGGGCGCCGATATGACCGACTCATTTCCGAGAGGGTGTCGATTAGCGAGAGTCTCGCCGACACACCGAGGTATGGGTGCGCTCTGTGTGCGACTCCGGTTTATCTCGTAGCTTCACGAGAGAAACGCTTCTTTTTCCGGCACAGTCGTGAGGATGGGTCCTGTCCTTCCGTTACCAGACCCCTATTGAGCCGGGAGGATATCAAAGCTCTGAAATATCGAGGCCAGCGGGAGAGCCTCGCTCATCGGCTGGTGAAGGAGCGGATCGTGCGAAGTCTGTCCGCGGACCCGTCCAACCATGGTATTCTCGCTGAAAAGCATTGGCGCTCGACGCGAGATCCAGCAAGCCGTCGGCAACCCGATGTCCAGGCCATCACCGTGCACGGGCGTGTCGCGTTTGAGGCGCAACTTTCAACAACCTTTCTGGACGTCGTCGCCGGTCGGCGATCCTTCTACCGGGACGAAGGGGCGCTGCTTGTTTGGGTAATGGCCGAGTTCGACCCTGATTACCGCCGGCTGACGACGGATGACCTGTTGTTTCCCAACAACTCGAACATCCTTGTGGTTGATGAGGAAACGACGGTTCTCTCCGAAAACACCGGCACCTTCCACATTCGGGCACATTTTCGCGTGCCGGAAATTGTTTCAGGCGCCATCCAAGACCGATGGGACTCGAAAATCGTCGCCTTTCGCGATCTCACCACCAATCTCGATACACAGACGGCGTGGGCCTTCGACTACTCAGGCCAGTCGGAGCAGCTCCTGAAGCGCGAAAAGGAACGCATCGACAGGCGCGATGACGATTTGCGCCAACGGGTTTGCTCCTTTTGGATCGGAAGGAACCAGCGAACGCCGGGCGCCGTGTCGACTGAGGAAGCTTGGCGCGGCTTGATTGGAGAATTGTCAGCTCGGGGCGTAACGCCTCCGGCCAACGAAAGATATGATCGAGCAGTAACTGGGCTGATGAACGGAATTCTGAGCGCCCGCGAGAAGCAACCGGTTGGCTGGGACTTCAAGCACCTCATCGAGGTGGCTCACCGAATATGTGACGGCTATCCCGAGCATGCGTTGGCGATGGGTTTCGCGCTTCGCATATACGGGTGCGAAGAATTGTTGGTAGCTCAAGACAAGAGCAAGAAGTGGGAGAAGCGCGCCCGCTTATTGAAGGAGGCAATCCGCTCCGGTGATCAGCGCTATCTGCCTGACCAGGATACACTGCCATTTCTGAAATTCATGTTTCGAGAGGTTGGTGAAAAGATTGAGCGGTTCCTTGCCTCGCGCCTCGCGCAGTCGAACTTATGAGATCGATGTCGGTGCTGTCACAACAACGGAAAACCGGCACGAGGGGGACCGAGATCATGCTCCGATGAGGTCAGTTTCTCACCGGTCGAAACGTGTTTGAAGCAGCTGCCAGAAGTTCGTCAGCCCTGCCGTGCACCTGTGCGCTGAACCTGTGCAATGACTTGGGCGGCAAAGAGAGGAGAAATTCTTTTATCTCGACGGAAAGCCCCCGAATGGAGCCGATTTTCAAGGTGTAAATTTTTGCGTCCTTGCTTGGTGCGGCGTCGTAACCGCTAACATACAGGCTTTTCTGACAGGCATCCCGGGCGAAGCGCTTCATCTCGCGCACATCCACTGAGATTGCCCCTCGTTCGATCGACACGCATGTTGAAAGAAAGACCATGTGCGCGGCCGGCCCGTCGACGGAATAAATGGACGAACCACCCGTCAGCATCTCCTTGAGCTTGAAGATCCCAACTTTGTTCAAGATGAAAACAACAAGACGTTCCAACAAGGGCTCGCATTTTGATCGACCTAGATAGTCGGCGGATAGCGCGTAAGCTACGCCCACTCGGTTGACGGGAGTCGCCTTCGAGAAAGTGTTGAATAGGAAGCTTTCGATATCCTGCCGAGCTCTCCCATTCTTCAAAAGGTACTGGTAATAGACGTACAGGCGACCAGGCGTGGTATTGCCCTCCGCCAGTGTCTTCTCTTCCTGCTCGATCGCCGGGTCCCGCGCGGTGATCATGAGGACTTCTGGACTGATCGTGCCTTTGGCGTGCTCAAGCCCGGCGCGCATGTTTGAAACTGCCTCTGCTGGACCTTCCGCAATGAACGACAGAATCTCGCCATTCATGTAACGGAAGAAGGTAGTGTACATTTCGATGCTGAATTTTTCTCGACAGAAGAATTCTGCGACCAGGAACTCGACGTAGCTCTTGTGTGGGAAATAGTAGATCCGCGGCCCCTTCGTCCCAAGTACGGAGGGCTCGCCAACGTGCTCCACCACAGATCCGACGATGATCTCTCTGAGTGCTGCGTCGCTGCTGCGCGAATTACGTATTGATTGTGGGACGAAATCGGCCGGTACTTCATTGGCTCTAAAACGGTTTTCCTTTTTCTCGGTTAGAAGCCACCAGGCCAACCTCTGCATGAATATTGTACGGGGATCGCTGTATCCGATGGACGAATCGCCCAGCTGATCGACAGTTAGCTTGCGGCTCGCCTTCGAATGCTCACGGTGGACAAAACGGTAGATGAATTGAAAATAGAGGTCATATCGGCTGAATTTGCCCTCCGGCGCCGCGGCACTGCTCATGATTGTCGTGAACATATTCAGCTGGACCGGCCTCGACAGAATGTCGAGCTCGTCTTCGAGCGCACGGTCTTTGAATTGTCTTAGCCGGCTGATGTTTGGATCAGCGGCTTTGCGTGCGAGAAAGTTTTCGAGGTAAGTGGCTACTTGGTCCCTGCGCAACAGGTCAACTTCCACTTTCCTAAGGCGGCGCAAGTCACCGAGCACATTCGTTAAGATCGCGTCGATGACAGCATTCTCTTCCTCCGCCGAGAAGAAGGAGTCCGGTCTGCCAAGTATAATTGTTTTGGAATTGCCTTCGAAAAGAAGGGCCATATCTTCGAATATGAACTTGAAATCGTCGAGCGTCATGGCGTGACGCATCTCGTCGAAGCCGTCCAAGATCAGAAGGAAATATCCCTCACGGTTCATCTGAAGGAAGAGATTGTAGGAAAAGTTTTGGACGGCTGCGCCCCCATCGGCGCCGGTCAACGCTGAACATATGACACCTTTGAGGTCCTGTTTGGTGAAGAGGTCCCCAAGCGTCAGTCGGATTGGTATCCTATCGAATTCCCCCGATCGGTGCCGTTCGGTCATCAATTTACAGAAATGCAGGCTAAAACTGGTTTTCCCGACGCCGTATCCACCGTAAGTCAGCAGGATATTCTCGTCTGATGCGAGCCAATCGAGAGCTGCTTGCTCCAAGCTCTTGTTTTGCCCTTTCACGTTGGTGTGGATGAAGTTCTTCGAGGAATCGTGATTGTGATAAGCCGCAATGTTGTCTTGGAGAACGTAGCTAAAATTCATCAGCGTCGTGACAAACCGCTCAAATGCGACGTACGTCACATCACGCAATGCTGAGGTCGACCTCGATGGCTGTTGTGAAAGGCCCTTGTCTCCGATGATCAATAAATTGTCGATTTCGCCGCTGTCGAGCGACGGCCTGTAGAGATTATAAATTTCCGCGATGTCAGAAGAGGCGAGACCTTTCTTCCAGTCTTTGCACTCAACGGCGATTTTCTTCGGAAAAAGCTGGCTGCTTTCATCAATGAAGAAGACGTCCGCAGTGGTAACTGCGAGACCCTTTTCGATCTCCACGTCAGCGTGGATGCATTTCAACAGACCAGCTACTTTATCTCGGAGAGAGGAGCCCGCGGGTTTCGGCTTTGGCGCCATTTTCGAACAATCCATATCGCTTGATGAGTAGCTGACAGAGCCGGTTGGTCGGCTGGCTATTTACGCAGACTTCAAGGCCAGAGCTCGCTTCACAAATAACTCATCTTCACGGGACCGAACATTCCACTCTCAACCATAGCGAGGTAAATTTTCTTCATTGCCAGTGCTGTATCTTGGCTGACGAAGAGCGATGATCTGCTTCCATGTGGAGCGCCGAGAAGATAAGGCCGCATGGTTTCCCAGTTCTCCGCCCGGGATGACCATCGCCAAACCGGGATTTCCTGCTCAAGCATAAGCGGGACAGCAAGCGATTTCGGCACCAGCTTCCCCGGCTCAAGCATTGCATCCCATTCACATCGAACAAGAACCGCTTGGGTACCGGTATTGTAGAAGGGAACGTCAAGAATCTCGGCGGTGATCTTTGCACGAGGATGGTGCGGGAGACTGTTAGCGGATGCGACAACTTTCGCGCCGTTTACATATGGGCAGGTTAAAAAGCCGTGCGTGAAATAGACCGTATGATCAAGCCCCTGATAGCCACAACGATCACTGGGATAAGTCTCCGGATTGTGCTTATCGTGACGCGATACCAATGGATGCCATGTCGGATAGCCTTCAACAACTGGTCCACATTCATCGATGATATCCAGTAGCGCACGCTCGCTCCGCAAGCGTTCAGCGGGAGTGAAATTTCTCGACACTAGATAGCTTTTCGCTCGCTCGAAACCATTGACGGCGGCTTCATCAGCCCTGAACGCCATTCTCTGCACTCCTCGCCTGTTTGATGCACAGAGTATAGCTAAAGCGCATGAAATGTCAATTTCGTGCGTAGAAGGATGATTTCGTTTGGAGATTTTGCTCACGACGCACGAGGAGCGAGCCGAACCGCGGATAAGGTGGCCTTCCAATGCTCGTTCATGCGAATGTTGAGGCACTAGTTGCTCGTTCCGAAGACCGAACCCCAATGAGTGGCCGAAATATTCGGAAGTAGTAGTGTCGGGCTGACGTCATACGTGCAGCGCCCGTCGTGAACTCGAAAGTTCGAGGCCGCCAAGCCCACCCAGAACAGCGCCATGTCCCTGTCCGCAGTGCAAAGCATAAGATGTTCGTGCGGAAAAAAACCGAAGAGAGCTGTCAGGATCTCCAGCGCCCGAATGTCGGCGAGCGCGTTGTAGACATCCGCCAAAGCGTACTCCTGGCCAAACTTAAGCAGGCCTTTAGCAGGATTGTTCTTTTGCGGCGAGACGACCGCACTCAGTGCAGCCAAGACGACGAGAGAAGCTGTCGGAAGACCGTGACGCGCCGCTGCATCAACAACGCGATTCCAAACAACGTCGCGGCGTTGGCGGCTCACGGGTGATTTGACGTATTGATTTATCTCAAGAAGGAATGTCTGCTTGCGCTGTGCTCCCTCGCGAGTGTCTTCGATGAGCCCCAGTACGCCACGAAGACCTTGGTCATCTCCGGCAACTATCTCGCAGTTCGGCAAGGCCGACCGCAGCTTCGTGCGTGCTTCAGCCAAGTGCCGGCGGAGTTGATCGGGCGTTGGATTGCTTCCCTGGTCCCCCTCAAGCACAAAAAGCAAGGGGTTGATTCGAACAGGATTGGCTGCGAAGAGGTCGACGAAGTCCGGTTCGGATCCGTCTCTCGTAATCCCATCCTTCAATCGTGAGGCGAGCTGGGCGACCACGCAGCGGTCGGGTAACACGACTGTATCTGCGATATGTGCTAAAGCCGAAGGAAGCCATCCGCCCTGCACAAGTCCGATGGCTTTCGATGTAAACCGGCTCTCCAGGATCGTGCTGAAAGATGCAATTTTTCCGTGGTGGATATCAAGACCCTGGGTCGAATGAACCCGACCGCGGCCTCTCAGCGGGATGTCCAGACGCTGGTGGAGCTTTGCGTCCCGCAGAGCGTTAAAATCGAGTGGCGCAAACTGTACGTCGGTGATCGATATCTCCCGGCTCTGCGACCCCTCGCTCCCGGTCTCTCGAACGGTCAAAACATTACCCGCCACCTCTACACCTCATTTTGGAACGCCCGAGCATGCTCCACTTGGTTCGCTTTCATCGAGCCAAGCTACCGGGTTGATGGAACTGGCATCCATTCCCCCGGCGTTCATCAAGTCACCGCTGATTTCGTTCAACAACACCGAAATATCCTGGGAGTCGCCCAAAGTGTAAATCGGGAACACCGTTCGGGAGGCCAAGCGGCCAAACACTGCCCCGCCATTGAACCCATCGAACCGGCCAATACCGACTTCGCCCATCGTGTGGATGTCAACGTTTACGTCGGCGGGTGCTGCAGGGTAACTGCTCTTGCGCCTCAAGCGGTCGAATAGCCCAACGGCGAAACCCGCGGCAGTGATAACGAGATCCGCCGTGCATGTGCAGGATGACGTCGGACGGACCTGAACGAAGGATACTGTGACTAGACCGTCGCGCATGACTGTTACGGTCTTGTCGAACCCTCCCTCCTGGCGCGACGTCACCCCGCCGAGGATTTTGTGCCCCGAACCTTCGACATAGGTGTAGGTCTCGATCCAATGCGTAGGTCGCCGCTCTGAGCCCTGTAGAATGCCGATGGCACCGGGATCGGGAACTAGACCATTGAAGCTTTCGAGCCGTGGGAGACCGATTCCAAAGTGTGGAACGATTGTGACCTGCAGGCCCAAAGCCGCCTGACCGGTCTGCTTCAGCCATGCCGGAACGCCGCTGTCATTCGGGCCCCCGTGAAAATTCGCAGGCTTCAGATGAACGAGGTGGTCTGCGAAGTGCTTCTGGAATCGACTCCGTTCCTCAACCAGCCGTGCGGCAGCCTCGTCCAGCGATCTTGCGCGTCTGAGCACCATGTCGTGAAGCTCCGGCATTGAAAGAGTATCACATCGATCTTCTCTGCGAATGGTCGGTTTTCTGCTTTTCTTCACCCAATGAGGACCAAGCGATGAGGGTGAGGTTTCGATAAGCACAACCCCCGAGCCATCATTCTCGGTCACCAGTGAGCGTACGGCAAGGTAGGGAAGCCTGGGCTCGATGCAATCGTTGAACGCATCACGCAGGCGCCTCTCGAGGTCAAAGACATTCGGAAGCAAGTTCAGCCTCGAAGCTCTCGGCGGCGCTGCCTCGGTCTCCTCCATTCCGAGAATGAGCGTCCCGCCGTCGGCATTGGCAAAGGCAACAATCTCTTCGGCAAGTGCATCGCGCCCAAAATTCGAGATGCTCCCGGAGCCCTGCCAGCCGCGAGGAACGGAAAGCGACGGGTCCTTCGCTCGCTGGGCCTTCTGCTCCTCCGGGCTCACCGGGATATCCAGTTTGAATTCGATGTTGAGGCTCTCGCTCACGCCGTCCACAATGAGCTGACGGACATCTTCGATCGTGATGAACTCGATTGCTTTCCCGCGCATGGACCTGCCGTTCCTAAAGTGTACCCCGTCTGTCAAACGCCGCGTGGGCTTAGCTGAAAGTCGCGTCTTCTAACTCTCGCAGATCCTTGACCTCACGTCCGACCAGGGGCTGGTCGTCGAGGCGCGCCACCGCCTCGGCATGCTCGGCCCCTGCAATCTCGCAGCGGCTCGCAAGATCGCCGGCAGGATAACCCTGTGTCATGGCGCTCCACCAGGCGTTCATGAGCATGATGAGGGTAAGCCCCTTCTCAGCGGCCTCTCTCGTTCGATAGAGCCATTCCGATGGTCCGATCATCAAACCGATCTCTCCGCGCTGAGCGCATGACAGGAGATAGCCTCGATCGGTCGAGGTGAGACGGTATCGATGCTCGGTATCGATTTCGGTTCTTAGAAGCTCAACCATCTCTTTTTTCCTGAACTGTTTTGATGAAAACCTAGGCGGCAGCCGCGTTCACGCCACGCTTTCCAAAATATCGTCATCGTCTCTAGCCATCCTCTCCATCGTGTCCAGCAAGATCGTTTCGGGACGCCCGAGATTCAGGTAGGCGAGCGCGCTCGAATTGGCGATCGCCGTGTCGAGGCAGGTTTTCAGTAGCTCTCTCCTGCGGCCGTCCTCTTCGAGCAGATCGAGCACATCTTCGAACGGGCGACTTGACCCGCCATTGATGGAATAATTGCCTTTCTGATGGACCGCCACGTAGGTCGCCTCGTCGATTATTTCTCTGTGCTGAAGCAATCGCAAAAAGTCCGTCAGGACCTGCATCCTCAACATGCCCGAGACGATCTCGGTCCAGGTCAGCGCCCGGCCGAATGTCTCCACCGCGGCCGGGATAAAGTCGGAAATTCGGAAGACCAATCGCGCAGCGAATGCGGCGGCCGCGCGTGCGTCGAGGGGAAAGACAGAGCTGAGGACGGATCGGCATCCCAAAGCCAGGAAACCGTTTGCGACCGTTGCATGGTTTCTATCGGCCGCGTGGGTGTCGCAGGCGCTCAAAATGACGATCGGCGGCGGTTGCGGAACGCGGTCGCGCAATTGCCAGACGTCAATCTCCTGGTCCTTGAGGTGCAATACCCCAACCCCGTCCTTTGGATGACTGCCATGTCCATCAAAGATTACCAGGGGGCCGTCGAACTCATTCAGAGCGGAAACGAGCTCGTCGGCATTGGAGACCTCCACGAAATTGACTTGAAGCGTTTCGTGCCAGTGCTTGCCGAAGGCATTAAAGGCGATTTCGAACATCGGCCGTATTGGGTCTTCGCGTTTCAGTGCACTGATGACGAGGATCCGGCGGAAACTTTCGGGGATTAGCCTGATCAGAGGAAGTGGCGCCAGCTGGTCGATGAACAGGTTCCCGGGTGTGACAGGAATTCTTGAGACGTTCTTCCTCAGGCAAAGCGGAAGGCCATCGACATCGAGCCATTCCACATGCGCGTCGGCAACAATGCGAACTCCGTCTTTTGATGACTTCACGAGCGGCAGAAAGCGTGCGGGGAAGGCAGAGGCGAGTGCTGCCTGTACCTGCTGAAAGGCTCGTAGCCGCTTTTTTGATCCGTCCCCGTCGCTACGATAATGCGCTGCGAACTGCCGTACCGCCCCCGATGTCGTGTTGATGGCGTTGGGAAGACGAATGGTTGCCGAGAGATCCGAGGCTGAAAGGGCGGCGATCGCCTCGGTCGCGAGGGCGAGCTCCAGTTGGCGAAGTCGCGAGAGCGGGTGGGGTGACGGTTTGGCTCGCCCTGCTTTGATCTCCTCAAGCGACGCGCCGAACAGAGCCTCTGCCTGATGCGGTGTTTTCGCGGTGTACCCGTAGCCAGTCTGGCGTACAAGGGCGTTCCTAACCGTTAAGAATTGCTGCTTTTCCGGCCCCACCATGTCAGCGGGAGGAGCCATCGTCGCCACGTGGGAGAACATCGCCGGCGCAAACAGGTTCAGGTCGGGGAAGCTGCGATAGGCGTCGCCGGCACCTCCAGCATCGGATTTTTCTCGCTCCGCGTAGATGCTGTTGGTAGTTGCCACGACTTGCTCGACATATGGGTCAATCCCGTTGCCTATGTCGTTAAACGGGCCTTCCACCATATCTGCAAACCCAAAGGCCGACAGGGCCATCAAGTTGGGGACGACGGTTGCATGCCCCTGGACCTTGTATTTGAGACGACGTGAAGGAGGAAGCGACCATCCTTGGAGCGCTTCTCTGGCGTCACGGACGTGGTCCGGGTCGATCGATTGCGGCAGGCGATCGCAGGCGCGAAGGCAGTAGGCCTGTAACGCGTTGATCGTGAGGTCCGATAAAGCCAGATCACCCTCTTTGTCTGCGACGATGAGGGGAGCGATGGCGCAGGATTGCGCCCAAGTACGAAAGTCGGCGGCAGCGTGCATGGCGCCAACCAAAAGGATGTTGAAAGGCAGATAGGCGGGCAACGGCGTGGAACGGATCGCCCGTGGAGACATCGGGATCCAGTTGATCGGATTAACCCCGCAGATCCGCCGGGGCGCGAAGGTCCGTAGACCATCATCGGTTAGATCATATATGGAAGACGGAAGGAACGACGCCGCCCGAATGAGCCGCGCGTTATAGCATAGGCTCACGGAGAAGCCTTGGAGCGGTGTTGCCTTTGTAGGCTCGCCGTCGGCCACGGGAATCAAGAATCGAATTGAACTGTCGAAAGTCGATATCTCCGTGAGTTCATTCATTGGCTTGCATTCGCACCACATTGTACCGTGAGCCCGCAAGCTATCTAACAGTCGTGCCAAAATCTACTTCTTCAAGTTGCGGGTTGTCGAATGGAATTCCCCCCTGAACCGAATATCGGCTTGCCGAGACGGATCCGCTTTTCCCTGCGCTGCGAAGACGACCACGTCATAGCCCAGCAACAGGGATATAGGGAATTAAAGCTGGAAATTCGCTGAGCGCACAAATCGCGCGCGCCTGCCTAAATTTCTTAATCTGGCTGTCACGCGGCGCCTGGGCTCAAGGAGGCTGAAGTTCTCGGCCTTCGACTTCCCGTCTAGCGGTCGCAGGAGAGCCCAGCATATTGTTTGCTGCGCAGCATATATTGACATTTCAGCCAATATGCGGCATTAAGGCTATATTTGCTGTGCACGGAATATCGATGGAAGAGCCCATAGCTTTTGATATGTTGAGTGAGTTGGCGACAAGCCTTACTGAGGCAGGCGGAGAAATCACGTCTGAGCCGAGGTTTGAGGCGAAGATCGGAAGATCTTACGCCGATTTTCTTTTAGACGCGCGATTTTCCGAAGTACCGTTCAAGCTTGTTGTCGAAGCCAAAAAATCTGCTTTTCCAAGAGACGTCAGGGAAGCAATCTGGCAGCTAAAAAGATACATTGCGGGGATGCCGCCAAGCGATGTCCGAGTTCTCCCGCTATTAATGGCCGACTCCATTTCCCCTGGTGCCAGGGCGCTTCTGCGCGAGGAGAAGATTGGTTATTTCGATCGTAGCGGCAGCCTCTATCTTTCGGCCGACAATCTTTTTGTTCTCATCGAAAAGCCTGCCTTAAAGCGGCAAGCTCGATCGCTCAACAGCCTGTTCGTCGGAAGTCGCGCGCAAGCCCTCCACGGGGTTTGGACGTTCAAGGACCAATGGTTCGGTGTGCATGAACTGGCCGAGCGAGCATCCGTGTCTCCGACAACTGCATCCCAGGTTCTTATCGAACTAGAGCGCCGCGAATGGGTGGATTCCAAGGGGGCCGGTCCATCGAAGGAAAGGATGCTCGCCAATCCCCGCGCGCTCCTTGACGAGTGGTCTTCCTATATCGCTTCGCTCAAGCCAAAGTCGCTCCGCTTGTACTATATGCGGATGGCCAACATCGATGAGGCAATCCATGAGATTGACAGGATCTGCGACGATACGGGCATTCGTTACGAAATATCGGGGCTCATGGCTGGGCAGATCCATGCGCCGCACCTCTCAAAAATATCCCAGATCCATTGTCGCATCGATCACGGCGGCGAAAACCTTCTCCTGAATTTGGGAGCAAGGGCTGTTAAAGAGGGCTGGAATCTGGGAATTATAGATTCCAATCCACGCCACGACTTTTTGTTTCGTCAACGGGTCAATCATGTCTGGGTCACAGACCCACTTCAAACTTACCTCGACCTTCTGCAGCTTGACAGCGGTCGCTCAAAGGAACTAGCCGAGCATCTTCGGCTGACAAAACTCGCGGTACCCGAATGACAAAGCCTCAGATACTGACCGAATACAGTGCCGATGTCACCCGGGACTGCGAGCGCGTCCTGGTTACGCTCTTCAGCAGCCTCGGCCCCTGGCGCGATTCCGTCTTTCTGGTCGGTGGTCTGGCACCGCGCTACATCGTCACCAAGCGGCCGCCCGACGTCCCGCCCCATGCAGGAACCGGCGATATCGATGTCGTGGTCGATCTTTCGATTCTCGCCGACACCGAGGCGTACCGGACGCTCGAGCAGAATCTCAAAAAAATGGGCTTCGAGCGCGCGCAAAATGACAAGGGCAATAAAGTCAATTGGCGTTGGCAGACCAAGACCGAGCATGGCATTCTCGTCATTCTGGAGTTCTTGGCAGACGATCCGAAGCTCCGGGGCGGCGCATTGCAGGAACTACCGACGGAAGGAAATGTCTCTGCGGTGAATATCCCTCACGCGTCGCTCGTGTTTCGCCACCACGACCGAATGGAGGTCACCGCTGACCTGTTAGGTGAAAAGGGCCGCTCGACGGAGTCCATCCCTTACGCTGATATCGTGGCATTCACATGCCTCAAGGCGTTTGCCTTTGATCACCGGCGTGAGCGCAAAGATGCGCACGATCTCGTCTACTGCCTCGAACATGGAGAAGGCGGGCTCGCCGGTGCAATTGCCAAATTCCAGGAGGCTCTGAAAGGCAACGACCGTGAGGTCATCGAACGTGCCCTCACGCTATTGCTCAACCGATTTTGTGACCCGCAGCCAGACGATGGCTACCTTCGCGAGGGCAACGTTGCCGTCGCGCAGTTCGAAATTGAAGGTGCCTCAGACGACTCGGAAATCAGAGAAGCGCGAGTTTTGCGCCAGCGTGACGTCAATGACATCATGCAAGAGTTTTTAGGCGCGCTAGGTATTGCGTTTAAGTGATGCTCGGAGCGCGGAAGCGGATAGATCATGCAGTAACTTGATCGACAGCAGATTCTGATGCCGTTGATTTGTATCCATATTCTCGGCCGAGAACTGAGGTTGCGGGTTCGATTCCTTCACATCAGGCTTTTTGTCAATTGTTCATTCGAGTGGCATCGAATTTCTCCTAGGTAAACGGATCCACGGTCTGAGCCCATAGCAATTACCGGCCCGGTTTTCGCGCCTGTACAACCTCACATCCGGTCGCCGCACTTTGGCGGCAGGCACCAATTTCCCGCTTTCGCGGGCGCGGGCTCAGGAGAACGGGACCAAACTCAAGACCGGCGGTTGAAGCCAAAAGGAATCCCGGTCCGTTCACCTGGATCCGTCAGGGCAATCACTCCCTGAGGATTAAAATTTGCTTTTCGCAGACGCTCGCGCTTCAGGCGTTCTTCATGATTGCGCCTTCGATCACGACGCCGGAACTGACATACTTCCAGAGTGCGACCAGCAATTTTCGGGCCAGTGCCACAATCATCGGCTTCTTCAGACGACCGCTGTTTTGAGCAATGCGCTCCTTGAACCAACAAGTGAGTGCCGACTTCGGTTGGTGCCGCAACCATAGCCAGGCGAGCTCGACCATGGTTGCTCTTAAACGCGGATTTCCGGCCTTTGACACGCCCTGTTCGCGATTGACGTTGCCGCTTCGCCAAGGCGAGGGGGCAAGGCCTGCGTAAGATGCGATTTGGCGTCGATTGTCGAAGTGTCGGAACAGGCCTTCGGTATAGAGTATTGTAGCGAATTCCGGCCCTATTCCTCTGATGCCTAAAAGAGCGGTCGCTTCTTTCGGCGTTGCCGGTGTCTCGTGAACGATCAGGGCATCTCGCTCGGCTTCGACAGCCTTGATTTGTGTGAGTAACAACTCGAGGCGATCAAGTTCTCTGCAAACTTCGGCCTTCAGGTGTTTTGATAATGGACGGCCATCACCAGTTCGAAGCTCGTCCAGACGCTGCCGTCGATCCCGATTGACGGGTTCGTAGTCCCTTATTCCTTGTGTGAAGAGCAGTCCCTTTATGCGATTGACGTGGAAGACACGCTCCGCAATCAGAGTTTTCCGCTCCCGCCCAATCCGTCGGTTGTCGTCTTCCTCGGGTGAGAGAAGCTTCACCATTGAGCACGCACGAGGCTCGCCACGTTTCCATGCCATCAACGCGCGGATCAGCGTTTCACCGTCAATACGATCAGTCTTCGCCCGACGATGTCGACGCGGCATGGCGATCGATGCGGCCTCTACGATGTGGGTTTCTATCCAGGCTTCCTTGCTCAGCACCCGCCCAAGCCAGAAGCCATCCAGTCCGGCTTCCTGAATTACGACCAATGGGTACAGTCTGTCCTTCCGCCGTTTGGCTTTCTCGCGAAGCGTTGAGAAGCATGCAAATAAGCCGGCGATGTCCCCTCCCGCGACGGTGTGGCGGGACATCTTCTCACTACCAGGCAACAGAGCTGTCACCAGCCATGTCGATTTGCTTAGACCGTATGTTCTCAGGGTGAAGGTGGCTCACCCCCGCGATAAGCTGAGATCGGGGGTTGCTTCGGATCGGCCGAAGCCGAGCCCCAACAGCTTAGCGAGG